>JBGAQM010000029.1:0-28360 GCA_044220735.1 Urbifossiella sp. | reverse complement strand
CAACTGAGGCGGGCGGGCAAGCCGGTCTCGTTGTTCGTGGCAAGGGTCGGGCCGACGGGCGTCGCGGCGCCGGCCGCGTGGCGGTGACGGTCAAAGCCAGCCGGCGGCCTCGTCCCGGACGATCCGCGCCATCGCCTCGATCCAGCGCGGGTGGTCGTTCAGGCAGCGGCCGTTGTGCAGCTTCTCGCCCCCGGCGTGCAAGAACACTTCGCGGCTCTCGTGGCCGATTTCGTCGATCGTTTCGAGGCAGTCGGCGGTGAACCCCGGCAGCAACACGTACACGCGCCGCACGCCCTTCTTCGCCAGGCCTTCGAGCACGTCGTCAGTGTACGGCTTGAGCCACGGCGACTTGCCGAACCGCGACTGGTAAGTCTGCGTCCAGTAGCTCCGGGGCCAGCCGAGCCGCTTCACCAGCGCCTGCGTCGTGCGGACGACGTGGGTGGCGTACGGGTCGCCCTTCCGGGCGTAGCTTTGCGGGATGCCGTGAAAACTGATGACGACGTGCTCGGGTTCCCACCCGAGGCGAGTGACGTCGTCCCGGAAGTTGGCCGCGAGCGCGTCGAGGTACGCCAGGTGGTCGTAGTACGGCGGGACCACGCGGACGGCGGGGACGCGACGCTCCTGCACGAGTGCCCCGAACAGCGCGTCGGTGGCGCTCGCGGAGGTCGTGGCCGAGTACTGCGGGAACATCGGCAGCGCCACGAGCCGGTCGACGCCGGCGTCCACGAACTGCCGCACCGCGGCGCGGACCGGCGGGTTGCCGACCATCATGCCGAAGCGCACCGGCGTGCCGGGAAAGTGTTCCTGGAGCAGGGCGGTCTGCCGCGTCGTGTAGTGCATCAGCGGGGAGCCGGTTTCCGGGCTCCAGATCCGGCGGTACTTCGCCGCCGACGCGCCGCTGCGGAACGGCAGGATGAACCCGTACAGGAGCGGGACCCAGATCGGCTTCGGCACCTCGATGACGCGCCGGTCGGAGAGAAACTGGCGGAGGTAGGGAAACAGCCCGCGGTAGGTCGGGGCGTCCGGCGTGCCGAGCTGGATGAGGAGGAGGCCGGTCATGGCGTCAGTGTTCGGTGTTCAGTGTTCGGTGGTCAGCCAAGCCGGCACGACATCGTAGGGGAATAGTAGGTTCAAGGCGGGGGACGAAACCAGGACGGCCCGGGTGTGACCCCGGGCCGCCATCGTCTGGCTGAACACTGAAAACTGAAAACTGAACACTCCCACTACTTCTTCGCCGAGCAGTCCGGCCCTTCGAGCGGGTCGGCCTTCTCGGTGATGTGGCCGCCGCCCGCCTTGAGCTCGGCGCTCTTGTCGGCGTTGAGCTGGATGTAGCTCTGCCACTGCCCGGGCACGTTCGGCTCGGAGTAGATGGCCTCGACCGGGCACTCGGGGACGCACGCCTCGCAGTCGATGCAGTCTGCCGGGTCGATGTAGAGCATCTTCTCGTCCTGGTAGAAGCACTCCACCGGACAGACGACGCAGCAGTCGGTGTACTTGCAGTCGTTGCAGTTGGCGGTGACGACGTGCGGCACGAGCGGGAACCTCCGAGTTCAGGGCTTCGGGGCCGACGGTCCGCACGCGGCCTGACATGCGCGGGCGGGCGTTTCCTCCCGTTATGCCAACGGAATCGGTCCGCCGCCAGCCCTGGCCGACGGATTTTTCCCACTTCCGCCCCCGGGCGCCCGCCGCGACCGTCACGGATCGAGAAAGGTCCACGCGACTGGTTCATACCCCTCAGCGGTGATTCGCCACGCCCGCACGTCCGGCTCCGGACCGGCGAGGCCGACGATGAGGTGGACGACGGCGTCGCCCCAGTGGTTGCCGGCCACGTCCTTCGCGCTCGGAACGGGGTGGGACGCCGGGTGGGAATGGTACACGGCGAGCACCTCGGCCCCCGCGGCGCGGACGGCCTTCGAGGCGGCGAACAGGTCGCGGGCGTTCGTCAGGTACTCGGACGGGCTGGCGAGGTCGTTGCGGATCGGGAAGTGGAGGGTGACGCGGCCGTCGGCCGAACCCGCGAGTAGGCCGCAGCACTCCAGCGGCGCGTCGGCGCGGGCGTGGGCAACGACCGCGGCAAGCACGTCGGCGGGGACGCGGAGTGAGGGCACGGCGCGCCCGGGGTTACTTCCCGCCCACGCGGCCGGTCGCCCCGCCGATGTTGGCGCGGGCGGCGCGGATGCGCTCCAACAAGTTTTGGCGGGCGATCGCGGCCGGGTCCGTCGGCCCGAGCGGCGTCCCCACCGGCGGGGGCGTCTTCGACGCTACCCCGGCCGACGTCTCGGCCGCGGCCTCGGCGTCGGCGGCCGCCGTCGCCGCCAGGAGGGCGTCTTCCGCGTCCACGTGCCCGGTCTCGCCGTACATCGCCTTGATCTCGCCGAGCTTCACCACGCGCTCGAGCCGGAAGTACGCGATCTCCTCGTACGGCACGAAGAACGCCCGCCCCTCGTCGGTCGAGCCCTGCTCGCGGCCGCGGAGCACGACGTAGTGCGGCTCGAACCGGATGAGCACGTCCACGGTAATCATCCCCTGACCGCGGAGGATCAGGTTCAGCTGGGCGTGGTACGCCTGCGGGATTTTGCCGAACAGTTCCACGCAGTCTTCACGACGCATCCGTATCCCTCGGGCGAGTCCGAACCGAAGCCGACTAGGCACCCCGAACCACAACGAGCGCCCGCGGCGGGGCCGTGAGGCGGCGGTAGAGCCACACCTGCGTCGCCGCCGCGGCGGCGCCGCCGAGGCCGCACACGACGCGCCAGTCCATCCACCCCAGCCACCGCTCCAGCGGCGATACCAGGCCGTCCCCCGGGCTGCCGAACTGCCCCGCCGCGGGCACGCTCACCGCACCCACCGGCCGGTCGTGGGCGTACTCGTCGAACGACCGCACGGTCAGTGCGAGGACCGCCGTGAGGAGCAACACGGCCGCCAGCAACCCGAGCGGGGTCTCGGCCAGCGTCCACCCGTCCCGGCGGTAGGGCGAGAGTGAGCAGTCCTGACCCATCCGCCGCCACAGTTTCGTGAAGAAGGCGTCGGCGGCCTCGGCGGTCTCGAACTCGACGCGCAGGCGGACCGGGCCCGAGGGGCCGGAGTAAGCGACCGTCACCGCGTCCTGCAACAAATCCAGCGCGACCTTCCGCACCGACTTCAGGGCGATGGTTGTCGCCAGCGGGCCGAAGAGGTCGTCGAGGTCGTCTCCCAACTCCGCGGCCGCCCGCACCTCGGGCCGGGGCGGGCCGTGGTCGGCGGACAGGACCAACTGGTCGGGGGTGAGTACGAGCATCCCGTGCGAGCGGACGACCGGCGCGGCCCACACCCGGCGACGGCCGGTCGGGAGCGACGAACTCGGGTCGGCGGTCGGGGCGACGGACATCAGCGGTCTCGGCCGGGCGGCGGGCGTTCAGTGCCCGCCTCAACCCCTAGCACCCGAACCGGCCGCGGTCAAACCGCGGTCGGGCTAATCGCCACCGCCGCCGCACCGCCGCACACCCGCCACCGCCGCCGTCGCCCCCGCCGCAGCCGCCGTTCCCGCCCGTCCCGCACCCGGAGCCGCAGCCGCCGCCCGAACCGGAGTGCATCTGCCGCGGGTACCAGGGGATCGGAAGGCGTGCGCGGTGCCGGTCAGGACGACGGTCCCGAACAGGGCCACGGCGAGCCCGACGTCGCCCCCGGTGGCGACTTTTTCGTTCAGGTTCCAGTTGCGGTCGCGCGTCCGCCGCAGCGCCGCCTCGCCGCGCCGCGTCAGCCGCGGGAGCCCCCAGAAGGCGAGCACGATCCCGAACAGGAGCCCGCCGCCGATCGCCGCGGCGAGGTAGCCGACCGGCTTGCCGTTACCCAGCCCGGCCATCAGCCGCGGCACGCCGAACAGGAGTACGACGAGCAGCACCGGCAGGAACGCCCCGCAGCCCGCGAACCCGCGCCGCCCCGAGTTCAGCGTGTAGCCCTCGGCCTCCAGCCGCGCCGCCTCGGTGGCGAACTTCGTCTGCACCGCCTGTCGCAGGGCGTTCACGTCGCCGCGGTTCACCGGAAGGTGGTCGAGTACGACCTGCTCGATGGGCCCGAAGTCACCCGGCGAGACGCCGTCCACGCGGGTCAACACGGACTGGCTTTCGTGGAGGGCGCCGGCCGACGCGAGGCGGGCCACGGTCGCGGCCATCAGCCGCGGCGCCCCGCCGGCGAGGTACGCGGCCTGTTCCCAAGTGAGCGTCTGCTCCTCGTCGCCGGGGTGCGGGCCGGGCGAACGCAGGCCGTTCCGGATCAGCCGACCCGCGACGATCGCCCCGATCAGCACGGGGATGAAGAAGGTGAGGTACTGCGCCCCGACGAGGTCGAAGGGGTTGAACCCGCCGTCGCACCCGGGGGCGACCACCGCGAGCACGACGAGCGCGGCCGTCAGATGAAGCGCCCGCAGCACCGGCCGCTTCGGCACGACCCAGTTGCGGCCGGTGTTGACGACGCGGTGTCGCAGGTCGATGCCGAACCGTTCCGCGGCCGCCGGCCAGACGTCGGGCGGCGGCGGCTCGCCGAACGCCTCGCGGTACGCGGCGAGGGTGTGGTCGTACATCGTCAGGTGCTTGCGGCCCTCGGCCGGGCCGCCCTTCGTCGGCTCGTGGTGGAGCGGCATGCCGAGCACGTCGCCACAGAACCGCGTCCAGTAGCTGCGGGTGTACGTCAGGTGCAGGTGCCACGCGGCGTCCACGTCCTCGGACGGGCAGACGGGGCCGAACCCGGCAGCGGCCAGGTACGCGAACCGCTTGTACTCGCGGACCACGCGGTCGGCGTAGGGGCGGCTCCAGCCGTGTTCGCGGGCCAGCCGGGCGGCGAAGGGGAGGGCGGGGGCGGGCGGGCCGTCGACGTCGAAGGCTTCGACCCGGGCGAGGAGCGCGGCACGGTCGGGCGTCATGGGGCACCGTGGGGTTGGGTGGCGTCTCTACAGGGTACTTCGCCCGTCGCCGGAAGTCGTGGGTGAAGATCGGATGAAGGTGAGGTTGCTGTTTCGTTCGTGGTGATTCACGGGGTGGTATCGCCGGCCCGCGCCGGCTGGTACGCTATCCCGGAAGTTCCGGCACGAACCACCAACCAACCCAACACGTCCCATGTCCACCATCATCGCCACCTGGCCGTTCGGGAAACTGGCCGTCGAGACGGGACTCGCACGGCTCCTCAAGGGCGAGCCGGCGCTCGACGCCGCCCTCGCGGGGGCGCAGGCCGTCGAGGACGACACGGCCAGCCGCACGTCGGTCGGCTTCGGGAGCCTCCCGGACCGCATCGGCCGCCTGACCCTCGACGCCTGCGTGATGGACGGCCGCACGCTGTCGTGCGGGGCGGTCGCCGGGCTGGAGCACGTCCGCCACCCGGCCGCCGTCGCGCGGCGTGTCATGGAGAAGACGCCGCACATCTTCCTCGTCGGCGAGGGGGCGAAGTGGTTCGCCCTGCAGGAAGGCTTCCCGCTGGAGTACCCGTACACGGTGGCGGCGATGCGCGAGTGGGAGGAGAAGCACCCGAACCGCCGCCCCGCGCCGCCGCCCCCGAAGAAGGACAACCCCGCGCCCCCGCCGCAGGTGGACGAGCAGAACCACGACACCGTGACCGTGCTGGCCCACGACGGCCGCGGGCACCTCGGCGGCGTCTGCACGACCAGCGGCCTTGCCTATAAGCTCCCGGGCCGCGTCGGGGATTCGCCGATCATCGGAGCCGGGCTGTACGTGGACGACCAGGCCGGCGCCGCGGGTGCGACCGGCGTCGGGGAGGAGATCATCCGCATCGGTGGGAGCATGTTCGTGGTCGAGCAGATGCGCGCCGGGAAGTCGGCGCAGGAGGCGTGCGAACTGGCCTGCCGCCGGGTGAACGCCACCGCCGCGCGCCGCGGCGTGCACCCGGCGCAGGTGGCGTTCCTGGCCCTGGACCGCATGGGCGTTCCCGGGGCCGCGTGTACGAGCCGCACGGATTTCGTGTACGCGGTCGGCCGCGAAGGTCGGGTGGAGATGCTGCGGGCGAAGGAAGTGCCGCCGACGGCGTGACATCGTGGGGCCGGTTTCCAACCGGCCGGTTGGAAACCGGCCCCACGACGACCCCTACCGCACGCGCGAAGCGTAGGGGATGAACAACGGGTAGCCGCTGCGTCGGAACACGTCCGGCGCCTTGATCGGACTGAAATTCGCCGTCGGCTGCACCGGTCGGCCGAACGACGCATTCGTCACCACCACGCCGGCCTGGTGCGACCGCTGGAGCGCCGACTGCTTCGGGTTGGTGACGTGCTCGAAGTTGATCTCGCTGGTCTTAGTGTCGACCGAAGTCACCTTTACCCAGTCCGCGTCCGGCCCGTTGCCGATTCGCAGTTTCGTGCCCGCGTTGATCGTGACCGGCACTCCGTCCGCGTACACGGTCGCCGAGGCGTTTGTGGTGTTGATCTCCGCGTTCACGAGGGTCAACTTCGTGTCTGTGATCGCCAAATTCCCCCCGAGCGTGGAGTGGAACGGGGTCGGCGCCAGGTCCTGCGTCCCACTCGGGTACGGTGGCTGGACGAGCGCGTTCGACCGGTCCACCACCGCCAGGTACTGCTGCCGCATGTCGCCGGGCACTTCGCGGAACGACTCGCGGCCCAGGAAGTAGCGCGTCACCGACACCGGCGGCGTCTTCGTGTCGTCGTCCGTCTCGACGTTGATCGTCTCCCCTTGCAGCACCGGGGGCGACGCCGTCGTGTCCATCCGCACCTCGTGGTAGACGATCGTGAGGTGGACGGTGAACACGTTGCTGACCGTGGTGGTGTTGTTGAACACCTTCCGGGCCAGCTCCGCCTCGAGGTACGGGTGCGTCGCAGTCGCCGGCCACAGCACCGGCCGGCCGGTCGGCGTCGCTAGCGTGCCGTCGGCGCGGAAGATCGTGTCCTGCAACCCGGACCCGTTCGGACTCACCAGCGACGACTTCACCGCCCCGGCGTCAACCGTCCCGAACGGCTTGAACGGCCGGTCCACGGTGGGCAGCAGCGTCTTGAAGTTCGGGTCGTTCGGGTCGAGGTCGTCGATCGTCTGGCCGGGCGCCGGCACGGTCCAGTTCTGGCTGATCGCGTCCGTTCGCTTCTGGGACGCGAAGGTCCGCACGCCGCTGCCGTTCGTCCCGCCCGTGTCGGGCGAGGTGAAGAACGTCGTCCAGAGCTTGTCCGAGTCGGCCTGGGTGAAGCCGTTCGCCGCCTGCGGGTCGGCCAGCGCGTTCCAGACGCGAATGTCCTGAATCGTGTTCAGGTTCAGCTTCCCGTGGACACGGCCGCCCGACGCGGCGCCGTACGTCCACGGCTTCGGCCGCAGGAACTCCAGCCCGCGGAACAGGCCGTTGGTGCTCCGCCCGGTCGCGGTCGTGTCGATCGCCGCCCGCGCCTGGAGGGTGAACGGGTGGCCGCCGATCTGCGGCGCGACGTTGTCGGGGGCGACGCCGAACCACGGCGCCTGCCCGACGTGCTTGCGGACGCCCTCGCCGGCCGCGGCCGGCGGCTGGAGGAAGTAGTACGTCACCTCGTGCGGCTTCACCGCCTGGATGTTCAGCAGTTCGAGCTGGTTGACGAGCGGCCGGTCGAGGTGGACGAGCCAGTCGTACGGGGCCATCACGGTGTCGTTCAGCCCCGTCGTCGGGGCCGGCGTCGCGGGGGTAAACGTCTCGGCGGTCGGGGCCGTGACGTCCCGCCCGTTGTGCCGGCCGAACGTGTGCTTCGGCTCGTTCGTCCCCGCCGTCATCGGCGACTGGGCGAGGGTAGCCGAGGTCGGGAACGTGTACTTCAGGATGCCGGCGACGTCGGGGTCGTCCGGGAAGGCGTGCCCGGCGTAGGGCTGGACGCGGCCGAGCGCCTCGCGCTGGGCTATGGGCCGGCCGCCGCCGCCCATGCCGCCGCCGTTGCCGGTGAACAGCGCGTCGTTCGCCGGCACCCAGTCCATCACGTCCACCGTGACGTAGGGGTTCGTCGCCGCGTCTTCGGCGACGTACGGGTTCGCCAGCCGCCGCAGCAGCACGACGTGCCGGCGGAACTCCGAGTTCGACTTGGTCAGGTCGAGCGACTTGATCTCGGCGTTCGTCAGCCGGTACTCCATCGCCTTCGACACGCCGTTCTTCGGGGCGTTGCCGCTGGACTCGATCATCGTGTTGGCCCACGGCGGGACGGTTGCCAGCTGCTTCGGGTCGAACTCCTCGGCCGGGTTCGCGCCGGTCACCTTCGGGCCGACGACGACGACGCCGAGGGTGGGGTCGCCAGCCGGGTCGTACTTGCCGTTGTTGGGCGCCACCTCGGAGTTGGCGGCCCCGGCGTCGTTGAAGTCGTACTCGATGTCGGCGTCGTTCTTGTTGTCCGGCAGGTCTCCCGCCACGTTGGCCGGGTTGTAGCGGATGTCGTCGGCCAGCTTCTTGCGGTTGCCGCGGGCGATGACCAGCTTGTACGGCTTGATCCCGCCGGCGTCCTTGAGAACGACCTTGCCGGTGCCGAGGACGCCGTCCTTCGCGGCCGCGGGGCTCACCGGGCTGGCCGGGTTCAGCAACTCGACCCAGAACCGGGCGAGGCCGTCGTCCATACTCTTGCCGCTCCCCTTGCCGGTCCCCTTCCCCTTGCCGTTCGGGTCGTCCACGATCTCGGAGTACACCTCGTTGATGACCAGCCGCGGCACCTCGACCCCGAACACCACCCGCTCGCCGACCTTCGTCGGGTCCGACATCGCGGCCGTCGCGGTGCTCGCGACCGACGTATCGGTGACGCGCACGAGGAGGCCGTCCGGCGAGTTCGCTGAGTCGTCCGAGTTCCACACGAACATCGTGGACACGTCGTCGCCGTCGATGTAGTCGACGATGTTGGCGGCCATCTGGGCCAGGTAGCGGAGGCCGTTGTACTCCGGCGTGCTGCTCGGCTGCGGGAGCTTGAGATTGCCGCTGCTGTCGAGCCCCTTCGTGCTGCTGATCGCGCCGGTGCCGATGACGAGGCGGATGAAGATGTCGCGGGCCAAGTTGTGCCGGTCGGCCCAGGCCTGGTTGGAGGTGCCGGCGTCGGTGTTCCCGGCGTTCAGGTCCGTCGTCTTATCCTTGCGGTAGTCGGCCAGCGGTCGGTTCAGGTTTACCGGGCCGAGAAACGGTGTAGAGCCGGGGCCGGTCGCGGCCGTCAGCTTCGCGGTCCCGCCGTGGACCGGGGCGGTCGGCTGCGGCGTGGTCGGCGTCGGCCGCGGGTTCGGCTCGGTCAGCGTGAACGCGTTTGTCTCCGACCCCTGCGGCATCGTGAGCGGCAGGTCGTGGCCGGCGCTGAGGGTGGTGAACAGCCCGCGCCGCGGGTGGGCCGGGTCCTGGCGGTAGGTCGATCCGGCGGGGAACGAGCCGACCAGCGTGCCGCTCGGGGCGCCGGCCAGCTTGTTGAACGTCATCTGCTGGTACAGGTCGAGTTCGCCGGCGTAGCGCTGGCGGAGGCGGCGGGTGTCGGCGTGCGAGTACGTGAAGCCGAACGGCGCCTTCGGGTTCGGGCCGGCCGGCAGCGGGTTGAGCGAATTGCTCTCGGGGAACGCCGCCCAGTCCGCCGGGTTGTACAGCGCCGGGTGGTTGTCGCCCTTCTTCGGGTCGGTGTTGTCGTCGAAGAACCCGGCGGCGTAGTTCGGCACGACGGCGAACGGGTTGGCCCCGGCGGCGAACGACGGGATCGTCACCGCCCGCGTCCCCATCGCCAGGGTGCCGGTGGCGTCCCAGTTGACCTGCCCGTACAGCCCGAGCCGGCGGGCCGACGGGTCAAACGGCAGGGTCTGCGTCGGCTGGTTGTTGCGGGCGCCGGGCGAGCCCCACTTGCCGAACCGCGAGGATACGATGGTGCTGGCCTCGCCCTTGTTCGCGGCGGCCGACTCGAGGTTCACCTCCCACGGGCCGAAGCCGTGGTACGAGGTGTGGTTGCCGCCGTTGCGGACCATGCCGTGCGCGTTCACGTTCAGCAGCCCGTCGTTGTCCGTGACGAGCAAAGCGGCGAGCGGCTTGATGTACTTGCCGCTCCGGACCGGCCACTCGAACGGCGCGAACCCGGCATCGATGAGGATCGTGTCGTTCCGCTGCGGGCCGACGCCGCCGATGTAGCTGAACACGTCGCCGGTGGTGCTGTTGTCGGAGTTCGGCCGCGGGTATCCGATGATGTCCCCGGACCGAATCTTGTCGTCGATCGTCTTGTGCAGCGCGGTCCACTGCGGGAACGTCATCTTGTTCAGTTCGGTTTCGGTCGGCGGGCGGTTGATACCGATCGCCCCGCTGATCTCGCCGGGCGTGAGTTGGTCGATCGGCCGCGGGCGGAGGATCTTGGCGCGGCCCTCGGCGGTCACCCAGTCGGTGTTGGCGATGAGTACCTTGTCGTTCGGGTCCCACCCGGCGAGCCGGCCGCCGATCGGGGCCGCAGCCGGTGGCGGGTTCGTGCCAAGTGCCACCGGTCGGTCGTTAAACGCCCACGGGCGGAAGTATGACGGTACTACAACCTCACCGGTCGCCGGGCTGACACTTGCCAGGTAGAGGTTGTTCAGGTCCGGATAGGTGTACGGGGCGTTCTTCGCCACGTGGAACCGCGTCGGCGTCTTGCCGGTGATCTCGGCGTCGCTCGTCTTGATTGGCGATCGCGTCATCGCATCACGCGCTTCGCCGCTGATTTCGGGGTCAAACGCGAGGTATTTGCCGCCGATGTTCATCACGGTGTTGTTGATGACCCGCGCTCGGTCCGACAGGGACGCGAAGGACTTGTCTGCCCAGGTCGAGGTACCGAGACTTTCGTGGATGATGCCGGGGCCGGTGTACGGAGTCGCTGAGTCTGTAGCGTGGGCTCCGTAGATGGAGCTGAGCAGGTCGTGCCCGCGGAAGCCGTTTAACTGGTTCTTGTAATCTGTTGCGCCAGCAGGCGCGTTCGGGTCGTTCGGATCGATGCCGAACATTACCGACAAGAGCATTCTCTCGGCGTGGTCGTCGAACGCCGGCGGCGACGGGATCATCTGGCCGTTGCGGCTCTCGGCCTCCTTGGCGTACCGGGCGGCGACCATCTCGCCGTCGGAGTAGTACACGAAGGCGATGCCGACGACCGCGAAGATGGTCAGCGTGGCGAGGACGACGACGAGGATGGCGCCGCGGCGGGCGGTCCGGCGCGTGGTGGTCAGCCGAGGCATGGCGGCGGCTCCGGTGGTCCGGGCGGGCGACGGGTACGGGTGGCGGGCCGGGCGCGGCCCGGGGCGGCTACAGGTCCTGCGTGATCGTGATCTGCCGGCCGGTCTGCATCTTCGGGTCCCAGATGCGGATGCGCACCTGCACGGCCCGCACGGTGATGACCAGCGGCGGGCGGTTGGCGTCCGGCGTGGCCGGGTCGTAGCTCGTCTGCCAGTCGAGGTCGCGCGTCCAGCTGTCGTAGGTGTGCGTGTTCGCCAGCCCGCCGTTCGTCCAGGTCGGCAGCACCTTCGGGAGCGTGTCGAACGGGTCGTCGGTCTTGCTCTGGGTCGTGTCGAACACGCTGGGGTCGCGCTTCGCCGGCGTCGTGTTGTCGTAGGGCAGCAGGGCGTTCTTCGCGGCCGTCCCGTTCATCGCCGTCCCGCCGGCCCCGGTCCACTGCACCTGCACCTCGAACGAGATCACGTTCGACAGCACCGTGTCTTCGCCGGGCCGCGAGGACATCGGGGCGATCACGTCGTCCTGCGCGGGGCTCCCCTGGAAGGCGTAGCCGGCGCCGACCTGGTTGGTCGCCGACGACCACTTCGTGCCGCCGAGGCGGTTCGACGGGTTCGTCAGCTCGGCCAGCGTGCTGAGGTACGTCGTCTTCGAGTCGGGCCGGCGGAGGCTGATGACGGCCTCGTCGGCGATGCTCGGCCACGGCCGGTCGCGGCGGTCGGTGTCGCTGAGGGCGCAGATCCGCTGCCGGCGGATGAGGCGGTGCAGCGTCGGGCCGGTACCGAGCGACGGCATCGGCTCCAGGAACCAGGCGACCTCGGCCGCGATCGAGTGGTACGTCTGGCCGTTCGCCGGCACCGCGGCGCGGAAGTACTCGTCGTCCGAGTTGCCGGTCAGGATGCTCGTGAAGTGGAGGTAGTGGGTCGTGGCGATGCCGGTGCCTGCGTTCAGGCCGTCGGCGTCGGTCGGGTTGCCGGACGGGTAGGTGAAGGGCGGACTGCAGATGCGCACGAACCCGTTCGTCGGACACTCCCACCCGCTCACGGTGTACCGCGGCGTCGCCCCCGTGCCGTTGTCGGTCACGCTGGTCTGGTCCGCCCGGATGCTGCTGAGCTTCACCGGCGTGCCGTCGGGGGTCATCAGGTGGTTCGCGGCGAGGTCCGCCTTGAGCGCCGTCCCGGCGCCGCGGAGCTGGTCCATCATGTCGCCGGCACTCTTCATCTGCCGGACGGTGTCGATGCCCATCGAGAACGCGCCGGCCAGGATGGCCATGATGAGCACGCACACGGCGGCGGCGACCATCAGCTCCACGAGGGTGAAGCCGGGGCGGGCGCGGCGGGCGGCGGTCAGAAGCATGGTCCCCTCGCGGGTCGGGGCCGGGGCGACGGCCGGGTCCGGGTGCGGGTTACGGGAGGTCGATCGTGTTGCTGCGCTCGAACACGTCGGCCACGCCACTCAGGTACATGAACCGGCGCTCGCTCAGGGTCGGCTCCGGCGGGGTGGCGCTCGGGTTCCGCCCGGTGTCCGGCCGCAGCGGCTGCTCCAGTTCCACGTTGATCCCGATGACCTCGGGCGTCGCCGCGGTATTCCGCACCTCGGTCACGCTCACCACGCGGTAGAAGTGGGCGTTGCGAATCCACGGCTGGGCGGTGGGCGGGCGGTTGGCCGTCACCCCGCCCCCACCCTGGAACGCAACCTCGACCGGCGGGCCGGGCTTCGACCGGTCGATGAGGGCGATGCTGCAGTCGAGGAGCCAGCCGCCCTTCTGGATCGTCGGGAGCGTGTTGGGCTGGAGCGACGCGGAGGGCGCCCCCTCGTAGCTGCCGGCGAAGCTCACCTGCGCCGACCCGGGGGCCGCGGCCGACGGCTTCCAGACCGTTTCCAGCGGCGTCCCGGTGGGGGCGAAGTTGGGAGCCCGCTTGTCGAACACGACCACGGTGACGTTCGTCGGGCCGGCGCCGGCGTCGGGCTTCTGCAGCACCCACATCCAGTTGTAGCGCAGGTCGCGGTCGAGCGTGGTGCCGCCGCCGACCGTCGCCGGCTGGCCCCCCAAGTCGTACCCGAACCCGTCGAGGAGGCTACACGTGCGGATCGCGAGCGGCTGCTGCTTCGCCGTCTCGAAGGCGTTCGAGTTCAGGCTCGTGATCGTCCGCAGGCTCCGCCGCGCGATCGCGCTCCGGTGTACGTAGGGCGACACTGTGTAATCGGAGGCGCCGAACGAGCTGTCGCCCATCCACAGGCTCCGGTCCTCCGGGTTCGTCGGGTTGTCGGTCGTGGCGCCGCGGGCCCGGTAACCGAGCGGGTCCACGAAGACCGGGTAGCTCGGCATGCCGCCGCCGACCGCCGGCATGTAGTTGATCGCCGACCGCGTCGCGCCGGGGTCGGGGTCGGTGAGGGAGTCGACGAACTTCTCCGTCCCCTTGTTGAGCCGGCCGGTGTCGCGGGCGGTCCGCACGTAGGAGCGCAGGAACGCGTCCGCCTGGTACGCGGCCTGGGTGCAGCGGTCGTCGCGGAACGCCTGGGCCATGTTCAGCGCGCCGAGCGGGAACAGGGTCAGGATCGCGATGCAGCCGATGCCCATGATGAACAGGGCGACCAGCACCTCGGTCAGCGACAGCCCGGGTCGGCGCGTCATGGTCGTCTCCGGTCGCACGGACGGGGCGAGGGTCACGGGGAATTCGAGTCCTTGGCAGCCAGCGAGTACGGGCCGAACCCGGCCGCGTAGATGCCGGTGGCGTTCGGCCAGTTCACCGGGAACGTGCCGATCGCGCCGGACTTGGCCTTGATCGCCACCAGCTGCTGCTCGCCGCCGATCTCGAACTGGAACTGGCTGACGTAGGCGTGGGCCGGCGTCGTGGTCGCCGGCCGCATGTCTAGCGGCTTGCCGGTGGTCGGGTCCGTCTTCGTGTAGTCGCGCACCCACAGGTAGATCAACCCGGACGACAACGGGTCCACCACCTGCCCGTTCGGCGCGAACATGATCTCGAAGTCGATCGGCTGGCCATTCACCACCCGGGCGCTCGGGAGGCTCACGCCGGCGTTCAGGTCCACGCACACGTTCTTCGGCAGCGGGACGTTCGGCTCGCCGAGCAGCGCCCTCGACCGCGGCTCGACCGCGAACCGGTAGACCCGCTGCGTCGTGCCGGCCCCGAGGAGGCTGTGCGGCTGGCGGTCGAGCGTCACCGTCCAGTTGTTCGTCGTCCCCTGCCGTTGGAGGTTGATGACCTCGAACCGCTGCGACCGGCCGAAGGCGTCCGGCCCGAGCACCGGGCAGTACAGCTTCGGGAACCAGCGGGCGGCGAGGTCGTTCTGCATCACCAGGATCGCCTCGGAGTTCGGGTCGAGGTTCACCAGCGTGGTCTTGCTCGTCGTCGGGTCGAACTCGACGTAGGCGTCGGTCGGCCCGGTGAGGCCGAGCGGGTTCGGCACGATCGTCGGCGCGGCCTCGATGTACTGCAATTCGCTGCTGAACAGCGCGCCGTACACGAACCCGGCGGTGTCCACGCCCGACATGCGGGCCGGGTCGTTGGAGCCGCTGTCGAGGATGAAGCGGATGCCGCGGCCGTTGTTCTCGCGCGTCGCCCGCGCCTTGGCGATCGTCAGGTGCTGGCGGATCGTCGCCGCCGCGTCGGTCGTGCGGTCCTGCTCGATCGCGGACGGCACGACGGCGATGGCGATGGCGGCCAGCGTGGCCATGACGGCCATCGCCACCAGCAGTTCGACGAGGGTGAACCCGGCCCGGCGGCCGGGGCGTTGCCGCGTCATGGTCAGTCCCCCTTGGTTCCCTGCCGGCCGACCCGGTACCCGAAGGCGTTGTCGCTGTCGTTGGGCGAGCGGAACGCCAGGTGCTTCTGGTTGTCCGCTTGGTCGCGTGAATCAGCCCCGGCCGAGATCGGCGTGGCAATTCGGTTGCGGCCGTCGAACGTCTGGCCGGACGCCAGGACGGCCTTCTCGGCCGCGGCCTTGACCGTGGTGTTGGCCCACAGCTTCAGCTTGCCGCGGTCGTCGAGCGGGTCGTCCATCGGGTCCACGCCCTTTTGAAGCATGGCCGTGTTGCGCTGCCGGCCGTACTCGCCGGAGTTGAGTTCGGCGCTTTGGTAGAAGCGGCGGAACGCGACGTAGGTGCCGAACCCGTCCTTGAAGGCGGGGAGGTTCAGCGCCGGCGTGTCGCCCGGGAATGACAGCTGGGTCTGGGCTCCCTGCATGGCGTCGTCGAGGGCGAAGCTGTTACCGCGGGCGCCCTGGTTGACGATGATGTACAGCAGCGCCGCCGACTCCTCCTCCGGCTGCCCGGCGGCCTTCGGCTTGTCCTGAATCTCCTTGAACGCCGTGTTGGCCGGGAGGAACACCGTCTGGCCGTTCCCCGTGAGGGTCACGGGGCTCCGCGCCTCGGCGAAGGTCTCGGGCATGGCGCGGCGGAGGTTCATAAACATCCACAGCGCCTCGGCCCGGTCCACGTCGCCGTCGCAGATGGCGACCATCCTCACGAAGTCGGGCTGCTTGTTCGGCGTGGCGTAGGTGCGCCGGTCGTCGCGGCACTTGTCGCACGTCACCTTCCACTGGTTGTTGATCGCCAGCTGGAGCTTCGTGAGCGTGTTGTTCGTGACGCGCCCCTGCTCGCCCTCCTTCACCTTGGAGATCCCGGCCGCGATGAGCGCGGCCAGGAGCGCCAGGATGGCGACGACGACGAGCAACTCGATGAGCGTGAAGCCGGCCCGCAGCGGTTCGCGGCGCATGGCAGTCCTCCGTGCGGGTCAGTTCGGGTTGATGAGCAGGCCGCCGCCGTTGAAGTTGGCGATGTCGTCGGCCCCGGCCATCCCCTCGGCGTACACCCCGCCGCCCGGCGTCCAGTTGGTGCCGCCCGGGCCGAACCCGTAGGTGTTCGGGGTGGACTGGTCGTCCTTCCCGTTGTCCCCGGCCGAGATGATCTGGAACCCCTTCGGTTCCAGGTACTTGTTGTTGACCACGTAGGGGTTCACGGTCGTGCCGTTGAAGCTGAACGCCTGGTCGCCGGTGTACGAGTACGTGTTGCTCGTCGAGTTGTAGACCGGGTACTTGTAGGTGTTCACCACCGGGTTGAACGCGAAGTACGCGAACGGCGAGCCGAACTGGTCGAGTAGCGACGGGCGTGACTTGTCCGCCCCGGCGACGGCCGAGCCGGCGGCGTAGCGGTTCTCCTGGAAGTTCAGGAACGGCCCGAGCCGCGCTTCGGTGGACCCGACGGCCGGCGTCGTGAACGGGTTCGTGCGGTTGGTCGAGAAGCCCTGGAAGTTGGTGACGTTTCCCCCGGTGAGGAAGAACACGAGCGTCTGGTTGGCGTCGAGGTCGGTGTCCGGCAGGCCGGTGCTCTCGCCCTTGATTCCGGTGCAGCCGGGGAGCTGCGGCCACACCGACTTCAGGTAGATCGCCTCGGGCTCGTTCCCGGCGTACAGGCTCCGCAGCCGGAACAGGCCGCCCGTGCCGCCGCCGCACGACGGGACGAACTGCACCTGCATCTTCGACTTGTACGAGCCGATGGCGTTGGCGATCTGGGCGATGTCGGCCGCGGTGGCGGCGACCCTGGCCTTGGTCTTCACCTTGCCGATCACCACGATCGTGAGGCTGAACAGGATGGCGATGATGCCGATCACCACCAGCAGTTCGACCAGCGTGAAGCCCCGTCGCGGGGCGGCGTGCCGGGTCATGGCGTCTCCTTGTGTCGGCGGGGCGGGGGTGAACTGCACTCTAGCTCACCCCGCGCCGGCGCGGCCCCGTTACTTGCTCAACCCCTCGAGCAGCTTGATCAGCGGCAGGAACAGCGAGATCACGATCGCCCCGATGGTGAAGCCGAGGAACACGATCATGATCGGCTCTAGCAGCGAGATCAGCGACTTCACCAGCGTGTCCACGAGCTCGTCGTAGAAGTCGGCCACCTTGTACAGCATCGTGTCGAGGTCGCCGGTCTCCTCGCCGACCTCGACCATGTTCGTCACCATGTCGTCCACGAGGCGCGACTCGCGGAGCGGGTCGGCGATCGTCTCGCCCTCGCGGATGCTCTCCAGCACCCGCTGGAACATCCGCTCGAAGACGGCGTTGTTGGCCGTCTCCTTCACGATGTTGATGGCCTCCAGGATCGGCACGCCCGAGCTGATGAGCGTGCCGAGCGTCCGCATGGTGCGCGACACGATCGTCTTCTCGATCAGGTCGCCGAGCACGGGAACCCACAATATCGCCCGGTCGAGCGCGTAGGTTCCGGCCCGACTCAAGCGGATCAGCTTGATGAGGAGGTAGACGCTGAGGGGGAACATCGGGATGGTCCACCAGTAGTCGCTCATCCAGGTGCTCACCTTGATGAGCGTCTGGGTGGCCCACGGCAGGGTCAGCCCGAACTCGTCGAAGATCTTCTTAAACTTCGGGATGATCGCCACCATGATGAAGGTGAGGATCGCCACCGCGACGAAGATCACGACCGCGGGGTACACCATCGCCCCGATGACCTTCCGCTTGAGCGTCTGGCCCTTTTCGAGGAACTCGGCGAGGCGCTGCAGAATGACTTCGAGCGCGCCGCCGGCCTCGCCGGCGCGGACCATGTTGACGTACAGCCGGTTGAACACCTTCGGGTGCCGGCCGAGCGCCTCGGACAGGCTGGAGCCGCTCTCGACGTCGTCGACCACGTCGATGAGGGCGTTCTTCAGCACCGACGGCTTCATCTGCCGCTCGAGGATGCGGAGCGACCGCAGCACCGGGAGGCCGGCGTCCTGGAGCGTCGAGAGCTGGCGCGTAAAAGTCACGAGCTGCTTCGACGACACGCCGCCGATGGTGAACGTCTTGCGGCTCTTGCCGGTCTTCTGCCCCTTCTTCTTCCCCTTCTTGTCCTTGCCGGAGGCCGTGAGCTTGGTGACGAAGTAGCCCTTGGCCTTGATCTTCTGCGACGCCTCCTCCTCGTTCGTCGCCTCGATCGAGTCCTTCACCTCCGCCCCGGAGGTGTCCATCGCTTCGTACTTGTAAGTCGGCATCACGTCCCCCGAGTGCGAGTCTGCCGCGTTCGGTTACCGGCCGGGCGGTCCTGGAATGACGCCCCTGCCGTGGTGTCGATTTCAGCCCCGGGCTAATCTTCCATGACGGTTTCGCGCACCACCTCGTCGAGCGTGGTGACGCCGTTCAGCAGCGCCTCGATGCCCGACTCGCGGAGCGTCTGCACGCCGAGCTTGCGGAGGTACGCCTTCATCTGGTCGGTGCTACCGCCGCGGCTGATCATGTCGCGGATGTTGTCGTCGATCATCATCAGCTCGTAGAGGCCGGTCCGGCCCTTGAACCCGAGGTTGTTGCACTTGGCGCACCCCTCGCCGTAGAAGAACTCCTTCCCGGCCATCGTGTCGGGGGCCACCGCCAGTTCCATGATCTGCTCGCGCGTCGGCGTGTACCCCGTCTTGCACGCCTGGCAAATCCTCCGCACCAGCCGCTGGGCCTGGATCGCCTCCACGCACGCGGTGATGAGGAACGGCTCCACGCCCATGTCGCGCAGCCGCGTCACCGAGCTCGGGGCGTCGTTGGTGTGCAGCGTGCTGAACACCAGGTGCCCCGTCAGCGACGCCTGGATGGCGATCTGGGCCGTCTCCAGGTCGCGGATCTCGCCGACCAGGATCACGTCCGGGTCCTGCCGCAGGATGGCCCGCAGCGCGGCCGCGAACGTCAGGTCGATCTCGTGGTTGATCGGGCACTGGATGATGCCGTCGATCTCGTACTCGACCGGGTCCTCGGTCGTGATGATCTTGGTCTCGAGGTCGTTCAGCTCGGACAGCGCCGAGTACAGCGTCGTCGTCTTGCCGGAGCCCGTCGGGCCGGTCACGAGGACGATGCCGTTCGGCTTCTTGATGACCCCCCGGAACTGGTTGAGGATCACCGGCGGCATGCCGATGCGGTCGAGGCTCAGGCCGACGGCCGACTTGTCGAGCACCCGGATGACGGTGCTCTCGCCGAACAGCGTGGGGAGGACCGACACGCGCATGTCGATGCGGTTGCCGCCGAGGTTCAGCTCGATCTTGCCGTCCTGCGGCAGCCGCCGCTCGGCGATGTCGAGGTTCGCCATGACCTTGATGCGGCTGGCGATGGCGGTGGCGAGGTGGCGCGGCGGCGGCACCATCTCGTACAGCACGCCGTCGCACTTGTAGCGCATCTTGTACTCCTCTTCGAACGGCTCGAAGTGGATGTCCGATGCCTTGTCGCGGATCGCCATCAACAGCACCATGTTGATGAGCTTCCGGACCGGGGACGAGTTTGCCAGCTCCATCGCGTCGTTCAGGTCGATGCTCGTCTCGCGGCGCATCGACGCCGCGCCGATGGTCGGGTCGCTCTCGAGCTCGGCGAGGAGCGAGGTCATCGACTCCTCCTTCGAGGTCGAGTACGCCCGCTCGATCAGCCCGTCGATCTGCTTCTGCGGGGCGAGGAGGGGCGTGACCGTCGGGATGCCGAGGAGGTTCTTCAGGTCGTCCATCGCCTGAAGGTTGTTCGGGTCGGACATGGCCACGGTGAGGACGTTCTGCTCGAACGACACCGGGCACAGCTTGTACAGCTCGGCCATCTGCTTGGTGACGAGCTTCACGGCCTCGGGCGTCGGCTTCGTCTCCTCGACGTTGGCGACGCGCATGCCGTGCGCCTCGGCCGTCGCCTGCAACAGCTGGTCGTCGGTGGCAAGGCCGCGCTCCTTGAGGAGGTCGGTGAGCGACCCCTCGGTGACGCGCATGTCCTCGTAGATCGACTCGAGCTGCGCCTCGTCGAGCGCCCCGAGGTCCACGAGCTTCTGCCCGAGGAGCTTGGTGTTGGCGTCGATGTGTGTGAACTTTTGCTTCGGTGGCGTGGGCGCCGGCTTCCTCGCGGGCGGTGGGCCGCCCGCCGGCTTGGCCGGAATCCCGGGCTTCGCGGGCGGCTGTCCCGGCTTTGCCGGTCCTTGTACCGGGATGCCGGGCTTCGCCGGCCCCGGGACCGGGACACCGGGCTTCGCGGGGCCGCCGGCGGCGGGCTTCGGCGCGGGCGCGCCGTTGCCCGCGACCGGCGGCTTCTGGCCGGGCGTGGCGGGCGGTGCCGGCTTCTTGGGGTCGTTCGGGGTCGGGGGCATCGTGCGTCTCGCGTTCGAGGATGAATGACCGGGGGACAACTCCGTGACTACCGCCCGACCGCTACCGGTCGTCGTCGTCGTCGTCGTCGTCGTCATCCTCGTCCTCATCCTCGTCGTCGTCGCCCTCCTCGTCGTCGTCCATCAGGCCGCGCTCGGCCTGGGCGATTTTGGCCGCGAGTTCCGCCGGGTTGGCGGCCTTCAGCAGCGCCTCCTCCTTCTCGATCAGGTCCTCTCGCCACATGCGGAACAGGCAGTCGTCGAGCAGGAACATCCCGTGCTTGCGGCCGGTCTGCACCGACGAGTTAATGCGGTACGTCTTGTTCTCGCGGATCAGGTTCCGGATGGCGGGCGTCACCCAGCCCCTCGGGCTTCTTCGGCATCAGCGCCTGCGACAGCACGCCGATGAGCGACCCGGCCAGCTGCGTGCGAATCTGGTCCTGCTCGTTCTCGGGGAACACGGTCACGACGCGGTCCACGGTCGAGGCGGCACCCGACGTGTGGAGCGTGCCGAACACCAGGTGCCCCGTCTCGGCGGCTTCGAGAGCCGCGCGGATGGTTTCCAGGTCGCGCATTTCGCCGACGAGGATGGTGTCGGGGTCCATCCGGAGGGCGCGGCGGATGCCCTCCTTGAAGTCGGGCACGTCGATGCCGATCTCGCGCTGGTTGACCGTGCTCTTCTTGTGCTTGTGGTAGTACTCGATCGGGTCTTCCAGCGTGATGATGTGCCGGTCGTAGTTGTCGTTGAGGAAGTTAATCATGCTCGCCAGGCTCGTTGTCTTCCCCGACCCGGTGGGGCCGGTGACGAGGATGAGCCCGCGGGGCCGCACGATCAACTGCCGAATGACCTCCGGCGTCCGCAACTGCTCGAACGTCAGGAATTGGCTCGGGATGCGGCGGAGGACCATGCCGATGGTCCCCTTCTGCTTGAACACCGCCACCCGGAACCGGTAGCCGTCCACGTACTCGATGGCGAAGTCCGCCCCGCCCTTCTGCTGCAGCTCCTGCTGGCAGCGGTCTGGCGTGATGGACTTCATCAGGCCGGTGGTGTCGTCGTTGTCGAGCGTCTTGGCGTCGAGCTTCCGCATCCGGCCCTGGTGGCGGACGACGGGGGGCTGCCCGACGCTGATGTGTAAGTCGCTGGCCTTGATCTGGATGACCGTTGCCAGCAACTTCTCCATGGAAACTGCCACAGAACCCTCGGCCAGGTCTCTGGCCTACGAGCGGACGACGACGCGAACCTCGGACGTGCGGCTTCCGACCGGCAGCAGTCAGACGGGCTCCCGACCTCCGCGTCGGGCTGCCGCATTATCCGGGGGCGTCGTCGGCGCACCAAAAACGGAACGGCGTCATGCCGGATCCGCCCCGCGTCCTTGCGGGGCATACGGGACAACTGTTACGTCACGAGGTCCTGTTCGCCCGGCGACTGCGCCGTGAGGACACTCCTAGTGTGAATCCACCGTCAGTTGCTCCGCGTGGCAGGTGCTGAGCACCTCGTCCGCGGTCGTCGTTCCCTTCAGGATTTTCAGGCAACCGTCCTCCAGCAGGGTCCGCATCCCGCCCGCACGGGCCTTGCGGCGAATCTCCTGCGTGGGTGCCTGGGCGAAGGTCAGTTCGCGGATCACCGAACTCATCTTCAGCATCTCGAAGATGCCCTGACGGCCCCGGTAACCCGTCTGGCGACAGTGGTTACAGCCACGACCCTTCATCGGTGTGGCCTTCGCGATCTGCTCCTGCGTGATGCCGGCCGCGCGTAACTCGTTGGCGGGTGGCATGTAAGGCTCCTTGCACTTGACGCAGTTCACACGCACGAGGCGCTGGCCCATGATGGCGATCACGGAACTGGCGATGAGGAACGGGGGCACGCCAATGTCTGCGAGACGGGTCACAGCGCTGGGCGCGTCGTTCGTGTGGAGTGTACTGAAAACCAAGTGTCCGGTCAGCGAGGCTTGGACGGCAATTTCTGCCGTCTCCTTGTCACGGATTTCGCCGACGAGGATAATGTTGGGCGCCTGCCGCAACATCGCCCGGATGATGCGGGCGAAGTCGAGCCCGATGCCGTGCTTCACCTCCACCTGGTTGATGCCGGGGAGGTAGTACTCGACGGGGTCTTCCGCGGTGATGATTTTCCGGTCGGGCCGGTTCAGTTCGTTGAGCGCCGAGTAGAGTGTCGTCGTCTTGCCGGACCCGGTCGGGCCCGTGACCAGGAAGATGCCGTTCGGTCGCTTGATGATCTGCTGGAACCGGATGTAATCCTCCTCAGAGAAGCCGAGGTCTCGGATGTTTACCTGAATGTTGCCGCGGTCGAGAATTCGCATCACGGCCGACTGCCCGTGGACCGACGGCAGCATGCTGACACGAAGGTCGAAGTGCTTCCCCTGGATCGACATCTTGATGCGGCCGTCCTGCGGTCGGCGCTTCTCCGAGATGTCGATGCTCCCCATGATTTTCAAACGCGAGAGCAGGGGGGCGAGCAGCCGCCGGGGTGCAGCGTCGCGCTCGACGAGGACGCCGTCGATCCGGTAGCGGACCCTCACACGGTCGGCAAATGGTTCGATGTGGATGTCCGAGGCCCGTAGGTTGACGGCCTCTTGAATGACCAGGTTACAGAGCTTGACGACCGGGGCGTCCGACTCCTCGGCGTTGGCGAGGCTGGCGATCGACTCCGTCTGGGTGAACTCGATGGCCGTGTCGGTGAACTCCACGAGCATCGAGTCCACCGACTCGGTCTCGGTCTGACCGTAGTTCTTGTTGATGGCCTCCTGGATCTGCTCCTGGAGGGCGAGCACCGGCACCACATCCTTGTTCAGAATGAACTGGAGCTTCTGGATGGTCTCGTAGTTGGACGGGTCCGCGGTGATGATCTTGAGGACGTTCCCTTCGAGGGACAGCGGCAGGACGACGTTCTCGCGGGCCACCGACTCGGGGACGAGTTCGGTGATGGCCTTCGAGATCTCCGTCTCGTTCAGGTCGATGAACTGGACGCCGTAGTGCTCGGCGACGGCGTTCATCACCTCGTTGGTGTTGAGCGTCTGGAGCTTGATGAAGGCGTCCTGCAGCTTGATGCCGGTGCTCGCCGCGAGGCTCTCGGCCTCGGCCAGCTGGTCGGGGCTGATGAGCTTCCGCTTGATGAGCACGTCGGTGAAGTCGCCGCGGGCCTTGGCCATGGCTGCTCCTACAGTGGTTGCCGGACCGCCGAAGCGACGCGGCTAACGGGCACGGGACCGTGGGGATGAGGGCGGTGGTGGCCGGTGTCGGGCGACGATGACGAGACCCACACCGGGTGGGGGCGGAAGGCCCCCGGGAACGATGATGAATGCCGAATGAATTTACTGTGGCAGAACGCGCCGGCGGCTTCAAGCGAAAAGTTCGGCGAAGGCGCGGGGGTGGGTCGGGACTATCATGTTCCCACCCCCCGCCCGGAGACCGATCCGTGCCCCGCGTCCGCCTCGTGCTCTTCGCGTCGCTCCTGGTGGCCGCCCCCGCTCAGGCCGTCATTCTCCGCCTCGTCTCCCTCCAGGAGGTGCTGGAGGGGGAGCAACTGATCTTCGTCGCGGCCGTCGATTCGGTGTTGCCGGAGCGACCGGCGCTTGTGCTGAAACTCGACGAGAAGCTGAAGGGGGACCCGCCGTTCGACCGGCTGCCGGTGAACATGACGGGGGACGAGGAGGCGAAGAAGGGGGAGCACACCAAGTTGATGTTCGAGCGGCTGGACCCGGGGCGCAAGGTCGTGGTGTTCGCCAGCAAGAAGGGGAAGCGCTACAACGCGATGGCCTTCACCGAGGGGACGTGGTTCTCGATGCAGGGGGCCGTGGACGACGACGGCAAGACGGTCCGCTGGGCGTTCCTTCACGGCGAGCCGTACCTGCGGCGAACGTTCAAGGGCACCACGGCCGAGTTGCGGCAGGTGTGCGTTGACGGCCTGGCGAAGAAGACCGCCCCGCCCGCCCCGAACGAGAAGGAACCCGCGGGGTTCGGCCCCCCGTTGAAGAAGGAGGGAGGGGGGAAGGAGCAGGGGGGAGGGAGGCGACGTGCGGCCGTGATCGCCACGCCGCTCTTCGGGGTGATCCCGTCGCTGGCGCTGGTCGGGCCGCTGGCGATCATCGCGGCGCTGTTCCCCGGCGCGGCCGCGAGCATGGCCGTCGCCATGAAGCGGTGGCGGGCGTTCCTCGTCATCGCCAGCGTGAACAGTACCGTCGCCCTGGTGTACTGGCTGGTCCGCGAACAGGGGTGGCTCCCCGAGTGGTGGGTGTTCACCTATCAGGGGTTCACGCTGCTGCTGGTCGCGGTCACGCTCGGCGGCATGGTGTGGGCCGACCGGCGCTACCGGCGGCTCGCGGGTGACGATCCGACCGCGACCGCGACGCCGACCCGCAAGGAATTCGGCGTGGTGCTCGGCATCACGGCGGTGATCGCGCTGTTGGTCGCGTCGGTGCGGTTCTTCGGGCCGTGGAGCATGGCCCTCGAGTTTCCGATGCGCGAGTTCGCGCTCATTGGCGTGTCGCTACTCGTCGCATCCGGGTACGTCGGCTACCGGCGGCTGACCGCGGCCCACGACCTCCGCGCCGACGGCACCGAGCCGCCGCTGCGTGTGGGCGTGTCGGGGGAACTCGCCGGCCTGTCGGCCCTCTTCACCGTCACGCTCGTCGCCGCCCTGATCGGCGACTCGGTCCGGTCGGTGGCCCCCCCGGCGCCCGAGACCGCGGCCGGCAGTGTGACCGTGCGGTTGCTCGACGTACACGTCTACGACCTGCCAGACGCGAATCAGGTGATGTCGTCCGTCGCCGTGGACGGCGACCGGCTCTACGTCGGGGCGGCGAAGGCGACCGGGTTCGGGGCCGACGGGTTCGTCTACGCCTTCGACCGCGACAGCCGGCGGGTGGCGTGGAAGTTCGCGGCCGACGACGACCTGCTGCCCGTGTTCTGCACGCCGACCGTCGCCAGCGGGAAGGTGTACGTCGGCGAAGGGCTCCACACCGACAAGGGGTGCCGCCTGTTCGCCCTCGACGCGGCGACCGGCAAGGCCGCATGGGCGAAACCGTTCGCGACGACCAGTCACACCGAAGGCCAGCCGCGCGCCGCGAACGGCAAGCTGTACTTCACCGCCGGGGACGACGGGCTCTACTGCACCGACGCCGCCACCGGCGAGAAGGTCTGGCAGTTCGCCGGCAAGGAACAGAAACTCCACATCGACGGGGCGCCGGCCGTGAGCGGCAAGCGCGTCTTCCTCGGCAGCGGGCTGTACACGCTGGCCCGCGTCGCGGTCGATTCCGATACGGGGAAAGAACTCTGGCGGCAGCCGCAGGCGTACCGATCGTTCGGGCCTCCGCTCGCGGCGGGGGAGCACGTCTTTTACGGCATCGGCACTGGGAACATGACGAACGACACATTCGCGTACGCCGAGGAGGGCACCCCGGCCGAGGCGGTGCCCGGCGGCGCGGTCGTGTGTGCGAGCGCGGCCGACGGAAAGGCCGTCTGGGAGGCGAAGCTGCTGCGGGCGGTTCACGCCCCGCTCGCCGCCGACGCGCTGTTCGTCTACGCCGCCTGCCGCGACGGGTCGATCTACTGCTTCAACCGCGCCACAGGCGCGGTGTGGTGGTCGGTGTCGCTCGGCTCCACGTTCACCGCCGGACCGGCGGTCGCGGCCGATGAGATGGGCCGGCCGACGGCCGTGTACGCGGCGACGCCCGAGGGTCGTGTCGCGTGCCTCAGCCCGTACACCGGCAAGGCGTACTGGGTCCGCGAACTGGCGGAGCAGACCGGAAAGCGTGTAACGGAGTTGTACTCGACGCCGACCGTGGTTCAGTCGGGGACGCGCCGGTCGGTGTACGTCGGGGCGCAACTCGAATCGCGGACGCACACGAAGTCGGCGGCGGTGTTCCGGTTCGACGACGAGACGGGGGAGTGACCGGCCCTATACCATCCCCACCCCACGGAGCCCGAAGATGCCCAGCCCTGAGACGCGCATTCAGGAACTGCACCTCACCCTGCCGCCGGCGCCCAAGGCGATCGCGGTGTACAAGACGGCCGTCCGGCACGGAAACCTGCTGTACGTGTCCGGCCACGGCCCCCTCCGCGCCGACCGCACCCTCATCACCGGCCGCGTCGGTGACAACCTGACGCTCGACCAGGGGAAGGACGCGGCGCGGCAGGTCGGACTCGCGGTGTTGGCAACGGTCCGCGACGCGCTCGGCTCGCTCGACAAGGTGAAGCGGATCGTCAAGACACTCGGGTGGGTCAACTGCACGGCCGAGTTCACCGACCAGCCGCGGGTCATCAACGGTTTTTCGGAGCTGATGAAGGACGTGTTCGGCGACGACGCCGGCGTCGGCGCCCGCAGCGCGGTCTCGGCGCACACGCTGCCGGGCGGCATCGCGGTCGAGGTGGAGTGCATCTTCGAGGTCGAGTAGCTCAAACGCGACGGGTCCGGCGCCGGGTGTGACACCAACGCCGGACCCGTTCTTGTTTTCCTCGAACCCGACCGCTTCGCGGTCAGATCAACTTCAGCACCACGTCCGCGGCGGTCGCCTCGGTGGCGAAGCGGGCGCCGACGAACCGGGCTAGCCGCTCCGCCCGCGGGGTCGCCTCGCCGACCAGCACCACCCGCATCTTCGGCCGCATCAGCCGCAACTTGGCGCACGTCAGGTAGCCGCTCTCGCCCGCCGTCTCGACCGACAACACAACGGCCGTCGGGTTCTTGCGGGCGGCGATGGCGTGGAGCTCGTCCAGGGCGATGGCCGTGCACACGTCCACGCCGCGGGCCAGGAACCGCTCGGCCGCCCGAGCCGCGAACCCGGCCCCGCCGCCGACGACCACCCGGGCCGCCCGCTTCTTCGGGGACGCCAACCCACACCCGCCCGGCTGTCCAAACACGTTGATACTCACGTTCGCCTCCCAGCCCAAAGTCTGCCGACCTGTTGCAGACACGTCGTTCACAAAGATGTTCGCAGCCGGCACCCCGAACTTGCGCGCGGGCCGACGGATTTCTGCTTGCCCCCGCCGGAAGTCATGGCTACAACCGACCTTCCGGTGAGATACCGCCCCGGCTGTGAGGTCTTACAGCCGGGGCGAATGGGGTAACATACGGGTACGCGCACCGGCCGTCGAGGTCGGTTGCCGGCGGCCCGCGGTCCGCCGGTTTTGGTCACCTTTCCCGGAGCGCGCACATGGCCAAGGCCCGCATTTCGATCGGCACCTGGGCGTACCTGTTCAACCAGGAAGAACCCACCAACGACTTCCACAAGATCCTCCACAAGCTGCAGGACCTCGGCTACGACGGCGTCGAGCTCGGCAGCTTCGGCCCGCACCCGAGCCCCGCGACGCACCCCACGAAGGCGAGCCGGCAGAAGCTCCGCAAGGAGATCGCCGACCACGGCCTGGCGCTGTCCGGCATCGCCGTGGACCTGTGGGCGTTCAAGACGCCCGGCACCTCCATCATGGACGAGATCCCTGCCGCTTATCTCACCGCCTTCCTCGGCTGGTGCGTGTTCGCGTCCGAGCTCGACGCCAAGACCATCCGCGTGGACACGGTCGTCGCCCCGAATTTCTTCGAGGCCGACGCCGAGGGGAAGAAGATCGGCGCCGAGAAGGGGATGGAGCGGTTCATCGGCGTGTGGGACAAGAGCAGCAAGATCGCGGCCGACTACGGGCTGAACGTGTGCTGGGAGTTCGAGCCCGGCTTCGCGTTCAACAAGCCGTCGGAGATCGTGAAGCTGGTGGACGGCGTTCGCGCCAAGGGGAACAGCAACTTCGGCGTACTCTACGACACCTGCCACGCCCACATGTGCGCGACCGTCGGGGCGAACCAGTCCGGCACGAAGGAGACGCTACCCGGCGGCGAACTGGAGCTGCTGGAGAAGCTCAAGGGGAAGGTGACCCACATTCACCTGATCGATTCCGACGGCAGTCTGAATGAACACAACACGTCGACGCACAACCCGTTCGGCACCGGGAAGCTGAACTTCGACCAGCTGGTTCCGGCGATGCAGGCCAGCGGCGTGCCGCACGACTGGTGGACTGTAGACCTGTGCTTCTGGCCGCACGCCTGGGAGGTGACGGCGCAGAGCAAGAAGTACCTCGACAAGCTCCGCGAGAAGTTCGCCGCGGTATGAGGCTCCGTTGCCGCTTGCGGCTTTGCGTTTC
>JBGAQM010000525.1:0-3275 GCA_044220735.1 Urbifossiella sp. | reverse complement strand
TGACATCCGACGTGACCGGCGTGCGGACGCACCCGCCGCCTCACGGCGGTCGGCTCGCCCGGCTGTACACTCTCCCCATGCACCCGCGCGTCCTCGCCTTCGCCCAACTGCTGCGCCTCCCGAACGTCTTCACCGCGTTCGCCGACACCGCCCTCGCCGGGTGCGTCGGCGCCGCCGTGTACGCCGACTGGGAATGCTCCGCGTACCTCACCACCCTCGCGCTGCTGGCGCTGGCGTCGGCCTGCCTGTACCTCGCGGGGATGGTCTGGAACGACGTGTTCGACCTCGCCGAGGACGCCCGCGACCGGCCGTTCCGGCCCCTTCCCTCCGGCCGCATCACCGTCCGCACCGCGGGCCTGCTCGCGGGGGCGCTCACGCTCGTCGGCGTGGGGCTCACCTTCGTCGCGGGGTCGCCGCTGCTCGGCGTCGGGCTCGGCGTCTGCGTGCTGCTCTACGACGCCGGGCTGAAGCGCACGCCGCTCGGCCCCGTGGCGATGGCCGCCTGCCGCTTCCTGAACGTGCTCCTCGGCCTGTCCGCGATCCCGGCCGACGCCTTCCCGCTACCACTGCGGCTGCACACCGCCGGCGTCGTCGGCGTCTACATCGTCGGCGTGACGTGGTTCGCCCGCACCGAAGCGACCGAGAGCAGCCGCCGGCACCTGACCGCGGCGGCGTGTGTCATCCTGCTGTCACTGGTGCTGGCGCTGGTGCTGCGGTCGCGGGTGCCGGGCGACCCGGGGCCGACCGCGCTGCTGTTCCCGTACCTGCTGGTGGCGTTCGGGTTCGTGGTGGGAATCCCGATCCGCCGCGCCATCCGCAGCCCCGGGCCGAAGGAGGTGCAGGCGGCGATCAAGCGCTGCGTCCTCGGGCTGGTCGGGCTCGACGCCGTGCTGGCGGTGGCGTTCGTCGGCCTGCCGGGGCTGGGCGTCCTTTTGCTGTTGCCCCCGGCGCTGCTGCTCGGAAAATGGGTCTACTCCACTTAGGAGCTCAGAACGCAGAATGCCGCGTGCAGAACGAAGGCCCGAGCCCGGCCGCATGTCTGTGTTCATTCTGCACTCGGGATTCTGCACTCTGCATTCGGAGAAGCCATGTCCCCCGACCGCCGATCCTTCCTGCTCGCCGGAGGCGCCGCCGTGGCCGGAGCCGTCACCCCCGAAGCCGCCCTCGCCGCGCCCGACGACGACGCCAAGAAGTTCGTCGCCGACCACGAGGCCCGCGTCAAGCCGCTCGAAATCGCCGCCGGCCACGCGTGGTGGCGCGCCAACATTTCGGGCCGCGACGACGACTTCAAGCGCAAGGAAGAGACGCAGAACGCCATCGACGCCGCCCTCGCCGACCGCCCCACCTTCGCCCGGCTGCGGGCGCTGAAGCAGGCGAAGGACGCCAACCAGATTCAAGACCCGCTGCTGGCGCGGCAGGTCGAGTTGCTGTACCTCGCGTACCTGGAGAAGCAGGTCGCCCCGGAGTTGCTGCGGCGCATCACCGCCAAGGCGAACGCGGTCGAGCAGCAGTTCAACGTCTTCCGCGCGCGGGTGGACGGCCGCGAGCTGGCGGACAGCGACGTGCGCAACGTCCTCAAGAACTCGGTGGACTCGGCCCAGCGGCAGGCCGCGTGGGAGGCCAGCAAGCGCGTCGGCGGCGTGGTCGAGAACGACCTGAAGGAGTTGGTCACCCTCCGCAACCAGGCCGCGAAGGAACTCGGGTTCGACAACTTCCACGCGCTACAGCTGAAGCTCAGCGAGCAGGACGGGGCCGAACTCGTCAAGCTGTTCGACGACCTCGACACGCTCACGAAGGGGCCGTTCGAGGCGGCCAAGGCCGAGATCGACGACCGGCTCGCGAAGCGGTACGGCGTCGCGGCCAACGCCCTCCAGGCGTGGCACTACCACGACCCGTTCTTCCAGGAATCGCCGACCGTCTTCGAGGCCAACCTCGACGCCCCGTTCGTCCGCGCCGACATCACCAAACTCTGCTCCGACTTTTACAAGGGGATCGGCCTGCCGATCGACGACGTGATCGCCCGCAGCGACCTGCAGGAGAAGCCCGGCAAGAGTCCGCACGCGTTCTGCACCGACATCGACCGCGAGGGCGGCGAGGTGCGGGTGCTCGCCAACATCCAGCCGAACGAGTACTGGATGGGGACGATGCTGCACGAACTGGGGCACGCGGTGTATTCGAGCAAGAACATCCCGGCCCGGCTGCCGTACGTCCTGCGGGCGGAGGCGCACATCCTCAGCACCGAGGGGGTGGCGATGCAGTTCGAGCGGTTCAGCAAGTCGCGGCTGTGGATCGAGAAGATGGGCATCACGCTCACGACGCCGCTGGCGTTCGACGAGGCCGCGAGCCGGACGCAGCGGAACCAGCTGCTGATCTTCAGCCGTTGGTGCCAGGTGATGCTGCGGTTCGAGAAGGGGATGTACGAGAACCCGGCCCAAGACCTGAACAAGCTGTGGTGGGACTTGGTGGAGCGGTACCAGAACGTGAAAAAGCCGGCGGGTCGCAACGCCCCCGACTACGCGAGCAAGATCCACATCTGCTCGGCGCCGGTGTACTACCACAACTACATGATGGGCCAGCTGTTCGCCTCGCAGGTGCACCACGCGATCGCGCGCGACATCTACAAGGAGGCCGACCCGCGGAAGGTGATTTACGTCGGCGACGTGCGCGTCGGGCAGTTCATGAAGGACAAGGTGTTCGCCCCCGGCCGCACGCTCGACTGGAAGGGGCTGACGCGCCACGCCACCGGCGCGGACCTGACCCCGGCGGCGTTCGCGCGGGACTTCCAGGGGCGGTAAGGGTTCGCGGCGGGGCGGGTATTTCCTGATGCTCGCCCGCGCGGGGACGACCCCGCGTTCTCCAACAACTCGGTGGGGACGACCCCGCCTGCACGCGGAGGCGCGTCATGGCGTGGGTCATTCTCCTGCTCGCCGGTCTATTCGAGATCGGCTGGGCCGTCGGGCTGAAGTACACGAACGGGTTCACCCGCCTGTGGCCGACCGCGGCCACGGCGGCGTCGATGGCGGTGAGCCTCGGGTTGCTCGGGGTAGCGCTGCGGACGCTGCCGCTCGGCACGGCTTACGCCGTGTGGACGGGCGTCGGCGCGGTCGGCACGGTGGTGCTAGGCATCGCGCTGTTCGACGAGCCGGCGACGGCGGGTCGGCTGGCGTGCGCGGGGCTGATCGTCGCGGGGATCGTGGGGCTGAAGGTGCTGGCGCCGTAATGACAGCTGGTTCCGTTGCCGCTTGCGGCTTCGCGTGGGGCAGCGCGAAGCCGCA
>JBGAQM010000028.1:0-28132 GCA_044220735.1 Urbifossiella sp. | reverse complement strand
CCATGTCGATGCGGGTCGGCACGTCGGCGCCTCCGGCGGAACCCTTGGCCTGGGCACCGCGGGTGAAAGAGAGCAGCCGGGGCGAAACACCCCGGCCGGTACGCGAGTCATGATACGGAACGGCTCGGGGCTTCGCCGCTCGCGGCTTCGCGTCGCCCAACGCGAAGCCGCAAGCGGCAACCGAACCACCCGGTCCCGACCCCCGCCATCCCGATCCGCGTCCCGTATCATGACCCGCGTACCGGCCGGGGTGTTTCGCCCCGGCTGCTCTCTTTCACCCGCGTGACCCAGGCCAAGGGTTCCGCCGGAGGCGCCGACGTGCCGACCCGCATCGACATGGCGAAGTTCGCCAAGTTCTGCAAGGACATGGGCTTCGTCTACCAGTCGTCCGAGATCTACGGCGGCATCAACGGCTTCTGGGACTACGGCCCGCTGGGGGTGGAGCTGAAGCGGAACATCAAGGAGGCGTGGTGGCAGGACATGGTCCGCAACCCGCCGCCGGGTCCGTCGGGTCAGGAGATCCGCATGGTCGGGCTCGACTGCTCGATCATCATGAACCCCAAGGTCTGGGTCGCCAGCGGACACGTCGGCGGGTTCGCTGACCCGATGGTGAACTGCGACAAGTGCCGGCGCCTCCTGCGTGCGGACAAGGTGCAGATCGCCGGGGCAGTCGTTGACGGGAACCCGCGCGGGGTGTCCGTCGAGGCCGACAACCGCACCGACGGCGAGCCGCTGCTGCGCGCGAAGATCGAGGGGTTCGCCAAGAAGAAGAACCCCCTCGGGGCGCTGAAGGCGGCAGCCGACCTCCAGTTCTACGACGCGACCAAGGTGCCCGCCGGGCTCCCGAAGCCCTGCCCGACGGACGGGTGCGAGGGGCAGTTGTCCGAGCCGCGGGCGTTCAACCTGATGTTCGAGAGCCACGCCGGCGCGATCCAGTCGGAGGACAACAAGGTGTACCTCCGACCCGAGACGGCGCAGGGCATCTTCGCCAACTACCGCAACGTCCTCGACAGCACCCGGCTCAAGCTGCCGTTCGGCATCGCGCAGGTCGGCAAGGCGTTCCGCAACGAGGTGAACCCGCGCAACTTCACCTTCCGCAGCCGCGAGTTCGAGCAGATGGAGATCGAGTTCTTCTGCCACCCGGCCGAGTCGCGGACGTGGTACGAGTACTGGCGCAACCTCCGCAAGCAGTGGTACAGCACCCTCGGCATCAAGAGCGACAACCTCGTGCCGCGCGAGCAGGGCCCCGAGGAACTCGCCCACTACTCCGTCGGCACCACCGACATCGAGTACCTGTTCCCGTTCTCGGACGAGCCGCAGGAGCTGGAGGGCGTCGCCCACCGCGGGGCGTTCGACCTCACGGCGCACGCCAAGCACAGCGGCATGAACGAGAAGTTCATGTACTTCGACGAGGAGCGGTGGAACGCCGACGCCGCCGGCCGCAGCACCAACTCGTTCAAGGAGTGGATGAAGACCAACCCGCCGGCCGCGGACGTGGAGAAGTACCAGTTCACGCCGCACGTCATCGAGCCGAGCGCCGGCGCCGACCGGTTCACGCTGGCGGTGCTGTGCGAGGCGTACACCGAGGACAAGGTGCCCGACGCCAAGGGGAACGAGGAGACCCGCGTGGTGATGAAGTTCCACCCGCGGCTCGCCCCGATCAAGGCGGCGATCTTCCCGCTGGTGAACAAGGACGGCATGCCCGAGCGGGCAACGGAGCTGTACCGGGCGTTGAAGCCGCACTTCAACGTCTTCTACGACGACAAGGGCGCCGTCGGCCGTCGCTACCGCCGGCAGGACGAGGCCGGCACGCCGTTCTGCATCACCATCGACGGCCAGACGGCCGAGGACGGCACCGTCACGATCCGCGACCGCGACACGCTCAAGCAGGAGCGGGTGAAGGTCGGCGACGTGCGCGCCGTCATCGAGAAGGCACTCGCCCCTGGGGTGTAGGCGGAACGCCATGCACGCCCTCGTCCTCGCCGCCGCGATGCAGCCGGTGCCGCTGCCGGCGTGCGCCTGGGTCCGCGCCGAGGGCGAGACCGCCGGCGCCGGCGTCGTCGTGGACGCGAACCGGCGCTGGCTCGTCACCGCCCGGCACGTCGTCGCCGACCACAAGGCCGTGGACGTGTTCTTCCCGTGGGTCGAGGACGGCGTCCTCGTCACCGACCGCGCCGCGTACCTCCGCGGCCGGCAGCGGCTCCGCGAGCGTGGGCTGCTCGTCACCGGCACCGTCGTCCGCACCTACGACGCCGCCGACCTCGCGCTCGTGGAGTTGCCGTCGCTCCCCGCGGGAACGGCGGCCGTGACGTTCGCCGCGGCGCGGGTCGGCGAGCCGTTGCGCGTCGTCGGCCACCGGCTCGACCTCGACACGTTGTGGAACCAGACGCGCGGCCCGGCCCGACAGGTCGGGGCGCTCGCCGACGGCTACACCTGGCGCGGCCGCAAGCTCTCGGTTGACGCGAACGTCGTCCTCGGCCAACTGCCGATCGAGGAAGGCGACAGCGGCGGGCCGGCGTTCGACGCCCGCGGCCGGTGCGTCGGAGTAGCCGCGGCGCTGCGCCGGCAGGCGCCCGACGCCGCAGTCGTCGTCTCGGCCGACGAAATCCGCCGCTTCCTGACGGTCGGGATCGACGAGCCCGCGGCCGAACCGGCGAACGCGGCGGAGTCGCTGCAACGGGCGGTCGTGTGGGTGCGTCCCACGGCCACCGAGCGGTTTGCCGCCGGCGTGCTGATCGACCGCGACCGCGGGCTCGTCCTCACCGCCGCGAAGGGGCTGTCCGTCGGCGACCGCGTCGGGATGGCGTTCGCGCTACCTCGCGGCGCCGGCGTCGTCGGCGAGCGTGCGCCGTACCGCGACCCAGTCGGGATGCACCTGAAGGGGGCGTGGCGCGCGGCGGGCGTCCTGGCCCGAGACGCGGACCGCGACCTGGCGTTGCTGCGAGTCGATTCGGTTCCCGCGTCGGCCCGCGCCGTCAAGCTCGCGGCGACCGCGCCGGCGGCGGGCGAGGCGGTTCACGCGGTCGGTCACCCCGGCGGTGTCGAGTTCGCCTTCGTGTACACCGCGGGCGTGGTGCGGCAGCGCGGGCGGGTCGCGCTCGCCGACGGGGAGAAGGCGCCGCGCGTCGGCGCGATCGTGCTGCAACTCCCGACGCAGGCCGGGTCGCCGGGCGGGCCGGTGGTCAACGACCGCGGCGATCTCGTCGGCGTCCTCGCGGCGCGAGAAGGCACCCAGAGCGTCGGCTACTCCGCCGACCCCGCCGAGGTCGCCGCCTTCCTCGACGCCGCCGACCTCACTCGCCTCCCGCACACCGTCACCGGGCTGGTGGCGCGGCTGGAAGCCGTCCCCGGCCGGGTCACGGAGTGCGTCGCTGCCGGGCTCGCGAAGCAGGGGAACGTGACCGACGCGCTCGCGTTCGACCCGGCGTGTCCGGAGGCGCATCTGGCCCGGGCGACGAACCTGTTCGAGCGCGGCCTCGCCGCCCGCGAGGCCCGCGACGTCCTCGACCCCGCGCTCGCCGGCGGTCGGTTCCACGCCCCGTCGCTGCGGCAGCGGGCCGAGTGGTCCGCGAAGGCGAGCGACTGGCGAGCCGCCCGCGGCGACCTCGAGCGGCTCCTCGACGCCGCCCCGGCCGACACCGCCGCCCGCCGTCAGCTGTCGCGGGTGCTACTGGAACTCGGCAAGGACGCCGACGCGGCGTCGGCCGTGCGAGACACCGTTCGGGCGGACGCCGGTCAGCTCGCGGGGGTGTTCGCCGACCTGAACGAACAGGCGGACGGGTTGGAGAAGAAGTTTCCGGGTGCGCCGGGGATTCCGGCCGGGTGGCTGGCGCGGGGCCTGGCCGCCGCACGCGACGGGCTCCCGGCCGGGGTGCGGCGCGACGGGCTGTCCGCCGCCCTCGGCCGGGCCGCCGCGGCGGCGACGGACGCCGAGCGGTTACAACTGCTCCGCCGCGCGGGGCCGTAGTGCCCGTTCCGGCGGGTTGCTGGTTGACGGCGCCCCAAGGCGGGGGTAGGCTCGCGTCTGTGACTCCACCAACCCCGCGGCCCTCGTCCTGGTCCGGGGGGAGACACGTACCGTGCAGGAGGGTGTGCGGATGAAACTGGCTTCCGGGATTCGGCTGGGTGTGCTCGGCGTGACGGCGGTCGCGCTAACGTGCGTCGGCGGCGACCGGGCCGCGTCGCAGGACGTGTCCAAGGCCCCGACGTTCGGGTCGGCGCGGCTCAAGTCCGGGTTCGAACCCGACCCGTTCAAGGTGCCCGACGTCATCTCCGGCGGCGACATCCAGACCGACAAGGGCGGCCTCAAGGCCTGGATCTCGAACGCCCCCGACTACCGCCTCAACTACACCGCCGGCGAGTTCAAGCTGACCATCAAGTTCGTCGGCACCGGCGACACCACCCTCCTCGTCAACACGCCCGACGGCAAGTGGGTGGCCGACGACGACAGCGACGGCATGCTCAACCCGCGGATCACCTTCAACACCCCGAAGTCCGGCCAGTACGACATCTGGGTCGGCACCGTCCCCAAGAAGAACGAGAAGGGGACGCTCATTATCACGGAACTGAAGCAGGACAAGTGACTCGGTTTGTCATTCGGGAGGGGAAGGACACCCTGCCGCCTCCCGGATGACGAACGACGAAAGTCGTCACGCCGCCGGCTGCGCCCCGCCACAGAAGTCGGCCCACCGGGCCTGTGCCGCGGCCTTCTGCTCCTCCGTGAGCGGGTGGCTGAACGACCACTCGTGGCCGAACGGGTCGGTCACCTTCCCGTACCGGTCGCCCCAGAACATGTCGTCGGCCGGCATCGTCACCGTCGCCCCGGCGGCCGCCGCCTGCGCGATGGCCGAGTCGGCGTCCGGCACGCACAGGTGAATCGTCACCGGGCTCGGCCCCTGCGGGGCGCGGGCGTGGCCGCCGCAGTACTCGGGGAAGTCGTCGGCCAGCATCAGGTCGGCCCCGAGCACCTTGAGGTGCGCGTGCATCAGCCGGCCGCTCCCCTGCGGGTCGGGCATGCGGAACAGCTCCTCCGCCCCCAGCGCCGCCTTGTAGAAGTCCACCGCCTTCGCCGCGCCGTTCACCACCAGGTGCGGCACCATTACGCTCGTCGTCACGTCGGCCTCCGTCGCTGAATGTGTCCGGGTGTCCACCACCACCCCACGCATCGGTCGGGGGTGATTCGCCGCGTGAGCGAAACCGGCGGCCCGCGAAGATTCTCCGCGTCCGGCGTGGGTCGTAGAATGCCCCCGCTTCACGTTCACCCGCGGGCGCTTGTAATGGCCGCCGCCGGCCGCCGGTATTCCCCGTAGGACCGCCCGCATGGCCGAACCCCCCGCCACCCGGGTGACCTTGCTCGCCCGCATCCGCGACGGCCGCGACGCCGGCGCGTGGGGGGAGTTCGTCCGGTTGTACGGGCCGGTCGTGTACGGGTTCGCCCGCAACCGCGGGCTGCAGGACGCCGACGCCGCCGACCTCATGCAGGAGGTGATGCGCAGCGTGGCCCGGAACGCCGGCAAACTCGAGTACGACCCGGCCCGCGGCACGTTTCGCGGCTGGCTGTACACGATCACCCGGAACAAGATTTACAACTTCCTCTCGGCCCAGCGGAACCGCCCGCGGGCGAGCGGCGACCCGGACGCGAAGGAGCAACTGGACGCCGCCCCGGCCCGCGAGGAGGCCGGCCCGGACGCCGACTGGGAGAAGGAATACCAGCGGAAGCTGACCGACCGCGCGATGGACGTGGTGCGGGGCGAGTTCCAGCCGGCGACGTGGCAGGCGTTCTGGGGCACGGCCGTGGACGGCAAGCCGGCCGCCGAGGTCGGGGTCGGGCTGGGGATGTCGCCGGGGGCGGTGTACGTGGCCAAGAGCCGCGTCCTCGCCCGCCTGCGGGACGAAGTGCGGCGGATGATGGACGACGAAGAGGAAACCCCGTGAGGAGTGGGGGGTGAGGAGCGAGGAGGCGACGCGAGCGCCGGCCGACCGGTCTCCCCACTCCTTCGTCCCCACCCACCACTGAACGACGATGCCCCCCGACCCAGCCGACGACTGCCCCCCGACCGTCGAACTCGACCGGCTGATCGTCGGCCGGCTCGGCGACGTCCGGGCGAAGGCCGTGACCGCCCACCTCGACCGCTGCCCCGAGTGCCAGCTCCGGGTCGAGTCGCTCGCGGCCGGCGGCGACCCGCTCCTCACCACCACCGTCCGCCAGTGCGTCGCCGAGCGGCCGCCGCCGGACTCCGCCTTCTGGCCGGCCCTGTCCGCGGCCGCCGCCGAGGTGTCGGCCACCGCGCTCATGCCGCCGCCCGGCGGGAGCACGCCGCGGTCCGGCGGGTCGAACCGCAGCGGCGAGTTGAAGCTGTCGTTCCTCCTCCCCACCGACACGCCGGGCCGCATCGGCCGGCTCGGCCAGTTCGACGTGATCGAGGAGGTCGGCCGCGGCGGGATGGGCGTCGTCCTCCGCGCCCACGACCCGTGCCTGCAGCGCGAGGTCGCGGTGAAGGTGCTCGACCCGCAACTCGCCGACAACGAGGTGGCCCGGCAGCGGTTCTGCCGCGAGGCCCGCGCCGCCGCCGCCGTCACCCACGACAACCTGGTCGCCCTGCACCAGGTGGACGAGGACGAGGCCAGCGGGCTGCCGTACTTCGTGATGCAGCTGGTGTCCGGCGAGTCGCTGGAGCAGCGCATCCGGCGGGCCGGCCGGATGGCGCCGGTCGAGGTGGCGCGGCTCGGCCAGCAGGCCGCCGCGGGGCTCGCGGCGGCGCACGCCCACGGCCTCATCCACCGCGACATCAAGCCCGGCAACATCCTCCTGGAGGGGGACACCGACCGGGTCAAGCTGACCGACTTCGGCCTCGCCCGCGCCGCCGAGGACGTGAAGCTGACCCGTACCGGGTTCGTCGCCGGCACGCCGCTGTACATGGCCCCCGAGCAGGCCCGCGGCGACGCCGTGGACGCCCGGTCCGACCTGTTCAGCCTCGGCAGCGTGCTCTACGAGGCGGCCACCGGCATCGCCCCGTTCGACGGCAAGACGCCGCTCGTGGTCCTCAACCGCGTGACCGACGAAACGCAGCGGCCGCTCCGCGACGTGAACCCGGACGTGCCGGTGTGGCTGTCCGACGTCGTGGACCGGCTGCTGGAGAAGAAGCCCGAAGACCGCTTCCAGACGGCGCAGGAGGTGGCCGACATCTTCACCGCCGAACTGGCCCGCATCCAGACGGGGCTGGTGCCGGAGTCGGACGGGCTGTGCGGCGCCGGCAGTTCGGCCTACGCGCGCCGCCGGCACATCTGCGTCAAGTCGGTCGGCCGGGCCGTGCTGCCGTGGGTCGGCGGCGTGGTCGTCGGCGTGCTCGCGGCCGCGCTGCTGATGCCGCCGCGGACGATCCCCGGCGAGAAGCCCCCCCCGCAGGCCGAGCGGTTCGAGACCGCGCCCGACCCGGGGCCGGCGCCGCTTTACGCGGTGGCCGGGAAGGCCGGGCCGGTGTGGAGCGTGTCGTACACGCCGGACGGGCACTCGATCGTGGTCGGCTCCGAGAACGGCATGGTCAAGTTCATCGACACCGGCAAGCGGGCGTTCAACCGCAGCTTCTCGCGGGTCAGCGGCACCGTCTGGGCGGTGGACGCGGCCGGCGACGGCACGTCGGTGGCGGTGGTGACCGACAACGCCGAGGTGCGGGTGTACGACCTGAACGGGAACGAGACCGACTACCGCTCCCTCCCGCACCCGACGTCGGCGCGGACGGCGGCGTTCAGCGCCGACGGCTCGAAGCTGGCCACCGGCGACCGGAACTCGACCCTGCGGGTGTGGGACATGCGGACCCAGGTGCCGCTGGAACTGGTGGGCCACACCGGCACGGTCCACGGGGTCGCGTTCAGCCCCGACAGCACGCACCTGGTCAGCGGCGGGAGCGACGGGGCGGTGAAGTTGTGGAAGCTGGCCGACTACACCGTCGGGGGGAAGAACACGGCCCTGCCGCTGAAGCTGGAACTGCACGAGGGGCCGGTGTACGCGGTCGCGTACAGCCCGGACCGCGACGAGCCGCGGGTGGCGAGCGCCGGCTGGGACCAGACGACGCGGGTGTGGAACGCCCGGAACGGCGAGCAGTTGCACGTCTTCCGGCACGCCGGCGACGTGTGGTCGGTGAACTTCAGCCGCGACGGGAAGCTGCTGGCGTCCGCGAGTCAGGACGGCACGGTGAAGGTGTGGGACGTGGCGACGGGGGCGGAGCGGCACACGTTCCGGGCGGGTCGGCCGTTGCACTCGGTGCGGTTTGCGCCGGACGGCCGCACCCTCGCCGCCGCCGGCCGCGACGGCACCGTGCGGGTGTGGGAAGTGAAGTAGGCCGTTCGACAGGCGAGCGGCCGGGTGTCGCCGGCCACTCGCGGCTTGCGTTACGCCGTCGGCTGCGGCTCGCCCTCGGTCGCTTCCGCCGCGGGTGCCTCGCCGGCCAGTTCCTCCGCCGGCACTTCACCCACCTCGGCCGGTGCCTCGCTCACCTCACCCTCGGCCGACGCCTCCGCGACCTCGGCCGGCGCTTCGGCGCCTTCCGGCGGCGCCTCTGCCGCGGCGGCTTCGGCGGCGGCCGCCGCTTCCGCTGCGGCCTGCTCGTCGGCGAGCCGCTGCTCCTCTGCGGCCGCCTGCGCCTCCTGGTGCGCCTGCTGCTCCGCCGCCCGCCGCTCCTCCTCCACGCTCCGCTCCATCACGTCCGAGTACTCCTCGGCGTACATGACGATCTCGTCCGCCTGCTCCTCCGGCAGGCCCGTGATCTCGCTCAGCTCGGCGGCGTCGATCATGGTCAGGTCGTTGTAACTCAGGAACCCCTGGTCGATCATCGCGTTCGTCAGGTCGGCGCTGGCGTTCGGCAGCTGCCCGAACCACCGCTCGGCCCGCTCCAGCGACTCGGCCAGTTCGTCGTGCGTCATGATCTCGATGTCCCAGCCCACCAGCTTCGACGCCAGCCGCACGTTCTGCCCGCGCCGGCCGATCGCCAGCGACAGCTGGTCGTCGGTCACCAGCACGATCGCCCGGCCGAGCCGCTGGTAGGTGAACACCTCGCTGATCTGCGCCGGCTGGAGGGCGTTCGGGATGAGCACCTGGAGCGAGTCGTTCCAGCGGACGATGTCGATGCGCTCGCCGTTCAGCTCCTCGATCACGTTTTTGATGCGGCTGCCGCGCACGCCGACGCACGCGCCCACGGCGTCCACCTTCAGGTCGATGCTGGTGACGGCCACCTTCGACCGGTAGCCGGCCTCGCGGGCCACGGCGCGGATGTCGATGATCCGCTCGTCGATCTCGGGGATTTCTTCCTCGAACAGGCAGCGGACGAAGTCCGGGTGGCAGCGGCTCAGGACGATCTTGACGCGGTGCCCCTGCCGCCGCACCTCCAGAATGACGGCCTTCACCCGCTCGCCGACGTGGTGCGTCTCGCCGGGGATTTGTTCGCTGCGGGGCAGCAGCGCCTCGCTCTTGCCGAGCGAGACGATGGCGGTGCCGGCGTCCACCCGGGTGACCGTGCCGATGAGGAGCTCGCCCTTCTTGCCGGTGAACTCGTTGTAGACCGTGTCGCTCTCGGCCTCGCGGATCTTCTGGATCATCACCTGCTTGGCCGACTGCGCCGCGATGCGGCCGAGTAGTTCGGGGTCGATGTCCTTCTCGCCGAACTTGGCGATGATGTTCCCGGTGGACTGGTCGATGCTGACGAGCACGCCTTCTTCCACCTGGAAGTGGCGCTCGGCGGCGAGCTTGATGGCCTGCTCGATGCCGACGAAGATCGTCTCGCGGGCGATCTTCTTCTCCTCGTGCATCTTCTCGACGAGCTCGAGGACGGCCTTGCCGGGGTCTTTCTTGGTCGTCACGGGTGCCGTCCTCCGGTGCGGGGAGCCTGGGAGGGTCGGCGGGATTGGTGTCACGGGGAACGCCGACCCGACGGCGGGCCGGAGGGGCCGCACCGACCGGGTGGTCAGGGCGCGAGACCGGCCGCGGGGCCCGAGCGGGCTGCGGCCGACCTCCGGGAGTCGCCGTCAGCCGCGGCCCGGATACGCGAACACCGGCCGAAAGGCCGGTGCGTCCGTGGGGCCGCGGGTGACACGGGTATTGTTGGCGACACCCGCCCCGGGTGCAAGGGGGTTATCGAGAAGTTTTCGGGTCGGCCTCGCAGGCGACGACCGGTGGCGCGGCCGCGGGCTCGTGGTCGAGGTCGTCGCGGTGGCACCCGTGGCCGACCAGCGGCACGGTGAGAATCCACAGGAGACAGGAGACGGGGAACAGGAAAGTAGCCCACCCGCTTGCGGCTTCGCGCTGCCCGACGCGAAGCCGCAAGCGTTCGCTCGGGTGGTGATGTTGCCGCTCGCGGCTTCGCGCCGCGGCGAGAACACAGCCCCCACTCATCGCGCCCCCTTCAGGTGCCGGTCGAGGAACCGCACCGTCGCCGCGATCCCGGGCGCCGCCTCCTCCGGCCGCCACGGGCCGTGCCCGTTCCCCGGCACCGTCACCAGTTCCGCCTCCACCCCCGCCGCGACCAGCTTCTCGTGCAGCTTCTCCGAGTGGACGACCGGCACCACGATGTCGGCCGTGCCGTGGACGAGCAGCACCGGCGGCACCCCCTTCGCCGCGAACGTGATCGGCGACGCCCGCCGGTACACCTCCGGGTCGGTCTTGCACGCCTTCCCCAGAAACGGGACCATGAACGCGTCCTCCGTGTCCGGGTGCTTGGCGTACAGGCTCAGGTCGGTGGGGCCGAAGAAGTCGATGACGCACCTCGCGCCGAGCGGCCGCTCGCCCGCCGGCCGGGCCGCGGGGTCGAAGGCCGCCAGCATCGCCAGGTGCGCGCCCGCGGACGTGCCGCCGACAGCGATCTTGTCGGGGTCAACGTTGTACGTCTTGGCGCTGGCGCGGACGAACCGCACGGCCGCGCGCACGTCGTCGAGTTGGTCGGGTAACTTGTGCGTCGGCGCCAGCCGGTAGCTGGCCGACGCCGCGACGTACCCCTTCGCCGCGAGCGCCTCGATGACCCAGCCGAGTTGCGCCCGCGAGCCGAACCGCCACGCCCCGCCGTGGAACAGCACCACCGCCGGGTGCGGCCCGCCGGCGGCCGGCGCGGCCACGTCGAGTTGCAGCGTCTCGCCGGCGCTGGTGGCGTAGGTCACGGCGCGGGTCACCTTCACCCCGGCGTCGGGCCGGGCGGGCGCGGGGACGGCGGAGAGCGGGACGACGGCGGCGAGGGCCAGCGCGGCGCGGGCGAGCATCCGGGCGCCTCCGGGAGCGGGGGACGGCGGCATTCTACGTCACCGATCGGGGGTGCGGCATGGAGTTCCTCATCGTCAACGCCGCGAAGCTGATGCGCGGGGCGCACGCCACCACGATGCTCGTCAACGACTACGTCAACGCCCGGCTCGGCAGTTACGGGCCGGCGGTGGTCGAGGTGGAAGTCGAGCTCGTGTACCCGTCCCGCGGGAAGCCGACCGGCACCTCGGCGTTCGAGACCGAGATCTTCCGCCTCGCCGCGAGCTGCCCGCGGGTGCGGTTCTCCCGGCCGAAGCGAAAGATCGACGTGCGCGTCCTCTGCCGCGGCGTGAGCGTTCGCAGCATCTACGGCGACGGCCACCTCACCCGTGCCGAGACGGCCGCGCTGACGGAGACGGTGTCGGGAGCGCTGGAGTTGGTCCGCCCGCGGGTGCTGCCGGCCGACAGGTTCGACGCCGGGGCGTTCATCGCCGACGCTCAAACGGCCCTGGCGGGGTGCGCGGCGGCGCTGCGGCGGTACCTGGGAAAGTAACGGCTACTGGCCGCCGGCGAGGACCGGGGCCGAGCCGAGCCCGGCGAGGACGTGCGTGGCCCGGTCGGCGCGGTAGTACGTGTACCCGGTGCCGTACACCGACCCGTCGACGTCGTGGAGGTAGACCCCGGTCGTGCCCCACTTTCCTTCCACCAGCACCGGCATCCCGGCGGTGACGTAGCGGACCACCGCGGTGTGCACGACCGCCCCGTCCTGGCGGTACACGGCCAGGTCGCCCGGGCGCGGGGTCGTGATCGCAACGTACCCGTTTTCGGTCAGGATGTTATCGACCTCGGCCCCGCCGACCCAGAACCGGCCGCCGGTGAACACCCAGCCGTGGCAGTTCGACACGTCGCTGGCGGGCTGGCGGCGGATGAGCCGGTTGCGGACGTTGTCCCCGTCCAGGAACCGCTCCTCGATCGCGGCCATCTCGCCCCGCGCGCGGGGGTCGGTCGCCTCCATCACCGCGACGGTGGTGCCGCGGTCGGTGACCACCCGGGCGGCGGCCGGCCGGGTCGGGGGCCGCTCGGTCAACGCCGTCAGGTCCAGCGACGCCCGGTCGGCGGCGGCGATGGTCGCGTACTCGTGCCACGCCACGGCCCCGAGCGCGACGCTCAGCCCGGCGGCGGCCATCCCGCCCCAGCGGGCGCCCGGCCGGCGGGCGACGGCGGCGACCAACTCCGGACCGGCCGCGACGACGAGCAACCCGCCGGCGGCGATTCCGGCGGCCGCCCACCCGGCCAGTTCCGACGCGGTGACGAGCCACGCGACGATCCCGGCGGACGCGCACGCCGCCGCCGCGACCGCGGCTCGTACCGACGGGCGGAAGCGGGCGAGCAGCAGGATTGCGACGGCGCCGAGGAGCAACCCGACCCCCGCGGCGAACGCGGCGGCCAGGATGGTGAAGTCCGGCGGGGCGAAGTCGTTGGGCGTCATCCTGTTCCGACCCGCGGAGGGGAGTGAACGGGGAAACGATACGGCATACTACTTCTAACACGGCACCGGTGAGTCGGTAGTGAAAGCAGTCTGAAAAGATTCTGAGGAGCGGGGCACGAGTGCCGACCGTGATTGGACCCTGACGGTGTCCCAGTACCGGCCTGTGGTTAGGGTTGCCGGGGGTGATCGCCGGGCGGACGAGGTTGCCCGACGAACTGACGTGTGGTGCCGGTCCGGCAACCCCCGCCGACGCTGGAACGCGGCGAATGCGCACGACCCGCACGGCCGCGTCCGCGGAACGGCCCCGAATGACACCACTTCTGGCTGGTCCGTACCAACGTCAGCGGGTGTCGCCCCCGCGCGACGCCGCGCTCTGGCCCACCGAGTACAGCGAATAGTGAAGGTAGGTGTACACCGCCTCGATCAACAACAGCACCGTCACGAAGAACATCATCAACAACTCGGGGTGGCTCTCGGCCGCCGGGGTCGGTCGGTCTGCGCCGCCGCGGCCGACCCGCGGGAGGGGGGCCGGGTCGTCCACGGCCCCCCCGCGGCCGACCGGGATCAGTTCGGACGCGGACACGGTGAAGTACCCGAGCACCACCAGCCCGAGCACTGCGATCACCAGGATTTGGTGAACGAACGTGATTTGTCCGGCCTTCTGTCGTAGCCGCCGGCTGGGGAGTTCCCCTCCAACGATCGCAACGCCGGGTATCGCCGAGAACGTCGCGACCCAGACGCAGATGTTTCCGATCACCAGTGCGGCGTAGGCGTTGGCGAGGTACTTGACCGCGTCGAGCCCGTTCGCCACGGCCGCCGCGAGCAAGAACCCCGTCCCAACGAGCAGGACCAACTCCCGCAAGCCCGCGAGGACGGAGGCGCCGGCGAGGACGCCGCCCGCACCGGAGCCCGGCGGGGCGGCGGTCATCCGCCACCAGCCGACGAGCATCAACGCCGTCCCGGCGAGTTGGAGAAGGAACACCGGGGCGTACAGCCCGATCGTGCCGAGCACGAACAGGTCTCGATTCTTGGTGGCCACCCCCAACAGGGAGACCTCGACGAGCATGGCGATGTAGGCGCTACTGGCGAAGTTGACCCACATTCCCCACTTCACGAGCCCGCACCCGGCCCCAAACCCCTGATGCCACCTGGGCTGGCGCGGGGAGTCGTACCCGTCGTCGCCGAAGTCGTCGGCGTAGCCCCGGCCGGCGGGCCGGTCGTCGAAGGAGAACGGCGGGCCGGCGGGTGCGGGTGGAGGCGGGTTCGCCGCCGGGGCCCATGCGACGACCACGGGCGCGGGCGGAGCGACAACGGGTGCCGGGCGCGGCGCGGGGGGCGGTGCGGCTGCCGGCCTCGGCGGCGCTACAGGGGGATCGACTCGCACCCTCGGCAGCGTGAGCACCGTGAGGCATCTCGGGCACTTCGCGGCCTTACCGGCCTGCTCGTCGCCGTACTTCAGACTTTTGCCGCACTTCGGGCAGTCGACCCGCTGCATGGAACCCCCGAGAGCCAGTGCCAGACACCGCGAATCCGGCGTACCGCGGGAATCACGCGACCCCGACGCCGAATACCAGCCGCGCCGCGATGCTCTACCTCACGCGTCCGCCGTCACCGACGGCGCGGGGCGGCGGCGCGAGCGGCGGGGCGGTGATGAACCGGGCCATGTCCTCCTTGAGCCGCTGGTGCGACTCGCGGACGGTGTACATCATGTGCCCGCCGTCGTAGAAGCCGAACGCGATCCGCCCCTGGAGCTCCGGCGGGCCGCCGAGGTTCGCCAGCGAGTACCGCGCCGCCGCGAACGGCGTCGCCAGGTCGCAGTACCCGCACGCCACGAACACCCGCAGCGCCGGGTCCTTCTCCATCGCCTCGCGCAGCCGCGGCACCACCGTCGCCTTCCCGCGCGACGGGCCGAAGTTCCACCGCACCGGCACCAGCGAGTTGTACTTCAGCTCCGTCTTGATCCCCAGGTCGTCGGCGAAGTACGTCTTCAGGCACTCCGCCAGAGGCGGCGACGTGAGGGCGCTGCTCGGGTCGCCGAACCCGCCCTTCCCGGCGACGAGCTTCGCCTTCACCCGCGCGTCGTACCGGCCGATCAGCTCCTTCTCTTCCTTCAGGAGTTCGAGCCGGAACGCGGTCGCGCTGACGCGCAGGTTGGCCTTCAGGATGGTCGCCTCCGACAGGCCCGAAAAGCGGGCGACGTCCTTCGCGACGGCGGCCTTCTCCTCCTCGGGGAGGTCCTTCCCCTTCTTGAGCGCCTCGGCGTACGGCCCGTGGGCGAACTTCTCGGCCGCGGCCAGCAGCGTGTCGCGGTCGCCGCTGATCTTGCGGTGGTGCAGCGCGGCCGCGGTGTACGCCGGCAGGAACAGGATGTTGGGCAGGTCGTTGCCGGCGCCGAACGAGATGGTGGCGTAGTCCAGGACGGTGGAAATGAGCAGGACTCCGGCCAGTTTCACGCCGCCGCGGTCCTGAAGGTACTTCGCCAGCGCCGCGGCGCGGAGGGTGCCGTAGCTCTCGCCGGCGAGGAACGTCGGCGACGCCTTGCGGTCGTACCGCTCGGCGTAGGCGCGGATGAAGTCGCCGACCGAGTGCGCGTCCTCGTCCACGCCGTGGAACAGCTTGGCCTCGTCGTCCTTGTCGGCCCGGCTGTAGCCGGTGCTGACCGGGTCCACGAACACCAGGTCGGACACGTCGAGGATGGAGTTGTAGTTGTCCACGAGCGTCGCCGGCTTGGCGACGGTGGTGCCGTCGTCGCCGACGGACACGCAGCGCGGGCCGAACGCGGCGAGGTGGACGAACGACGACGACGCCCCGGGGCCGCCGTTGAAGCAGAACGTGACCGGGCGGGCCGCGGGCGGGGTGTCGGTCTGGCGGGTGTACGCGACGAAGAACACGCCGGCCTCGGCCTTCCCGGTCTTGTCCGCGACGCGGAGCCGGCCGGTGGTGACGGTGTAATCGACCTTCTGGCGTCCGATTGTGGCCGACCGCTTGACCTGCACCGCGGGTGCGTCGGGCGCGGGTGGGTTCGCCCAGGACGCCGGGACGGCGCAGACGACCGCCATCGCGAGCGCGGCGGCGAGGCAGCGGAACGGGAACGGCCGCATGGAATCGCTCCTCGCGGGTGCCGGTTGCGGCGCCCGAGACACGGTACCGGAGAGGAGGTGAAGGATGGGCGTGAGTGTACGCGCGGTCGCTGTCGGCCACAAGTCCTGACGCGAAAAGGACTCGCGCCGGGGACCCGGCCGCGGCATCGCTCCAACGCTGATTCCTCCAGTTGACTCAATGCTTCTGGGACGGGGTCCCCCTCTTTCCCAGAACCAAGTGTGCCCGCCAGAACGACGCTACCCCTTCAGCCCGAGCATCCGATCGAGGGAGTCGGCGGTCTGGTGGATCAGCGCCTCGGGCCAGTGCAGGTACGGGTGGAAGTACTCGAACGTGAGGTATCCGCGGTAGCCGGTCTTGTCGAGCGCCTCCAGCACGGCGGGCCAGTTGGTCGTGCCGTCGAGCAGCGGCCGGAACGCTTCGAGGCTCACGTCGGTGCCCTTCTTGGTGAACTCCTTCAGGTGAACGTTCTTGATGCGGCTGCCGAGCTGGGCGACCCAGTGCTCGGGGAACTGGTACATCATGATGTTCCCGGTGTCGAAGTGGACTTTGACCCGCTCGCTGCCGAACGAGTCCACGAAGGCGTTCATCTCACCGGGCGTCATGAGGTAGCCGTTGAAGAAGATGTTCTCGATGTTCAGGAACACCCGCAGCCGTTCGGCCGCGGGGATCAGGGACCGCACCGCCTCCTTCGCCCTTCGGTCGCACACGTCGTTCGGGACCGGCTCGTGGTCGGTCCGCCACGGGATGTGAACCGCACCCGGCACGACGAGCACGTTCTCGGTACCGAGGTGGTGGGCGCACTCGGCGATCTTCCCGGCGAGTTCCAGCCCGCGGGTGCGCTTGGCGGCGTCGTTGCTGCTGAGCGGGTACGGCCAGAACAGGAACGAGCACACGCCGCTAATGCTGATGCCGATCTTCTCGGCGAGGCGGCGGACCTGGGCGAACTCGGCGGGGCCGTTCTTGGGGGAGAGGTCGTTGTCGAGGTCGTAGTTGAGTTCGATGCCGTCGAACCCGGCGGCCTTGGCGAGGCGGAGGCAGGCTTCGAGGTTCATCCGCTCCGGGTACGGGAACGCCCACTGGTTGATGGACTTCTTGAACGGGTACTTCTTGGCGGGGGCCGGCGGCTGGGCGGCACCCGTGGACGCGGCGGCCCCGCAGGCGGCGGCGAGGAGTTGGCGGCGGTCGGGCTGGTACGGGCCGGACATGGGGCACCTCGGGAGTGGGTGCCGGCCATCATCCCCGATCCGGCGCCGAACGCAACGGGGTCGTGCTTGTTCCCCCACCGCGAATCGGGATAATGAACCGATCCCGCCGGAGTTCGTCTCCATGCTCCTCGTCGGCCGCCAGACCGCTCGGACGTGCCAGACGCTGCACCGCCGGGCGTTCCTCCAGGTCGGCGGCTCCGGCGCGCTCGGGCTGTCCCTCGCCGACCTGCTCCGCGCCCGCCCGCCCGGTGGCTCCGGCCACACCCCCGGCGCGGCTAAGGCCGTCATCCTCCTGTGGCTGTGGGGCGGACCGAGCCAGCTCGACACCTTCGACCCCAAGCCGAACGCCGCGCTCGAGTACCGCGGCCCGTTCGGGAGCATCCCCACCCGCACGCCCGGTGTCCGCTTCACCGAACTGTTCCCGCGACTGGCCGCGGTGTCGAACCACCTCGCCGTCGTCCGGACGCTGACGACGCAATCGAACGACCACGGCATCGCAGGCACGATCGGCCTGACGGGAAGCGGCGCCGGCGGGACGGGCCTCGACGGCAAGCCACTCGGCGGCTCGCCGCGCCCGGCGCTCGGGGCCGTGGTGGCGAAGGCGCGGACGGTCGCCCGCCGCGCCGATGCCGCCAGCCTGCACCCGTTCTTCGTCGTCGGCGGGAAGTTGCACCAGGGGAAGAAGACGATTATCGGCGAGGGCGGCGGCTCGCTCGGCGCCGCGTTCGACCCGTTCCGCCTCGTCTACGACCCCGCCAGCGGGACGAAGGTGCCGGCGCTGCAACTGCCGCCCGACCTCACCCCCGAGCGCATGACCGACCGCGCCGCACTGCTCACCGGCATGGGCCGGCTCGAATCCCGGGCGCAGGAACTCGGTGCCGCCGGTGCCTTCGACGAGTACCGCACCCGCGCCCTGGCGATGCTCACCCGGCCCGACGCCGCGGCGCTGTTCGACGTATCGAAGGAACCCGCCGCGCTCGCCGACCGCTACGGCCGCACCCGGTTCGGCCAGAGTTGTCTGGTGGCGCGGCGGCTGGTCGAGGGCGGCGTCCCGTTCGTGCAGGTGAACTGGAGTGACCACGTCGAGGCCGAGGAGGACGCCGGCGACGGGGGCTGGGACCACCACTACCGCAACTTCCAGATCATGCAGGACCGTCACGCAGGCTGGCTCGACCAGGCGTTCAGCACGCTGGTCACCGACCTGCGCGAGCGTGGGCTGTTGTCGAGCACGCTTGTGGTGGCGGTGGGCGAGTTCGGCCGCGACCCGAAGGTGAACGACAAGGCCGGCCGCGAGCACTGGCCCGGCTGCTACAGCGCCGTGCTCGCCGGCGGCGGGGTGGCCGGCGGCCGCACCGTGGGCACGAGCGACGCCCGCGCCGCGCGCCCGGCCGACACGCCGTTGACGCCCGCCGACCTCAACGCGACGGTTCAACACCTTGTGGGCCTCACCAGCGAGCAGGTGACCGGCCTGGGCCTGTCGCCCGCCGGCCGGGTGATCGAGGAGCTGTTCTGAACTCGCCGCGCGCGGCGATGCACCCTGCGCGCCCGTACAATTCCCGCATGGCGGCCGGCGGGGAACCCACGGTGTTCGACGAAATCTTCGCCCGGCTCACCCCGGATCGGCTCCTCCGCGACCCCCGCGCTACCGGCGAAGGCGTCGCCGTCGCCGTCATCGACTCCGGCGTCGAGCGGGCCGTCCTCGAAGACAAGTTCCGCGCCGCCGGCACCCCCATCCACCCCATCGACGGTGCCCTGTTCCGCGCCGACGCCCCCGGCCCACTGCCGTACACCGGCCACCAGTCGAGCCCGCACGGTACCACCGTCGCCGACGTGATCCTCACCGTCGCCCCGCGGGTGAAGCTCTTTTCCGCCGACGTGTTCGGCCCCGCCGGGACGTGCGAGGTCGAGACCGTCATCGCCGCGCTGCGACACGCCATTGAGGTGTGGAAGGTGAAGGTCATCAACCTGTCGCTCGGCGTGCCGGAGCACAAGCTGCAACAACTCCCGCGGCGGCAGGCCCTGCTGCGGGCGATCGAGGAGGCGTACTTCCGCGACGTACTCGTCTTCGCCGCCGCCCACAACGAACACCCGCTGACGCGAAGCTACCCGGCGGCGTTCGCGTCGCCGCTCGTCTCCGTGGACAAGGGCGTGTTCGACGACCCGCTCGGGTTCGCGTACCGGCTGCGCGACCGCGTCGAGTTCCAGGCGCACGGCAAGGGCTACCTCGGGCCGTTCGCCCGCGAGCCGGCGACCAGCTGGGCCACGCCGCACCTGTCCGGCATCGCGGCCCGCATCCTGTCGCTGAAGCCGGACCTCAAACCGTTCGAGATCAAGACGCTGCTGTACTGGCTGACGCGGACCGGCGGCAGCTAAGATGACGCGAACGGAGGTGGCCGCGTGCTGACTCGCAAGTACCTGTTCCCCGGCGTCATCGAACTCAACCTCCAGGCGGCCCGGCCGCTCGGGGTGAACATCTACCTCATCGACGGCGGCACCGAGTACGCCCTCATCGACATCGGCCAGGAGGACACCCTCGACGAGGTCATCGACCTCCTCCGCGGCATGGACTTCCCGCTGTCGAAGTGCAAGCTCGTCATCGCCACCCACGCCGACGCCGACCACGTGCAGGCGCTGGCCGCCGCCCGCGTACGCCTCAAGACGAAGGCCGCCGCCCACCCGAAGGCCGCGGCGGCGCTCGAGTCCGGCGACGCCGTGCAGACCTACGCCAGCATCCCGGCGCAGGGCTTCGACATCCCCATGCCGCCGTGCAAGATCGACGTGCTGCTCAACGAGGGTGACGAGATCAAGGTCGGGAAGTTGAAGCTAACGGTGTGGAGCACCCCCGGCCACACCCCGGGGCAGCTGAGCTTCAAGATGGGGAACCTGCTGTTCAGCGGCGACAACATCTACCAGGACGCCTGCGTCGGCGTCATCGACGCGCACCACGGGTCGAGCATCCCCGAGTACCTGAAGTCGCTCAACCGCATCCTCGCCGACGACGCCGAATACCTGCTGCCGAGCCACGGCCCGGTGTTCCGCAAGGACGCGAAGATTCTCCGCGCCGCCATCGACCGGCTGACCGGCTACCAGTACATGGCCGACTTCGGCACCTGCGCCCAGTCGTGGCCGCTGCAGGAGGCCTACGAGAAGGACATCCTCGCGGGGAAGATGCCGGAACTGTGACGCGGCTCACCAGGGTCGTTCCGGCAGGTCTCATTGTGTCCGCGGGAAGGGGGGAGGGGTTCCCCGGACGCATCGAGTCAACGGCACGAATGAGCATCAGACCGAAATCGTGGGTCCGATCAGCCTGAAATCTTTTCCATCCCAGGTGATGCAATACCCGAGAGGCGAAGGGTCGATGCCTCCGGAGTGTCGTCACGCCTTGCAGAGGAGCAGATCGACGACCCAGCACCCGCGGGCGTGCGGGCCGGGGCCGCGGCAGTGGGCGAGCACGTCGGCGTTCGCGCAGCCGCCGTCCTCGAGGGCGTCGGCGAGGACCGGCAGCCGGTCGAACGCGCGGTCGACGTAGATGCTGGTGGCGAGGCCCACGACCGCCTCCGTCCGCCACCCCTGGTCGAGCGCGACCGGGCGGAACGGATTGCCGAAGATGCAACTGACAAGCCTGACGTTCGACGCCAAATCGCCGTTGAACTCTTCCAGTACGTTGATCCAGTTGCAGCGAATGAACGCCAGCCCTTCATTCGGCCCGAAAACGTCAACCGAGACAGCCCCCGCGACGATTCCGATGATGTGGTGATCCTGGGCCGCGGCGAGATCGTCGCGGTTCATCGCGACCCGTGCGTATGCCTCTTCCTCCGCATGGCGTGCGATTGCTTGGGCGCTTACGTTCTTCGCGTGATCCAGGTCGTCGGCGAACGCCTCGAATAACTCGACGGCGGTGTGGCAGCGATTGTCCGGCAAGAAGGTCCAGTTGGCGCGGAGCACCGCAACCGCGATCAATCCGCATTTGCGGTCGAGCGAGGGGCTCGGGAAGGGCCGCCCTGCTTCATCCGGCCCGTCGCCGAGGGTGTAATCCAGATAGTCATAGAGCGTGCGCGGCGTGGCCCACGTTTCGGCGTTGAGCTTGAATTCCGCCACGGCGTCACCCCAGCTGGCTCATCTTCACCGCCCCGTTCACGATCGTCGCCACCGCCTTGCCCGTCACCTTCGCCCCGTCGAATGGCGTGTTCCGGCTCTTCGACTTCGACGCCGCCTTGTCGATCGTCCACGTCGCCTTCGGGTCGATCACCGTCACGTCCGCCGGCACCCCAGGCTTCAGCGTGCCGCGGTTGATGCTCAGCACCCGCGCCGGGTTCACCGTCATCTTCTCCAACATCTGCGGCCACGTCAGGTGGCCCGGCTCGATCAGGTGCGTCACGCACAGCGGCAGGAACGTCTCCAGGCCCAGAATGCCGTTCGGCGCCTGGTCGAACTCGCGCTCCTTCTTCTCCGGCGCGTGCGGAGCGTGGTCCGTCGCGAGCACCGACAGCGTGCCGTCCTTGAGCCCCGTAATGATGGCGTCCACGTCCCGCTTCGTCCGCAACGGCGGCGACATCTTGTAGTTGGTGTCGAAGCGGCGCACTTCGTCGTCGGTCAGGATGAAGTGGTGCGGGCACGCCTCGCCGCTAATCTTCACGCCCTTCGCCCGGCCCTGGCGGATCAGGTCCACGCCGCCGGCCGTCGAGACGTGCAGGATGTGGCAGCGGCCGCCGGTCAGCTCCGACAGCATGATGTCCCGCGCGATCATGATGTCCTCGGCCACACCCGGCATCCCGCGCAGGCCCAGCGACGTGCTCACGAGCCCCTCGTTCATCACGCCGCCGACGGTCAGCTCCAGGATTTCGGCGTGAACGAGGACCGCCTTGTCGAGCATCTTGCAGTACTCGAGCGCCCGCCGCATGATCTCCGCGGAGTACACCGGTGAGCCGTCGTCGGTGAAGGCCACGGCCCCGCCCTCGACCAGCCCGCCGAGCTCGGCCAGTTCCTTCCCGTCGCGGTTCTTGGTCACCGCGCCGATCGGGAAGACGTTGCAGTTCCCCGCCCGCTTCGCCTGGAGGATGACGAACTCGGCCATCGCCCGGCTGTCCAGCGCCGGCTCGGTGTTCGGCATGCACGCCACCGACGTGACGCCCCCCGCCACGGCGGCGGCGGTGCCGGTGGCGATGGTCTCGTCCTCCTCGCGGCCGGGCTCGCGCAGATGGACGTGCATGTCGATGAGGCCGGGCGAGACGATGAGGCCGGTGCAGTCGAGGGTGCGGTCGGCGGCGCGGCCGGGCTGCGGGCCGACGCCGAGAACCTTGGTGCCGTCGAGCCACAGGTCGGCGACGCGGTCGAGGGATTGCGCGGCGTCGATGACGCGGCCGTTGCGGAGGAGGAGGGTGCTCATGCGGCTGGTATACGAATCACGGCCGGTGGAGCCGGGGGCGCGGGCGGAGGCGGCTGTCGCCGGTCTTGCGGAGGAAGCGGAGCGACTGCGCGAACTCGGACCGCGCCCCGGACTTGAGGTGCCGCGCCCACCCCGCCCGCTCGTCGCCGCGCACCCACGCCACCAGCGCGAGGGCGTAGGCGAACATCGGGCCGGTCATGTACTCGGGCTTGCGCCGGTCGCTGTCGGGCCACGTCGTGTAGTTGCCGTCCCAGTGACGGGGCACGTTCGCCAGGAAGACGCCGAGGCCGTGGAAGACAACGGTCAGGTCGGTGAGGAGCTCGTTGTCGTACACGTCGGGGTCGAGCCGCCCCTCGCCGAGCAGCCGCTGGTGGGCCAGCTCGTGGGCGAGCGTGCCGACCAGGCTCATCGGGTCGGCCATCTCGTTCTCGTTTACGCGGATCACGCGCCCCTCGTACAGCCCGGCCGCCTCGGTGGGCACGGCCTCGCCGCCGTCGTTGACCAGGAACAGCGGGTTGGCGCTCGGCCGCAGAAACTCCAGCCGCACGGCCGACGGGCGCACGCCCATGTACCCGCAGACGCGGCGGAACATGGTCTTCACCGCGGCGCGGGAGCCGTCGTAGCGGTCGGGGAAAAACTCGTCGGTCGGCTCGACGATCGGCTTGGCGATGAGGTCGTCGGCTCCGAACTCGTCGCGTAGCCAGAGGAGGCGCGACTCGACCCACGTCTTGGCGTCCGGGTCGAGCGGGCAGGACGAGCCGAACAACCAGCCGAACATGGGGCGCTCCGGCGACGGGGTGCGCCCAGTGTACCGGCCGAGCGCGCGGGCCGCGAGCGCCTATCGGCCGCCGCCGGCACGGAGGTTGCTGTGGAGGCGTTGAGGTCACTCGCACCCGGAGTCAGGCCATGAGCACCGCCGCCGCCCCCGTCCCGGCCGACGCCGCCCCCGTGCCTGACGTGCAAGTCCGCGTCTTCGGCCACACGAACCTCGTGTACTGGTGGCCGGTGTGGATACTCGGGTTCCTGTTCGCGTTCCTGACGTGGATGGACGGGCACCGCATGGCCGTCGTCCCGGCCGGCACCGTGGTCGAGAAGGCGAGGACGATCCCCGGCGAGGCCGGGCCGCGCGACGTGCTCGTCGCGCCCGAGGGGAAGGAACTGCCGGCCCAGCCGAAGGCGACGGAGGAGGTGAACGAGCCGGGCATCCTGGTGGCGCGCAGTAACAACTACGGCGTCATCTTCGTCATGACCATTCTGCTCGTCGTGGTGTTCACGAACCTTACCGTGCGCGGGCTGGCGTCGGTCATCGTCATTGCCGGGCTCGTCATCGTGACGCTGGTGCTGGCGCAGTTCCACCAGTGGGATCGCGTATTCCACTTCCTCGGCGGGCTGGACATTCGCATGAACGCGGGCGGCTACCTGGCGATCGCGCTCCCGCTATTCCTGGTGTGGACGTTTGCGACGTTCGTGTACGACCGCTACGTCTACCTCATCGTGTCGCGCGGCCAGATCCGCATTCGGCAAGACATCGGCGACGGCGAGGTCGCGGTGGACACCAACGCCGTCGTGCTGGAGAAGAAGCGGAACGACCTGTTCCGGCACTGGGTGCTCGGCCTCGGCTCGGGCGACCTTCACGTGAAGACGGGCGGCCCGGCAAACCTCGACTTCGAACTGAACAACGTGCTGTTCGTCGGGTCGCGGCTCGGGCGCATCCAGGACCTGATCCGCGAGCGCGAGATCGCCCCCCAGGGGGCGAATACCTGAGCCGCGGTTGTGCCGCGCCGGATCGCGGGGTAGAATCGCGTCACTGTGACCGATACTCCGCACCACACGTCCGCGACGGATTTCGCGGTGCGCCCGCTCGGCGGGTCGCGCGTCGTCGTCGTAGATTCCGACCCGGACGGCGCCGCCAGCCTCGCCGGGATGCTTCGGCTCAGCGGGTTCGACGCCGTCGTGGCCCACAGCATCCGCGAGGCGGTCCGGCTCGTGGCCGCCACCCGGCCGTGTGCCGTGCTGACGGACCTCGATCTGCCGGACGGCGACCCACTCCGCCTCGTCCGTCAGCTCCGCGCCACGCCGGGCGGGCCGGTTGTGGTCGTCGTCACCGGCGACACCGACCCGACACGGCGGGCGGCAGTGACGGCCGCCGGGGCGGTGGACTTCTTCCTGAAACCGGCCGACCCGCAGACCCTCGTCCGCCGGCTGCAGCACCTCTGCCACCCGGGGTGAACTCGGGCGTTTCTTCCTGACCCATCGGACCGCCCCATGCCCGACTTCCGCACCAGCCGCGGCAAGCCGCTCCCGCTCGGCGCCCTGGCGATGCCGGACAAGGTGATCAACTTCGCCCTGCTGTGCCGGCACGGGACCGAGGTCACACTGGTCATCCTCCCGGAGGCGGGCGGAAACACCCCGCTCGCCGAGTACCGGCTGACCGGCAAGCAGTACCGCACCGGCGACCACTGGCACATCGCCGTGCAGGGCCTGCCGGACACGTTCTGCTACGGCTGGAAGGTGGACGGCCCGGCGGGGCCGCGGCACCGGTTCGACCGCAACCGGATGCTGCTCGACCCGGTCGGCCGCATCATCTCGGCCGGCGAGGAGTGGGCGGCGACGTGCGAGATCGACCCGGCACGGACCAGCCGGCGCAGCCTGTTCCACCGCCAGCCGCGGTACGAGTGGGAGGACGACGCCCCGCCGCTGACGCCGCACGAAGACAGCATCATCTACGAGGTCCACGTCCGCGGGTTCACGTGCGACCCGTCCAGCGGCGTGCGGTTCCCCGGCACCTACGCCGGCCTCACGGAGAAGATCCCGTACCTGAAGGAACTCGGCATCACGGCGGTGGAGCTGATGCCGGTGTTCGAGTGGGACGAGTGCGACTGCCCGTTCACCGACCCGACGACGGGCGAGAAGCTGACGAACTTCTGGGGCTACCAGCCGATCGGGTTCGCGGCCCCGAAGGCGGCGCTGGCCGCGACCGCCCGGACGCACGGCCAGTTAATCGAGTTCCGCGAGATGGTGAAGGCGTTCCACAAGGCCGGAATCGAGGTGATCCTCGACGTGGTGTTCAACCACACCGGCGAGGGGAACGACCGCGGCCGGACGTACTCGTTCCGCGGGCTGGACAACGAACTGTACTACGTCCTCGACGCGAACGGCAACTACCTCGACTTCGCCGGGTGCGGCAACACGGTGAACTGCAACCACCCGGTCGTCCGCGACCAGATCATGCAGTGCCTCCGCTACTGGGTCGGCGACATGCACGTGGACGGGTTCCGGTTCGACCTGGCGAGCGTGCTCGGCCGCGACCGCCGCGGCAACGTGATGATCGACCCGCCGGTGATCGAGGCGATCACCGAGGACGGCGTGCTCGCGGACACGAAGCTGATCGCCGAGCCGTGGGACGCGGCGGGGTTGTACCAGGTGGGCGGGTTCCCGTTCGGCCGGCGGTGGAGTGAGTGGAACGGCAAGTACCGCGACGACGTGCGCCGCTTCTGGCGCGGCGACGCGGGCCTCGCCGGCGTGCTCGCGGCCCGCGTCTGCGGCAGCGCCGACATTTACCAGTGGAGCAGCCGCCTGCCGCGGCACACCGTCAACTTCGTGACCTGCCACGACGGCTTCACCCTGAACGACCTGGTGAGCTACGACCGCAAACACAACGAGGCCAACGGCGAGGAGAACCGCGACGGCCTGGACGACAACTGCTCGTGGAACTGCGGCGCCGAGGGGCCGACCGACGACGCCACAGTGAACGCCCTGCGTGCGCGGCAGGCCCGCAACATGATGGCGACGATGATGCTGTCGCAGGGCGTGCCGATGCTGCTGGCGGGGGACGAATTCCTGCGGACGCAGCGGGGCAACAACAACGCCTGGTGCCAGGACAACGACGTGAGCTGGGTGGACTGGAGGCTGGCCGAGACGAACACCGACTTCCTGCGCTTCACCCGCGAGATGATCGCCCTGCGGAAGCGACACCCGGCGCTGCGGCGGCGGCGGTTCTTCGTCGGCCCGGTAGGCCAACTCATCCCCGGCATCGACCTGGGGCCGTTCCCCCCGGGCGGCCCGGTGCGCCCGGCCGACGCGGGGCTGCCGCCGGGCTCGACCGGCGACGCGACGGCCGCGGCGCGCCGCTCCGGCGAGTGGGCGACGGCCGGGCTGGCCGACGTCCACTGGCACGGCGTAGAGCCGTTCCAGCCGGACTTCGGAGAGGGGTCGCGGACCCTCGCGTTCGCGCTGGACGGCCGCTTCACCGGCCGCGAACTCGACGACGACTACCGGATGGACACCGACTTCTACGTGGCGATGAACGCGTGGATCGACCCGGTGGACTTCGTCGTCCCGCGCTCGCCGACGCGACGCCCGTGGCGCCGCGTCGTGGACACCGCCGCGGCGCCGCCGGCCGACTTTCTGGTGGAGGGGACCGGCCCGGTGGTGGCCGAGGGCGACGTGCTGCGGCTGGCGGCGCACTCGCTCGTGGTGCTGGTGAGCGAGCCGTAACCGGGAACGGGCAAGCCGTCAGCGCACCTCGAACGGCCTCGACACGGTCGTCGTCTCGATGCGGCGCTGCACGGGGCGGAACACGTCCACCTCGAACGGCTCGCCGACGCGATTGCCGCACACGTCTTCCAACCGCGTGTCCACCACCAGCCGGTAGCGGCCCGCACGCCACGGCCGCGCCGGCGCCACCGTCACCACCCGCTCGCCGCCGCCCACCGTCGTCACCGCCTCCATGCGCGTCCCCGCCTCGTCCTCGACCCACACCATCGACTCGAGGAGCGCCCGGTCGAGTGGGTCGGGTAAGCGCAGGATCAGCGGGTCGCCGGACCGCGGGGGGATCAGCGTCCAGCGGTCGGGGTCCACGGGTTCGTCGTCGGCCGCGGTCGCCAGGAACGTCCGGCGGTACTCGGCGACCAGCGGCCGGCCCTCTCCGTCCTTCCAGTCGCCGGAGATGACGAACGTGTAGCGCCGCCCCGCTTCGAGGATCGGACCGAGTTCCATCCGCGGGATCAGCCCCTGCTTCACGCGGCCGGGGTGGAACAGGACCGTCAGCCGCAGGCCGTCCGTGGACCACAACTCCTCGCCGATCTCCAGGAATGGCGACTCGACTTCGCGGCCGTCGTCGCGGACGAGGCGGAGGAAGCGGTACACGTCGCCGCGGGCGACCGGGCCGGAGAACTGGATGTAGAAGCGGAGGGTGTTCTCGGGGAGCCGGTCGGCGCTCGGGTACAGCGCCACGACCGACACCCGCGGCCCCGGCGGCGGCTTCGGCAGCGACAGCGCCGCCGTCACGGGCCGGCCGCCGAGTTTGAGCGGGCCGGGGTCGAAGGTGGCGCGGTACGTCACGCCGGGGACGAACGCGAACTCGGGGGTGAAGCGGACGGCCTTGTCGGTGACGGCGTAGGTGCCGGCGACCGCGGGGCGGGCGGCTTCCTCGGCCGGCGTGCCGCCGGCGACGACGACGCGCAGCACGGCCGGCCAGCGGTCGGCGGGGAGCTTGGCGTCGCGGACGGCGGCGAGGGCGTGCGGCGCGAGTCCGGTCAACTGCACGGCGGCGGGGGCGTCCGGCGTCGGCGCGGTGAGCGACAGCGCGAGGGTGAGCGGAAGCATGGTGTGCGACGACCCCGAAAAGAGGAATAACCACAGAGTCACAGAGGGCACAGAGAGAAAACACAACGCCGAGTGAAGACAAGAATTTGAATTCAAATCTTGGTTTTCCTCCGCTTTCTGTCTTC
>JBGAQM010000524.1:0-3309 GCA_044220735.1 Urbifossiella sp. | reverse complement strand
CCGTCGCGGACGACGAACGTCACGAACCGCGGGGGGCGTTCCCCCCGCGGTTTTCTTTTCTCCCACGGTGTGGTAAGAGGGGGGGTGCCCAGGAGGCTCGACCAATGACCGCGCCCGCTGTGTTCCCGTCCCCGGACGTCCTCGACGCCCTCGCCGCGTTCGGCGCCCGCCGGCTGACAGTGGCCGAGTACCACAGCATGCACGACGCCGGCATCCTGATGGAAGGGGAGCGGGTGGAGTTGCTCGACGGGTACATCGTGGAGAAGCCGATGCGCAACCCCCCCCACGACGTGACCCTCCAGCGACTCACCAAGCGGCTGTTGCGGCTCGGCCTTGCGGGTTGGGAAGTGCGGATTCAGTCGGCCGTCTCGTTCCAGGCGAGCGAGCCGGAACCCGACGGGTCGGTGGTCCGAGGCGACGAGGCGAGGTACGCCGCCCGCCACCCCGTGCCGGCGGATTTCGGCATCATCATCGAGGTGTCCGATTCGAGCCTGCTGTTCGACCAAAAGGTGAAGGGGAAGATGTACGCCGAGGTGGCCGTGCCGGTGTACTGGATCGTGAACGTTGTGGACCGGCAGGTCGAAGTCTACACCGACCCCGACCCGGCCGCGACCCCGCCGGCGTACCGCACCCGCACCGACTACCGCCCGGGGCGAGACGTGCCCGTCGTCCTCGACGGGTTGACCGTCGGCACGATCCCCGCCGCCGAGCTGTTGCCCTGACGGTCAGCGGGTGTACCACTCGCGGATACGGACCACCAGGTCGAGGAACTCGTCCACGACGCCGGACGTGCGAATCTGCGGCCCCAGCACCCCCTCGACGACGCCGGCGACTTCGCCCCCGCGGCGAACGTACGTGATCTCGAAGCGGGCCGTCGTTTTCTCCCCGCCCGTCATCTCGACCGGCGACGCCGTGCCGATCTCGACGCCGGTCTTCTCCACCGCGGCGAGTACGTCGGCGCGGATCGGGGTGAGGACGCGGGTGTAGTCCGCCTCGGGCAGCTTCCACACCCGCGTAACCGGAAACTCGCCGGGCTTCTGGCAGGCGAAGTGGGTGTGCCAGGAGTGTTCGGTGCTCGACCCGCCCGACCCGTGGAGGGACTTGAACGGCACCCAGCCGTCGCCGACGAGGTGATTCTGGATCGACTTCAACGCCACCCCGTCGAGCGCCTCGCGGACCGGCGACGTGTGGTCGGACGGCGGGAAGCCGACCCGCGAGCCGCCGTTCGCGACGCACCCGAGCGCCGCCGCCGGCACCAGTGCCCACACCAATCGCAGCATCGGTCGAGCCTCGGTCAGCGGGTACACCATTCGGTCGCGACCACCTTGACCCGCGTGAACCCGGGTTGCGAGGGCGACGGTCCGACGAACCCGGCCACCTCGCCCTGGACGGCCATTTCACGGCGGGAGTACTGGAGCACGAAAGCGACCGGCTCGCCCCAGTGCTTCCCCTTCAAGCTGAGCGCGTCGGACGAGGGCGACCCGGCGGGGCCGACCGCCTCGACGCCTTCGACCTTCACCCCGTGCCAGGCCGCGTTCCGAACGGCCGTCATGACGGCGTCGAAGTGCAAGTCGTCCACGGGAACGGCGGTCCCGTCCGCCCCGACGTACCGCACGTCCACGTGCCATTCCTGTTCGCCGGTGCTTCCGACGCACCCCTGCCCGCGGAACTCCGGCGTGGTCCCCGGCGGGGCGGCGTCTCGCACGGCGGCTTCGACGGCCCGCGGGACGACGGCCTCCAGCGCCGTCACCACGGCCCGGTTCTGTCGATCCATCGGAGGCAGCCCGGTACGCGACCCGACGCTGGCACAGCCGAGGAGAACGCTCGCGAGAAGGACGCAGACCCGACGCATCGGCCGCCTCCGCTACCGCGTACACCACTCGGTCTGGACGACGCGGACGGTCGTGTAGCCGGCGTACTGGCGGGACGGCTCGATGACGCCGACCACGTCGCCGGCGACGGCGCCGTTGGCCCGCGTGTAGCGGATCACGAAGCGGTCGTCGGCGGTCGGCTCGTCCGGTCGCGGCGGGTGGTATTCGATGTTCTCCATCTCGGTCAGCATCGCGTGTTCCAGCGTGTCGCGTATCCGGCGCGTCCAGCCCGCGGGCATCGGCTCGGGGCGGCCGTCGGGGCGCACGTAGCGCACGTGGCGCGACCACTCGTGCTCGCCGCTGCTGCCCGACGACTGCCACCCGACCTCCTCCCGTTTCGTCCCCGTCGGGGCGGCGGCGACGAGGGCCGTGTTCACCTGCCTCGGAACGGCGTCCATCATGTGGTTGCGCATGACGTACCAGCCGTCGTCGATCGGCGCCTGGCCGACCCGGAAGTCGCCCGGGATGCAGCCGGATTGTAACGCGACGGCAACGACGCACGCGGCGGCGAGTCGCATCGAACGCCCTCGGATTTCCAGGGAAGAGCGAATACCGTGGGGCCGCGCCGGCCGCAACCCCGGCCGGTCAGGTGTTGACCAGGGCCCCCGGCCTGCGGATGATGGGGCGTTCCGCACTCCCGACCCCGGAGCCCGCCCATGTGCTGCTTCTCCCGGCCCGTGCAGTCCGTCGCCGACACCAACATTTTCGCGCGGGCGTCCCGCGACGGGCGGCAGTTCCTCGCCTACCAGATGAAGTTCCGCGCCGCCGAAGACCTGGCGATGATCCTGCCGCTGCCGACGCCCGCCCGAAGCGCCGAGGACGCCGTCCGGTTCATCAACCTGGAGAAGTATTCGGAGTTCTTCGCCGACCTGAAGAAGGGCTTCCCCGAGCCTCCGCCGCCGAAGTCGGCGAAGGGCGATCTGCCGCCCACACGCGGCGTGCCCGGCGGGGTGCTGGCGGTCGTCGAGGTCGGCGGGTTCGAGGCGTCGTTCGTGCCCACGGTCGGCGACTTCGGTCGGCTCGACGCCCGGTACCGCATCCCGGCGACGACCTGGGACCGACTCCCGCAGTACCGCGACTTCGGGTTCGCGGTGTTCCGCCTGCGGAAGCCGGAGCGCGGCGAGAAGAAGGTGCACCCGATGGCGTTCGAGTTCCCGAGGGCCGACCGCGGCGTGCTGTTCTTCCCGACCGTCCACATCCACGACGGGACGGTGCCGGCGCGGGCGCGGTTCGACCACGCGCTGTACTGCCAGGCGGCGGAGGCGCCGCGGTCGGGGTGGCGGGAGTCGCCGGGGCTGGCGAACGGGTTCGTGGACGCCCGCAAGTCCGAGGGGCTGATCGACCCGGACGGCCACGTCTACCTGCGCGAGATGCGCGGCACGTTCGACAACCGCGACGTCGGCGTGTGACGCGGTTTCCGACCGTTCGCTACCGGCCG
>JBGAQM010000523.1:0-3346 GCA_044220735.1 Urbifossiella sp. | reverse complement strand
AGACCCAGGCCTCCCGCCGGCGGTCGTGTCGGCCGTCTCGCCGCGGCGGAACGGGCGGAAGATGATCTTCTGCTCGCGCGGCGGCACGCCGGGGCCGCGGTCCTCCACCTCGAACACCACCTTCCGCCCCTCCGGCTTCGCCCACACCCACACCCGCGGGTCCGACGCCGTCCGCGTGTACTTCCGCGCGTTGTCGATCAGGTTCCCCACGATCTGACCCACCAGCGCCGCGTCCGTCGTCACCTCCGCGTCCGGCGGCAGCGTCGAGACGACGATGAGCTCCTTGCCGTCGGTGCCGCAGCGGTCGGTCCAGGTGTCGCGCACGGCCGTGAGCAGGTCGGCCACCTTCGCCGGCCGCAGGGCCGTACCCGAACGGCGGCGTTCGAGGCGGGCGAAGTCCAGCACGTTGTCCACCAGCCGGTGCAGCCGGTCCGACTCGACGGCGAGCGTCGAGAGGTACTCGGTCCGCTTCCGGTCGTCCTGCACCATGCCGCTCAGGAGCAGGTCGAGGTACAGCCGCAGCGACGTGAGCGGGGTGCGGAGCTCGTGCGTGACCGCGGACACGAAGCGGAAGCGGCGCTCGGACAGGTCGATGAGCGACCACCCGGCGAGGCCGATGGCGCCGAACGCCAGCAGCGCCGCGGCCCAGGCCAGCGCCAGGCCGATTCGCAGCGGCGTCCAGCCGGCCGGCGGCAGGGCGGCGGGCGGGCCGGGCTCGAGCTGCACCGGCAGCGCCGTCATGGCCCGGTCCGGGGCGGCCTCGGCGGCCCTCACCGGCACCAGCGTCGCGTCGGGGAACAGGTCCTCGATGTCCTTGCGGAGCACGTCCTGCAGCCGCTCCCAGTCGATGACGACGCCCTGGTACACCACGGTCCGGTTGTCGAGCCGGGCGGTGCGGACGAGCACCAGCGAGTCCTTCCCCTCGCTGGCGGGGAGCCACTGCGGGCGGACCGGGCCGAGGTGGACGGCGACCGGCGGTAGGTTGAACAGCACGACCGGCTGCGCAGGGGCGGGGAGGTCGGCCAGCCGCCCGGCGTCGGCCATCTGGAGGCGCAGGGCCGGGGCGGGGTCGGGCGTGGGCGGCTGCGGCCCGCCGGGGGCCGCGGGCGGGCTGAACAGCGCGGGGGGGCGGCCGGCCGCCGGCGGGCCGGCCGGCGGCGCGGGCGGCGCGGCCGGCAGGGCGACCGGCGCGACCGGGGCCGTGGCCGGCGCCCCCTTCAGGACGTTCGCACCGCCGCGACCGGCCAGCCCGTCGGTCGGGCTCTTCGCGTCGTCCCCGCCCTTCACCTTGGCGAGCGGGCCGGCGAGCCCCGGCGGCGCGGCGGGCGTCGGGAGGCCGCCGCCGAAGCCGCCGCCGCCGCCGGGGAGCGCGCTCAGCCGCGACCCGCCGGGGCCGTAGCCGCGTTCCTCCTCGGCGCGGCCCAGCTTCGCCATCAGGCCGGCCTTCCCCTGGTCGAAGTCGGGCGTGCGGCCGGCCTCGCCGTGGAAGAACTCCTTCTTCGACTCGCCGGCCAGGCCGCGGGCCAGGAACCCGGCCAGCCCGCCGAGCGACGGGCCGTTCGCGGCCCGCGCGTCGGCCCCGTCGGGCCGCGGGGCGGCGCCGGTCGGCGCGGCGGCCTTCATGCCGAACGTCGCGTTCGCGACCGCCGCCGCCTTCTCGTCGGCCTTCACCGCGTTCGCGTCGCGGCCGTTGGGGCTCACCGGGACGGTGTTGCGGTCGGCGGGGTTCGCCGGGCCGGTGTTGCGGCCGAGGGCGAGGTTGTTCTGCAACTGTTGCTCGACCCCGTTCGCGCGGAAGTTTTGCGGGTAGATGTACGACGACGGCTGGCGGACCTGGGCGGCCAGTTCGGCGACGCGGCGCCGGGCGGTGGCGTCGACGCCGGCGTCGTCGCGCTCCAGCGCGCGGGCCGTCGGGTCGGCGGCGACCGCGACGGGCCGCGGCGGCGGGGCGGGGGCGGGGGCGGTGTTCGCGTCCTTCTGCCGGGTTTCCGGGGCGGCCAGCTCCGGCACCGTCTTCACGTCGGCGACCGGGGCGGCGCCGGCGGCGGTGCCGAGCGGCGCCGGCGGGGGCATCTTCGCCGGCGCGCTCTCGGCGGGGCGGCGGGGGCCGTCGGGCTGGGTCGGGAGGCCGTCGCGGGCGGCGAACGCGGCGTAGGCGGTCTTGAAGTAGTGCCGGCGGTGGAGGGCGTCGAGCGCGCGGGCGCGGTCGACCGTGGCGTTGGTCGGCTTCAGTTCCGGCCACGCCGCGGCGAACTTGTCGGCGGCCTCGGGGGTCAGCACCTGCGGCGACGACCAGCCGTGCTCCGGGTCGAGCTGGGCGTGGAGCTTCATCCAGTCGGCGAGCGGCCCGGCGAGCAGCGGCGCGCACGTCGGGCCGTAGGCCGAGTCCGGGTCGGGCGGGGTGTATTCGAGGAAGTTGCGGGCGTTCTCGGCGCCGAGCGCCGGGAGCAGCCGGCCGTCGAGCCGCCACAGGGCGAGGCGGAGCTTGGTGGCGACGGCGGCCTCGGCGGCGGCCTCGCGCTGGGCGTCCTCGACGCGCAGCGCCGTGACCGTGACCCAGCCGAGGCCGGTGAACACCAGCCCGGCCACGAGGGTGAACGCGACCGACCCGCCGACCGGGCCGAGACACCGCCTCATGATCGCTCCCGGATGGAACCTCTCGCCCGGCTCGCCACCACTCACGTCGCCGCGACCGCCTCGACGCGGACCGTCAGCGCCGGCCCCGCCATGTACCCGTGCGCCCGCACCGTTACGATCGCCTCCGGCTGGTGGTCGTCGCCGGCCGGGTCCTTCAGCTTCGCCCGCAGCCGGGCGATGTGCATGTCCACCGCCCGCGTCTCCAGTCCGGCCGTGCCGATGCCCCACACGCGGTTCAGCAGCTCCTCGCGGGAGACGGCCCGCTCGCGGTTGCACACGAGGTACTTCAGCAGCGCCGTCTCCGTCTCCGACAGGTCGTGGCGGGTGCCGTCCGGCCAGCGGACCTCCCGCCGGTCAAGATCGACGCTTCCCTTCCCCACCTTCACCGCTTTGACTTCCGCCGGCGGCTTGAGGGTTCGGCGCAGCACCGCCTCGACGCGGGCCAGCAGCTCCTTCGCCGAGAACGGCTTGACGACGTAGTCGTCGGCCCCCATCTTGAGGCCCTTCACGCGGTCGTCCTCGGTGCCGCGGGCCGTCAACACGATGACCGGCCGCGTCGGGCAGGTGCGGCGGATTTCCGCGAGCACGTCGAGCCCGTCGCGCTTCGGCAGCTGCAAGTCGAGCAGCACGAGATCGACGCCGGCGGCGCGGCCCTCGGTGAGGCCGACGGCGCCGTCGGGCGCCTCGGTGACCTCGTACCCGCTGAGGC
>JBGAQM010000522.1:0-3335 GCA_044220735.1 Urbifossiella sp. | reverse complement strand
GGTCGGCGAGCGCGTCGCGGGCGGCCCCGGGCGGGGCGACGATCAGCACGCGGACGCGGGCGCGCTCGGCGGGTGCGTCCATCGCGGGTCTCGTGGGGTGAATCCTGGTGTGAACTCCGACCGGGCGACCGGCTCAGGGGGAAAGGCAACCCGGGTGCCGGTACGGGCGTGGCGCAGGGGATTGGAGCGGTTTTCACCCGCCGGCCCGGGTGCTGGCAGCATATTGCCCTGACGTGGGAAGTGAAATTCGTACCACAATCTTCGTCGCCCGCGGCGTCCTACCCGTCCGTCAGGGTGAACCCCGGGTTGCCGCGGCGGCGCCACACCAGGCCGTCGAGCAGGTAGTGCGTCAGTTGCGGCAGCGCCAGCAGCGGCACCAGCAGCCACCGCCAGCGGCGGGCGTCCCCGCCGCTTCCGAACAGCCAGTCGCGGTCGTGCCACACGAGCCGGTCCCACAGCAGCTCTTCCGCGAACGCCAGTACCCACACGACCGCCACGAAGGCCGCCGCGGTGCGGACGTGCCACCCGCGCGGCCGCGGCCCGCCGCGCACCCAGCGGTACCAGTACACCAGCACGAAGTACGGCACCCCGTGGATGACCACGTTCGTCACCGTGAAGGCGTAGTCGGAGTCGAACCGCACGATGCCGACGTACCAGCACGCGGCGGTGGTGAGCACCACCACGTCTTTCCCGGGGTTCGGGAAGCGCCGCCACGCGCTCCGGCCGAAGTACGCGGCGAGCGTCAGCCAGTAGACCGGTTCGAGCACGTCGGCGCAGACGGCGGGCAGTTCGGCGAAGTCGCCGCGGAGGAACCACGCGAACCGCCGCGGCAGGTGGGCGTGCCAGTACACCAGCGGGTACACCGTCGCCAGGTAGATCGCCGCGGCGTCGAGCCAGCGCCAGGTTCGTTCGCCGCACTTCGCCCGGTAGAGCATCACCCAGCCGTACTGCTGGCGGACGAAGTGGAACACCGCGAGGTAGGCGAGGCACCGCCAGAACACGTCGGCCCCGGCGTCGTACAGGGCGATGCCGACGACCAGCCCCGCGACCGGCACCAGCAGGTAGAGACCGGGCCGGCGGCGGAACTCGGCGGGGTCGAGGTAGACGCGGAACAGCGTGCTCCAGACGTGGGCCACGTCGATGAGGAGCACGGCGGCGACCCACGTCCATTCGGGCGTGTCGGCCTTGTCGCCGTGGAGGAGGCCGAGGTGCGCACCGACGGCGAGGAGCGCGACCGACAGCGCGGCGCTGCCGCCGAACGCGGCCAGATCGACCGCGGGGGAGAACAGCCAGCGCGAGGGTGCGGCACCCATGCGGGGGTTATACACCTAGCGCGGGGCGGCGGGCGGGATTGACCCGCCGGCCCACTTGACCTCGCACCACGGCATCGCGGCGGCGAGGCGGTCCATCTCGGCTCGCGTGACCCGTGTGGTGCCCAGGTCGAGCACCTTGAGCCGCCGGCACGCGGCGAACGCTTCGGCCGCCCCGGCCGGCAGGGGGGCATCCGGCCAGTACACCATCGCGAGATCAAGCCGCGGGAACCGGGCGAGCTTTGCCACGGCGTCCACGGGCGGGGCGTTGAGAGACACGTACCCGACGAGCGGGTAGCCGGCTGCTTGCTCGAGCACGTCGGCGGTCGCGGTCGAGCCGCCGAGCAAGAGGGAGTTCAGCTTCGGGAGTGCCCGCAGGGCGGCCATCCCCTTCGCGGTCACCCGCGTGTCGGAAAGGTTGAGCGCGTCCAACTCGCGGAACCCGGCGATCGTGTCCATCGCGGCGTCGTCCACCGGACACCCGTGGACGCCGAGGTTGGTCAGGGGCAACCCCCGCAGGTGCGCCAGCCCGGCGGCGGTGACGCCGGTGTACCCGACCCCGACGCCGCGTAGCCGGGGGAGCTTCCGCAGGTGCCGCAGCCCGTCGTTGGTGACGCGGGCCCCCGACGCCGTGAACGATTCGACCGCCCCCATGCTCGGGAGCCCGACCAGCGCGTCGAGCCCGGCGTCGGTCAGCGGGGCGTAGTTGAGATGGACATCGCGTACCCCGGCGGGGAGGTCGCGGAGGATGCCGAGGAGCGCGGCCTCGGTGTGCTTCGAGGCGTCGCCGAACGACACGCCCGACACCCGGACTGCTCCGTCCGGGAGCTTCGACGGCGCCCGGAGGTGGAGCGGCGTACCGGCCGGGGTGCGGAGTTCCAGGTGCCCGCCGTTCGCCAGCACCCACTCGAGCGCCGCCTGCTGCGCCGGGGTCAGCGGGGCCGGCGACGCCTTCGGCTCGATCGTCGGGCCGTCCCACACGATCCGCACGTCCGGCCGCGCCGCCGCAAGCTTCTTCACCCCGGTCTCGGTCACCTTGGTGCGGCTGAGTTCAACGCTCGTGAGGGTCTTCACCCGCTGCAGGTGTTCGAGTCCCGCGTCGGTGACCGGGCTGCCGTCCAGCAGTAGCACCTTAAGGGAACCCATCGCGGGCAACATTGCCAGACCCGTATCGGTCAACTTCGTGTGCCGCAGCATCAGTTCTTCGACCGTCGGGAGCCCCTTGATTTGCTCAAGGCCGGCGTCGCCGATGCTCGTCCCACCGACGTAGAGCGCCCGCAGGGCCGTCAACCTGGTCAGGTGCTTCATCCCGGCGTCGTCGATCCGGTCCCCGTTGTCGTGGAGACTCAACTCACGGAGGCCCGTCAGGCCCGCGAGGTGGGCGAGCCCCGCGTTGGTAATCTTCGTCGATTGCAGGTTGAGGTAGCTGAGGGTCTTGAACTCCTTGAGCTGTTCGAGGCCGCGATCGGACACACCAGTCGCTTCCAGGCCCAGTTGGGTCAACGAAGCGGCGGCCCGGAGTCGGCCCAAATCCTCGTCGGTGACGCGGGTCGAGTAGAAGTGTGCCGCGACCAGCCGGAACGGCGCCTGGGGTAGCTGGCCGTCCGCTTCGACGAGGGTCTCGTTCTCGCCGACGACGACGCGCACCTTTCCACCGACCGACAGGACGAAGCGGGCCGCGGCCTGGTCGGCGTCGGACCCGGCCGGGGCAGGGGCCGCCTTTGGTCGGCGGGCGGCGGCCAGCTTGTCGGCGGTCACCTTCACCAGCACGTCGCCGCCGCGGCGCAGCTGGAACTTCTCCGTCACCAGCACCGCGTCCGAACCCGGCTCGCGCACCTCCACCTCGCCGGCCTTCGTCGCCGTCACCAGGTACACCCGCTTCTTGCCGCCGTCCTCGCGGCGCAACACCACGGCGCCGCCCTTCACCGCCACCTCCGTCGCCGGGTCGTCCACCTCCACCACCAACTCGCCCTCGTTTGACACCACCCGCACGATCGTCGGTCCGTTCGCGGCGGCGAGCCCGGC
>JBGAQM010000521.1:0-3983 GCA_044220735.1 Urbifossiella sp. | reverse complement strand
TGAACGCCGGCCCGGACACGAACGCCGACGCCAGGAACCGCGGGGCGAGCAGGGCGGTGTTCCAGAACGGTCGGCCGCCGAGCCCGCAGTACAGGAACGCCGTCACCGTGTGGATGCTGATCGCCCACACGATCGACAGGAGCACGAACGGGACGTACCACCGCGGGTTCGGCTCCAGCCCGCGGAACCGGGTGTACAGCAGGTAGCCGACGACGTGCAGGTTGATGAGCAGGTAGCCGTTCAGGACGATCACGTCCCAGGTGAGCATCGACACCGGCCAGTTGAACTTGCCGACGCCGGGGATCATGTGCCAGAACCGGTCCGGGCGGCCGAGGTCCACGACCACGCTCAGGGTGCTCATCACGATCGCCGCGATCGCCAGCACCTCGCCGACGATCACCACCTCGTGCATGTCGTGGTCGTGGTACAGGTAGGCCGGGATCACCATCATCACCCCGCCGGCCGCGAGCCCGACGCAGAAGGTGAAGTTGGCGATGTACAGCCCCAACTGACGTGGTCGGACATGTTCGTGCGGACCATGCCGTCCCGGACCTGCACCGCCCACGCGTTCGCCCCGACCAGGGCGCCGGCCGTGAGCACCAGCATCCAGGCGTAGAACAGCCACCCGCCGTCGGTCGCCACGTGCAGCGACCGGCGGAGGAAGCGGAGGTAGCCGACGGCTTGCGGTCTGACGGTCATCGTGCGGCCTCGAACTGACCGGCCGCGGCGCGGTCACGCGGGCTGCATCACCCGCTTCAGGTCGGCCTTCGCGTCCGCCCCGACGAGCCGCAGGTCGAACTTCTCCTGCAACACCTTGAACACGTTCGGGGTGATGAACGCCGGCGGGTTCGGCCCCAGGTTGATCCCCTTCACCCCGAGCGCGAGCAGGGTGAGGAGCACCGCCACCGCCTTCTGCTCGAACCACGAAATCACGAGCGTGAGCGGCAGGTCGTTCACCGTGCAGTCGAACGCCTTGGCGAGCGCGACGGCCACGGCGATCGCCCCGTAGGCGTCGTTGCACTGGCCCATGTCCATGAGCCGCGGCAGCCGAGGTGCTTGCCGTAGTCGTGGGCGTTGATCCGGAACTTGCCGCACCCGAGGGTGAGGATGAACGAGTCCGCCGGGGTGGCCTCGGCGTAGTCGCTGAAGTAGTTCCGCCGGGCTCGTACCCGTCGCACCCGCCGATCACGAAGAACCGGCTGATCTTTCCGGCCTTCACCGCGTCCACGATGGTCGCGGCGGCGTTCAGCAGGACCGTCGGTGGTAGCCCACCTCGTGTACCCCGTCCACCCGCTTGGGCAGCGGCCCGCACTGCTTCGCCTTGGCGATCACCGGGGCGAAGTCGTTCCCCGGGATGCGGGTGCCGCCGGGCACGGCGGTGAACCGGGTGGTGAAGATTCGGTCGGCGTAGTTCGCGTGCGGGATGAGGATGCAGTTGGTGGTGGCGACGACCGGCCCGCCGAACGCCGGGAACTCGCCGCGCTGCTTCTGCCACGGCCCGCCGAAGTGCCCGGCCAGGTTCGGGTGCTCCCGCAACTTCGGGTACATGTGCGCCGGCAGCATCTCGCCGTGCGTGTACACGTTCACGTCGGTGCCCTCACACTGCTTGAGCAGGTCGTACAGGTCCACGAGGTCGTGCCCGGTCATCAGGATGCCGGGGCCGGCCTTGGTGCCGACGGTGACCACGGCCGGGGACGGGGCGCCGAACGCCTCGACGTGCCCCGCGTCGAGCAGCTCCATCACGCGGAAGTTCTTCCGCCCGAGTTCCATCGCGATCTCGAACAGCGTGGGGATGTCGAAGTTCACGTTGGTCATCGTGGCGAACAGCGCCTCCTCGATAAACGCCGACACGGCCTCGTCGTGCTTGCCCAGCCGGCGGGCGTGGTTGGCGTAGGCCGCCATCCCCTTCAGGCCGTACAGGATCGTTTCCTGGAGGCTCTGCACGTCGGCGTCCTTGCCGCAGATGCCGGGGCTGTGGTTGCACCCGGCGCCGCCCATCGTCTGCTCGCACTGGTTGCAGAACATCGGGAGCGTCGTGGACATCGTGGCACCTGTGTGGAGAGGGCGCCGGGGTGGGGTGGTGTGCCGCGCGGCCCCGGCCGCCGCGCGGCGGTCGGGTTACTTGTCGAAGAAGTAGTAGAAGCGGGGCTTCGTCCCGAGCTCCTCCTTGAGCACGAACACCCGCTTGTTCTCCAGCACCCAGCGGATCTCGCTGTCCGGGTCGAGCACGTTGCCGAACACCCGCGCCCCGGTCGGACACGCCTCCAGGCACGCCGGCAGCCGCCCCTCGCGGGTGCGGTGCAGGCAGAACGTACACTTCTCCATCACCCCCTGCGGGCGGACGCGGTTGCTCAGGTAGCTCTGGTTCGGGTTGATCTCGGCCGCCGGGACTTCCGGCGCGGTCCAGTTGAACCGGCGGGCGTGGTACGGGCAGGCGGCCTCGCAGTACCGGCAGCCGATGCACCAGTTGTAATCCACCACCACGATCCCGTCGGACTCTTGCCAGGTCGCCTCGATCGGGCAGGCCTTCACGCACGGCGGGTTCTCGCACTGCTGGCACTGCACCGGCATGTAGTACTTGTCCTTCGCCGGCACCGGGTGGGCGTAGGTCGCGTCCCCCTTCTCGAAGTCGATGCCGCCCTTCTGCATCTCGAACACCCGGATGTAGCTCTGGTGGCTCGGCCGGTCGTGGTTGTTCTCGACGTGGCACGCCTCGGCGCACCGCCGGCAGCCGATGCAGATGCTCAGGTTCAGGGCGTAGGCGAACGACACGCCCGGGAGCGGCTTGTGGTCCCTGACGACGACCGGCTTGCCAGTCTCTTTGCGGGCGTCGTCGGTCAGCTTGTTCAGAATCGTCTGGAGTTGCTCCGGGGTGAGCTCGCGGTAGTGCTTCTGCAGGAACTCGTCGGTATCCATCTCGCCGACCCACTCGAACCACGGCTTGATGGCCGCCGCCCACGCGGCCAGCCCGAGCGTCGCCGCCCCGGCCTTGGCCGCGGTCCGACGGTCCACCTCGCCGAGCACCGGCAGCGCGAACGTCTTCCGGTCACTCATGGCCGCCCCCGGTCTGGAACCGGTCGCGCGGGCCTGGTGCCGGCGAGACGGTCGGGTACTTCGGGGCGTGCGGGTCGTGGCAGTCCACGCAGCTGTTGCGGGTCCGGCCGCCCTTCGCCAGATCCCAGTGGCCGGTCATGCCGCCGTGGGCGCCGTGCTGGTAGTCGCGGAACTGCGGGCCGTGGCACTGGGCACACAGCGTCATGACCGCCGTGTACGGCACGCTCCTCCCGTCCGCGAGCCGGAGCGAGGCGTACCCGTCGGCCGGGTTGTGGCACGAGGCACAGGTCAGCTCGCCGTGCCGTCCGACCAGCCCCTGGTGGAACCGCGTCAGCGGGGTTCCGAGTTTCGCGCCGGTGTTGCTCGGGTTCGAGGCGTGACAGGTGGCGCAGGCGATGCTCACCGGGCGGCCCTTCTCGTCGACCGTGCCGGTCGGCACCACGGGCGGGCCGTGCGGGGTACGGACCACGACCGGGTGGTGGGCCGTCGGCTGGGCCGTCGCGGCGGCGTCGGACGGGGCCGAGACGGGTCGCCCGCAACCGGCCGCGAATACGACCGCGAGCCGCGCGAGCCGACCGAGTTGGGGACTGGCGATCGTCACCGATCGGACCCTCCGAGGGAGTGACGCCAATAACCTACCCGGGCTATTCGGAGAAATCAAGAACTAGAATTCTTTTATTCTTGAATTCCCCCCGTGACGCGGTATCGTACCCTCGTCGAACCCCCGCGGAGGACGGCCGTGCATACCAGCGGACTGGTGCTGACCCTCGCCGACGACCCGGCGCTCGCGGCCGATGCGCTCCGCGCCTTGACCGCCGGACCGTTCACCGTCGGCGAGGTGCGGGGCCGGTGCCGCGCGGCCGGGCTCGAAACGACCGGGCCAACGGCCGCCCACGACTGGCACGAGTGGGCGATGGCCCGGCCCGGCG
>JBGAQM010000520.1:0-3341 GCA_044220735.1 Urbifossiella sp. | reverse complement strand
TTCCGGGCGTGGAGGCGCGGACGCGGTTCGGCTGGGTGCGGAAGGCCGTGGCGGCAGCGGTTCGCAAGCCCACCGTCCGGCCGGTGATGTGGACGGCGCGTGCCGGCCGGTCGTCGGCGCCGGGTGCGGGTGCATCCCCGTCAGGTAGCCCGGGTGGTAGCCGGCCGAGCCCTGCGGGCCGGCCGGCACGTCGAACGCCACGTACCCGCCGTCCTCGTCCACCGCCACGGCGCCGCCCGCGAGCGCGTCCAGCCGGGCCGCCAGCGCCGCCGCCGACTGGAACCGCGCGTTCGGCTCCTTCGCCGTCAGCCGCCGCACCACCTCGGCCACGCCCGGCGGCACGTCGGGCCGCACCTGCTCGACCGGCTCGGGGACTTCGGAGCGGTGCCGCTTCGCCTTCGACTCGGCGCTCCCGCCGGGGAACGGCGGCCGGCCGGTGAGCAGGAAGTAGAACACGCAGCCGAGCGAGTACAGGTCGGAGCGGTGGTCGCCGGCCGCCTCGGGGGCGGCGTAGTCGGCCGCGCCCGCGGCCGGCAACTGGGTGTCGGTGTCAACCGCCAGGTCGGCGGGGGCCAGCCGGGCGATGCCGAAGTCGGCCACCTTCACGACGCACCCCGGCAGCGTCTTCGACGCCCGCGCCACGAGGAGGTTCGTCGGCTTGACGCCGCGGTGCGTCATCCCCTCCTGGCGGGCGTACTCCAGCGCCACGGCCGCCTGCCGCACGATCTCGCACGCCTCGGCCGGCGGCAGCGGGCCGCGCTCGCGCACCAGCCGGGCCAGGTCCGGGCCGTCCACGTACTCGGCGACGACGTAGGCCCGCTCGCCGCGCTCGTTGGCGTCGTAGGCGGTGACGACGTTCGGGTGGTTCAGCCGGGCGGCGGCGCGGGCCTCGCGGCGGAACGCCTCCTTCGCGGCGGCGGTGCGGGTGCGGCCGGCGGCCAGCACCTTCACCGCGACCGTCCGGTGCATCGACCGGTGGACGGCCTTGAACACCCGCCCGCCGGGGCCGCGGCCGGCCTCCTCCTGGATCACGTAGGGGTCGATGACGAACCCGTCGGTGCGGCCGGCGAGGAGGCGGTCGGCCTGGAAGCGCGTCAGGAACCCGGCGGCGACGAGCGCGTCGGCCGCGTCCGCGGCGGCGTCGGCGGCGGCGGGCACGGCGGCGCTGGCCTTCGCCAGCTTTGCGGGAACGAGGAGCCCGGACCGGGTGACGGCGGCGAGGAACGCCTGGCGGTCGGCGAGGGTGGGCGGGGCGGTGGTGGGCATGGCGGCGGTCCGCGGGTGGGGAGGCGTCCCGGCCTCCGGCCCCCAAGTGTAGGTGACGAATCCGACCGGCGCGGGATTCCGCCGGTCCGCCGGGAGTAAGACGATCGGGCGGTGTTTCCCGCGCGTAACGTTCCGTAACGAACCGAAGCGCGGGCGGGCCTATACTGAGGGCACGCCGGGAAGCGCCGGCGGCCTCACACCTTGCGCGGAGGGCCGGCGATGGCCGACTGGAAGAAGCTGGCGAAGGACCTGCTGCTGATGGACGGGTACATCGAGCGGAAGGAGACGGAGCTGGTGCGGAAGGCGATCCTGGCCGACGGCGTGGTGAGCAAGGCGGAGGCGGAGTTCCTGATCGAGCTGCGGAAGGAGGCGCCGAAGGCGGTGGCCGAGTTCCACCAGTTCGTGCTGGACGTGGTGAAGAAGGCGGTGCTGGCCGACGGCGAGGTGAGCGCCGCCGAGACCGCGTGGCTGGAGAAGTTCATCACCGCCGACGGCAAGGTGGACGACCTGGAGAAGCAGTTACTGCGCGACCTCAAGAGCAGCGCGACGAAGTGCTGCGCCGAGTTCGAGGCGCTGGTGAAGAAGTACGTGGGGTAGTGGCTTCGCGCCGGGAGACGCGAAGCCGCAAGCGTTCGCTCGGGTGGTTCCGTTGCCGCTTGCGGCTTCGCGCTTCGCGGCGCGAACGACGAGCGACGAAACTACCGCAGCTTCTCCAAATCCCCCCAGAACCCCGGGTACGTCTTCGCCACGCACCCCGGGTTGCGGATCACGACGCCCGGCACCTTGAGCCCGACCAGCGCCAGGCTCATCGCCATGCGGTGGTCGTTGTAGGTGTCCACGGCGGCGCCCCGCAGCGGCCCCGGCGTGATCGTCAGCCCGTCGTCGCGCTCCTCGACGGCGGCGCCGAACTTCCGCAACTCCGTGGCGAGCGCGGCGATACGGTCGGTCTCCTTGTGGCGGATGTGGGCGACGTTGCGGACGGTGGTCGGCCCGTCGGCGAAGAGGGCGACGGCGCCGAGGGTCATGACGGTGTCGCTGATGTCGTTCATGTCCACGTCCACGCCGCGGAGCCGGCCGCCGTGGACGGTGATGCCGCTGTCGCACTCCTCGACGCGGCAGCCCATTTCGGCGAGCACGTCCACGAACCGCACGTCGCCCTGGAGCGACTTCCGCGTGAGGCCGGCCACGGTGACGCGCCCGCCGGCGACCGCGGCCGCGGCCCAGAAGTACGACGCCGCCGAGGCGTCGGGCTCGACGGCGTATGTTGCGGGCGGTGGGGCGAGCCGCTTCTCTCGGATGTCGAAGCCGTACCGTGGGGGCTGGTGAGTGAATACGTCACACCCCCAGGAACGCATCATCTCTGTGGTCATCGTGACGTACGGCACCGACACCAACTCCCCGTCCGGTTCCAACAGGGTCGAGCCTTCTGCGAAGCCCGCGGCCATCAGCAGTCCGCTCAGGAACTGGCTACTGACGTCGGAGCGGATCTTCAGCGCCCGACCGTATCGACCGGACCAGCCGCGCGCGGTGATGGTCACGGGCGGGCACCCCGTACCGGTGTCGCTGACCGCCTCAACCCCGACTTGGTCGAGGGCACGGAGGAGGTCTTGAATCGGCCGCTCACGCATCCGCGGCACGCCGTCGAGGCGATACCGTCCCTGACCCAAACTGACCATCGCCCCGATGAACCGCATCGAGGTGCCGGAGTTGGCGACGTACAGGTCGGCGGCGTCGGCCGGGATCACGCGGCCGGTGTCGTTGCGGCCGACGGTGACGCGGCCGGCCGGCCAGTCGGCGTCGAGCGCGAACCCGAGCCGGGTGAGGGAGTCGGCCATCACCTCGGTGTCTTCGCTGTGCAGCGCCCCGAGCAGCGTACACGGCCCGCTGCGGCTGGCGAGCGCCGCGAGGACGAGGGCGCGGTTGGTGATGCTCTTGCTGCCGGGGACGGTGACGGTCGCGGCCGGCGCGGCGGTCAGCGGGGCGACGGGCAACTCGGCGGGGTAGTCGTGCATGGGTCTCGGCGGCAGGCGCGGTGTCGGGGTCCGTGACACCGCTTACGTGGTGCCCCCCACCCC
>JBGAQM010000519.1:0-3692 GCA_044220735.1 Urbifossiella sp. | reverse complement strand
GACACCCGTCGGCAACCGCGGGTTCGTGCGGCGCGGCGCGAACGAGAAGATTCTGGTTTGGGGGTTGGCGCCGCCCCGGGCCTGTGGTTTACTCTCATTCAGAACACTTCGCCCGGCTGAACCCGTCTCTCCACACGTCGAACACGGAGGGTTCTGATGACCGCAAGCGTTCACCCGATTCTCAACCGCGACCGCGACGAAGTCCGCGTACCTGCGCCGTACGGCGCAACCCTGCTCAGCTACCTCGGCCGCAAGGGACTCCGCGGCCACATCCACACCGACACCGTCGGCGACGTCATCGTCCTCGACGGCGAACCCGACATGGGCCGCGTCCGCATGTACCTCGACGACTGGGAGCGGGCCGCCACGTCGGCGTGAGAGAACGAGCGAGCCCGCACGGACTAACGGGCGGGCTCGCTCGTTCAGTCCGGGAACAGTGGGATCGGCCGCCGGTCCGGCGTGGACAGGTCCACGCCCACGAACACCGCCTCGGCTTCCGTCACCGAGACCGTCTCCGCCCCGCGCTCGGCCACCACGTCGACGTGGACCGTCACCGACGTGCGGCCGAACTTCACAACCGACACGTTGAACGACACCACGTCTCCGACCAACACCGGCTTCTTGAACTCGACTCTGTTGAGGGCCACCGTTACGAACGCGGCCCGCGGGGTGCCGCCGTTCAGTTGAACGGCGCGGCGGGCGCCGATGGCGCCCGCCATGTCGATGTGGCTGAGGATGACGCCGCCGAACACCGTGTTGTAGACCGGGTACTGGCTGCCGTCGGGGAGTGTCGCGACGCCGGGGAGGGGGTTGGTCCTGCGGCATCATCACCACCTTCGGCGGTGTACGGCTCGACGGCGGGGTACCCCTGCACCGCCGCTCGCGGCGGAAGACTGGCTACGTGTGTACGGCGTCGAACGCCACGACGGTGATCGGTCCGAACAGCAGCACCGGGGCCATAGGCAGCGGCGGCGACGTACTGGTCGCCGAGGTACTTGCCCCCGGGGAGGCGCAGGTAGAACCGCGAAGCCCTGGGCACGTCCCCGCGCTGATGACGGAAATGCCGGTTCGAGTTCTCGCAGGACCACCGCCAGCGGGAATACCAACGGGGCGTCGGTGACCGGCCGGGTGACGCGGGTGTGGAACAGCACCGCCACCCGGGCCTGCCGGCGCGGCTCGTTCCGCGACAGCAGCTCGCGCAGTTTGCCGATCGGGGCGTACATGTACCACCCGCCGCCGCGGCTCATCATGTCGTAGTCCACGTCCTGCGTCGTCAGGAAGTACTGGCCGATCTGCACCTGTCGGAGGTTCGGCGGGAGCGGCTCCCGCGGGGGATTGTCTTTCGTCTCCTTCTCGCCGAGCCGCAGCCACCAGCCGCCGCCCGGCGGGACGCCGCCCGCGACCGGGCCGTCGGAGCCCGGGGGGAAGTAGACGGCCTCGTCGGCCGTGACGTGGAACATCGGGTACGGCGGGTTCTCGGGAAAGGTGGCGTAAAACTTGATCACCTTCCGCTCCTTCCGCACCCCGGCCATGCCCTCCACCTGCACCCCGCTCGGGTCGTACGCCCCGTTCAGCACCTGCGCCTTCACGCCCTCCGGGTCGTCCTTGGCGATGAGCAGTTGCCCGGCGATCCGCGGCAGGACGTACTCCTGGTTCAGCGGCGCGAGCGACAGCGTGACGGCCGACCCGATCAGGATCGGGCGGATGACCCGCCGGGTGGGGATGCCGGCGGACAGCTGCGGCAGCAGCTCGTTGTTCCGCTGCATCCACGACACCGTGAACGCGCCCGCCATCAGCGACGCCGGCGCGGCCAGCCGGTCGAAGATGAGGGTCACCTGGTACGAGTAGTAGCCGACGATGTGGCGCATGACGCCGAACGCGCCGCCGCCGGCCCGGCCGAACGAGTCGATGTTCGTGAACAGGTCGATGACGACGTACAGGCTCAGCAGGCAGCTGAGGATGATGACGTAGGACCGGAAGTAGTTCCGCAGCACCATGCGGTCGAGGGTGGTGGTCACGGCCGCCCCCCGCCCGCGGCCCGCGGGGTGTAGTACTTCACGAACTGGATGATGAAGTCGTCGGCCTCGCTCGCCATACCGTACCCGTAGCCGTTGTCGCGCAACTCCCGCATGGCGTCGCCGGCGCTCCAGCCCTCGTACTCCATCCGGTAAATGGCGGTGAGCCGGCCGGTGCGGTGGAGTCCCGCCTTGCAGTGGATGAGGATCGGATACGACGCCGGGTCGTCGAGCAACTTGAGGTAGTCCCCCACGACCGGGGGTTGCTTCGTCAGGTCGTTCGGCTGCGGGAGCACGTCCGGGGTGAGGAGGACGTAGCGGACGTTGAGCTGCTTACAGAGTTCGCTCTCCGTCACGGCCGGGCGGCCGAGCCAGCCCTCGGGCATGACCGGGTCGGGATTCTCGTGCTGGAGGTTGAGCACGGTCTTGATGCCGTACCGCTCGATCGTCTCGCGCAGCCCGGCGGCGGTCATCTGGCCGGACCGATAGAACCGGCCGGGCGTCACCTCGCGGAGGCGCTTGGCGTGGGCGTAGCTGGCGCGGAACAGGGCCACCGGCGGGGCCGCGACCACGCCGACGAGGAGTAACGCGAGTACCCACCGCCCCCAGACCGGCATCCGCGGCCCCCCGAGCCCACCCGCCATTGTTCGGCCGTGTGCCCCCGGAGGAATACCGCCGACCCGCGGCCGGTGTCAACTTCGACCCGCCGCCGCCGGCGCCACCTTCCCCCGGCGGTGCGGTCGGCGTAACCTGTGCGTACCCCCCGCGCCGCGAGGTCCGCCGTGGTTCTCTCCCCTGCCCTGCTCGCCGCCGCCCTGGTGGCGCCGGCCCAGCCCGCCGCCCCGCCCCGGGTCGAAGTCCGCGACGGCGACCGCGTCGTGTGGCTCGGCAATACCCTGGTCGAGCGCGAGCAGCGGTACGGGTACTGGGAAACGGCTCTGTACGCGGCCAACCCCGGCAAGCGCTTCACGGTCCGCAACCTGGGCTGGAGCGGCGACACGGTGTTCGGCGACGCCCGCGCCGGCTTCGACACCCCCGCGAAGGGCTTTGAGCGGATGGTGAGCTTGACGCTCGAACTGAAGCCGACGACGGTGTGGGTCGCGTTCGGGTCGAACGAGTCGTTCGATGGTGCGGCCGGTCTGCCGCGGTTCGTGCAGGGCTTGAACAAGCTGCTGGACGGGATCCGCCCCGCGAACGCGCGGGTGGTGTTGTTCACGCCCGCGCCGGTGCAGGCGTTTCCCGGCCACCTCGCGCCCGAGGCTCGCGACGCACGGCTGAAGGACCTGGATCTCTACGCCGAAGTCGTGAAGAAAACCGCCGCCGCACGCGGGCTCGCGGTCGTGGACCTGTTCAGCGCTCTGCAACCCGTCTTCGTGCAGGGCACGATTACGGAGAACGGCGTTCACCCGACCGGGAACGGCTTCCGCGACACGGCGGGCGGCTTCGTGGCGGCGCTCGGCGGCACGCCGCGGACGCTCGACTGGAAGCAACTCGACACCCTGCGCGTGTCGGTGGTGGCGAAGAACGAGCTGTTCTTCCACCGCTGGCGGCCGCAGAACGAGACGTACCTGTTCGGCTTCCGCAAGCACGAACAGGGGAAGAACGCCAAGGAAATCGCCGAGTTCGACCCGCTCGTCGCCGCCGCGGAAGGCGCCGTCGAGACCGCCCGCGCCGCCC
>JBGAQM010000027.1:0-29297 GCA_044220735.1 Urbifossiella sp. | reverse complement strand
GCAAGCGGCAACGTAACTACTTCGCACACCGCGTCAGCGCCCCGCGGTCACGCGCAGCGGCTGCTCCTCCCGCAGCGGGCTCCGCAGGTGCGCCGCCTTGACCTCGGCGCGGAAGCGGGCGTCGCCGGGCTGCGTCGCGTCCACCTCCACGGTGTACGTCACCGCCTGTCCCGGCCGTAGCTCCTCCAGCACCGGGAACGTCAGCTTGCCGTCGGCGCCGGCGCGGCCCTCGGCGCGGTCGGGGCCACTACCCTTCACCAGCTTCAGCTCTGGCGGCAGCACCGCCGACACGTCCAGCTGCCGCGCCGACACCGTGCCCTGATTGCGCAGCCGAATCTGGAACGATGCCCGCCGGCCGACCTCGACCGTCCCCGGCGGCGTCGCCAGCTCCATCACGACCGCCGGCGTGCCGACGACGGCGATCGTCCCTTCGGCCTTCGCCTGCAACGACGCCGCGTCGCCGTCGGCGAGTGTCGCCACTGTGAGCGTCGCGGCGCCGGTGAGGCGGACAGCGTCGGCGTCGATCTTGAACGTGCGCGTCTCGCCTGGGGCCAGCGTGCCGGCCTTCCACTCCACGGTGCCGGCGCTGATAACGCCGTCGCCGACGTTCTTCGCCCGCACCTCCGGCGGCAGCGCGGCCCGCACCACCACGTTCTTCGCGGCCACGTCGCCGGCGTTCGATACTGCCAAGTTCCAGGTGAACTCCTGGTTCACGTACACGAGCTTCGGCCCGGTCACCGCCGCCCGCAACTCGGCGCGGCGGATGTCGAACGCCACCCGGCCCGACGACGCGGTCAGGTTGCCGTCGCCGGTCGCGGTCGCCTGCACGGCGTAGCGGCCGGTCAGCTTCGCCGACAGCGGCACGTCGAACGTCCGCGTCTCGCCGGGGTTCAGCGTCCCGGCCGGCAGCTCGACCGGGTTCTTGCCCGACGCGTGCTTCACGGCCTCGTCGAACGACGCGAACACCGTGACGTTGCGGGCCGGCGTCGGGCCGGAGTTCGTCACGGCGATACGGAACGGGTTGGCGTCGCCGACCGTCGCGGCGGCCGGCGGCTCGACCAGTACGCTCAACTTGCCGGCGTCGATGCGAACGGTGGCGTCGCGGCGGGCGCTCAGGGCGTCGGCCGTGTCGGCCTGCGCGGTCACGCTCACGGTGCCGACGCGTGCCGGCCGTACCTGCATGGCGATGGTCTGCGCCTGACCGGCCTTCGAGCCCGGCAGGTCGAACACGAGCGCCCCGCCGTCCTGCCGCGTCGGCGGCGGCTCGGAGCGTTCGAGCGTGGCGCCGTCGGACAGCGTCACCCGCACGCGGGATTCCTTGCCGTCCACGGGGCTGGTGTTGGCGAGCGTCACCGTCGCCGGGAACGACGCGGTCGGCCCGGCGACCGGCGGCGCGGTCACGTCGAGCTTCAGTTCCGGCGCCGCCCACTCGATGAGGGTCTCGCGGCGGCTGACGACCGTGCCCGGCCCCTGGCCGTTCTCCGGCGCCTTCAGCACCTCCACGGCCACGCGGGTCTTGCGGCGGTCCGTGCCGGCCTGCGGGTTGTTCTGGACGAGCCGCACGGTCGCCTTGCCGTCGGCGTCGGTGGCCGCCTCCGCCTCGCGGGACGTGGTGCCGAACTGGCTGCCGCTGGCCTTCGCGCCGCCGCTCGACACCAGCACCGTACTCGTGTCCTCGGTGTCGATCAGCCGGTAGCGGACGCGGTAGTTCGGCGGGTTCGGGCCGTCCTGCTCGAAGCGGGCGACGGTGGTCGTGAGCGCGTGCTCCGTGCCGATGCGGACGGTCGCCGGCGGCGGGAACACGAAGCGCCCCTCGCCCCAGACGATCTTGGCGGTGACGCGCCCTTTCTCCCAGTTGAACACGCCGGGGGCGTAGGCCGTCAGGATCGTCTCGCCGGGCACGGGGCAACTGACGACGCAGAACGTCTGCCCGGCGCAGATCTCGACGTCGTCCTTCGGGTCGTCGTTGCCGCGGGTGATGATGTGGGCGGTGTAGCCGGTGTGGCTGATCGCGTACTTGTTGTCGTGCTTGTAGCCCCGACCGGCGTAGACCCCCGCCTCGTCCACCTCGACGATGCTGCCGGGGCCTTCGAGCATCCACTCCACACGCCGGCTCCGCCGCGGCTGGCCGTCCTTGTCCACGACCGTCGCAACGATCACGACCTGCGCCCCGAGCGGCGCGGTGGAGTCGGCCGGCGTCACCTCGATGCGGGCGGCCTTGGGGTCGAAGTCGCTGAACACGCCGAACCGCGGCTTGGCGTGGCTCTGCTCGATCCGGCCGCCGGGGAGGTAGTGCGGGAAGTAGCCGGGGTTGTGCGAGTTGAAGCAGCCCCCCGCGAGGGCGGCGAACAGCACGGCGATGAGGGATGCGCGCCGGGTCATGGCGGGCGAATAGCGTGACCGCAGACTCCACGCAACCCCGGCGCCGGGCCTTTCCCCGTTTACCGACGGAACCCGCGGGTCCGGCTCAACCCAGCTTACCCCGGCGGCCGATATTCCCGTTACAGGCCGTCGCCCGCCCGCGCCCGGATTGGGTCTCCCGATGCACGAACCGGACTGCCCGACGCTCGCCCGCGCCGCCCGCCGGCTGGCCCTCGCCGGGCTGGTGCTCGCGGTCGCCGTCGGGTGCAACCGCCAGCACTACCGGCAGCGGGCCGACAAGGACGTGGAAGGGATCATCAGTCAGAAGAACGTCTTCCCCGACTGGCAGGTGAAGAACTTCTACGCCTACCCCCACCCGGACGCGCGGTTCGCCGACCCGTCGGACCCCGACCACCCCCCGTACCCGCCCGACGACTACGCCGCTCGCGTCCTCAGCCCCAACCCGCAGCACCCGACCAAGCGGAGCGGCACGGGGCGGCACGAGGGGAAGGGGTACCTCGACTACCTGGGGTCGTGGGACGCCGCCAACCGCGCCGCGGAGCCGGCGAAGGAACCGCTGCCGCCGCCGAAGGCCGAGGTGGCTCCGCCGGACGTCGTCGGCCGCCGCGGGTCTCAATCGACTCCTGAAAGCGTCTGGCTCGCCAAGGCGACGCGCTTACCGACCGCCCTCGAAGCGGCGCGGACCGGCGTCCTCCTCGCGTCCGCCGACGGGCCCGACGGCTCGCCCGTCATCCTCGCGGTGCAACAGGACCCGAACGCCGAGCCCGCCGTGGTCGCCACCGGGAACGCGGCCGCCAGCGTCCTCAAGGTGCTGGAGAGTCAGCAGCAGGGCTACCGCATCAAGCTCGAACAGGCGGTCGAGCTCGGGCTCGTGAACGCCCGTGAGTTCCAGGACCGCCGCGAAGACCTGTACCTCGCCGCGCTCCCGGTCACCCTCGAACGCTTCAGCTTCGCCGCACAGGGCTTCTTCGCCGAGACCGCGGCCCTCGACTTCGCCGGCCGGCTGACGGGGAACAACCCGCGCAACGCCGCCCGCTTCGGCACCGACGCCCAGCTCGGCAAGCTGTTCCCCACCGGGGCGCTGCTCGCCGCGCGGCTCGCCAACCAGGTCGTGGTGGACCTCACCGGCGACCGGCCGACCACGACGCTGTCGAACCTGTCGCTGTCGCTGTCGCAGCCGTTCCTGCGCGGCGGCGGGTACGCGGTCACGCTCGAGCCGCTGACGCAGGCCGAGCGGAACATGGTGTACGCGATGCGCTCCTACGCCCGGTTCCGCAAGCTGTTCTACGTCGCCATCGCGGCCGGCGGCGACTACACGAACAACCCGTACAGCCTCCAGGGGCTGTCGGTGAATTTGGGCCGCGGCATCGGCAACAACCTCACCGCCCCCACGGTCGGCTACCTGCCGATCCTCCTCCAGGCCGCCACCCTCGCCAACCAGCGGCGGAACGTGGACGCGCTGGAGCAGTACCTGAAGCAGTACCAGGCGTTCCGCGAGGGCGGGCAGCAGTCCGACCTCCAGGTCGGGCAGGTCGAAACCCAGCTGCTCAACAGCCGCAACCAGCTCCTCGGCCAGTCTGCGGCGAACACCGGCGGGGGCGGCGGCACGAACGCCGGCTACCGCGGGCTGCTCGACTCGCTCGACCAGTTCAAGCTCCAGCTCGGCCTGCCGATGACCGTCGGCCTGGACCTGGACAACACGCCGCTCGCGCCGATGCAGCGGCAGCTCGCCCGCTTCGAGGCGGTGTACGCCGACGTCCGCGCCGCGGACGAGGCCGGCCGGCAGTTCGACCCGGCCGCGCCGGTGGACCAGTTCCGCCCGCGCTGGCGCCGGCTGCTGACCGAGTCGGCGGCGGTGAGCGGGACCGACTTCGCCGCGAAACTGCCGACCCGCTGGGGGGCGTGGGAGCGGCTAAGCCCGGACGCCCTCAACAAGAGCCTGGAGAAGCTGAACGAGGAGCGGAACCGGCTCCTCGCCCGCCGCGACGCCCGCCAGAAGCAGCAGCAGCCGGACGACGCCGCGGAAGCCGCGCGGGTCGCGCAGATCGACGCCGACCTGGACTACGGCAACTTCGAGAAGGCGGTGCGGACGTTCGAGGCGCGGCCGTGGCTCAACGGCCCGCAGGCGGAACGCGCGGCGGAGCAGGCCCAGAAGTTCCGCGACGTGTTCGACCGGTTCTACCAGTTGATCCTGGTGGCGCGGAACGAACGGCTGGAGGGGATCCGCCGGCTGTGGCCGCAGCTCCCGGGGGTGGTGGTGGACGGCACGGACCTGGTGTCCGTCGGGATCGACGACGCGTACACGGCCGGGATGCAGGCGGCGCTGACGCGCCGGTTGGACCTGATGAACGCCCGCGGACAGGTGGTGGACGCCTGGCGGCAGGTGAAGGTGCGGGCCAACGCCTTGCAGGGGGTACTGGACGTCGAGTACAATCTGGATTCCAGCACCCCGCCCGGCGGCGGGAACCCGGTCGCGTTCTCCGGATCGCGGACCACCCACAACCTGACGTTCAACGCCGAGCTGCCGCTCGTCCGCCGGTCCGAGCGGAACCTGTACCGGGCCACGCTGATCGGCTACCAGCGGCAGCGGCGGACCCTGCAGGCGTTCGAGGACAACATCGCCAACGACGTCCGGGCCGACGTCCGGGAGCTGCGGACCATCGCGGAGCTGTACCGCGTTCAGCAGCGTCTCATCGAGCTCGGGTATTCTCAGGTGGACAACGCGCAGGCGGTGCTGCTCGAGCCGCCCGCCCCGAACGCCCAGACGAACGCCGGCAGCGCCGCCGCCCTCACCAACCAGCTGCTCCAGAACCAGCAGCAACTCGTGCAGGCCCAGAACACGCTGTACACCATCTGGGTGAACTACCTGATCTCGCGGATGGCCCTGTACGCGGACACCGAACTCCTCCAGATCGACGACAACGGGGGCTGGAACGATGAGTCTCTCCCACCCGACGAAGGCCCCGGTCGAGCCGGCCGCGGACCTGAACGGCTCCCCGAGCCCCGCCCAATTCCTCCCGCCGGGAAGCAGTAGCGCCCCCCGGGTGCTCCCCGGCCACGCCGCCCGTGCCAGCCGCCTCCCGCTGCTCATCGGCGCCGCCGTCGTGGTCCTCGGGGCCGCCGGCGTCGCCGCCTTCTATTACACCCGCCAGCCGACCACCCGGGCCGACGTGCTGACGCACACGGTCAAGAAGGAGTCGCTGAACATCACCGTCACCGAGAAGGGGCAGGTGGAGTCGGCCGACAACAAGGACGTGGTGTGTAAGGTGCGGGCCGGCACGAAGGGGTACGCCAGCACCATCAACTGGGTGATCGAGGACGGCGCCCGCGTCGAGCCCGGGCAGCTCGTCATGATCCTCGACGACTCGGCACTCCAGGACCAGGCCCGCGCCCAGCGGATCGCGTTGGACCAGGCGTTCGCGTTGAAGGTGAAGGCCGAGAAGGACTTCGAGATCACCGTCGAGGACAACGAGCGGCTGATCGCCGAGGCGGAGAACACCCGGCTCATCACCGAGATCGACCTCGACAAGTTCGTCGGCCTGTCGTTCGACCCGGACCGGCTGACGCTGGCGGCCGCCGCCGGCGGCCCGGCGTCGCTGGTCGAGGGGGGCGACTACAAGCGGCAGGTGGACGACCTGACGGGGCAGGTGCAGCTGGCCCTCTCGGACGTGCAGCAGAACCAGGAGCGGGCGTCGTGGGCCGACCGCATGGTGCGGCAGAAGTACATGAGCGCCGCCCAGGCCCAGGCCGAGCGGAGCAAGCTCGAGAGCTCGCAGGAGAAGTGGCGGAGCCTCAGCCGCCAGCGCGACCTGCTGCTGGCCTACGACCGCAAGAAGCTCCTCGCCGACCTGCGGAGCAAGGTGGACAACGCCTCCCGGCTGGTCCGCCAGAAGGAGCTGGAGGCCAGCGCCAGGAACGTCCAGGCCGAGATCGAGCGGAAGACGAAGCGGTCGATCTACTTCCAGGAGGGGGACAAGCTCAAGGAGATCGAGGACCAGATCAAGGAGTGCCGCATCCCCGCCCCGCAGGGCGGGCTGGTGGTGTACTTCAAGAACGAGTCGAGCCGGTTCGGGAGCAGCCCGCAGGGCCTCATCGAGCAGGGGGCGCAGGTGAAGGAGGGGCAGAAACTCCTCCGCATCCCGAACCTGGAAAAGATGCAGGTGAACACCAAGGTCCACGAGGCGATGGTGTCGCGGATCAAGGGCGACATCCGGGTGAGCACCGGCCTCATCACCGGCATGCGCGCCGGACAGCTGGCGATGCTCGACCCGTTCCACCGGATCGTGAGCCAGAACGAGGACGTCGTGACGGAACTGGCGCAGCAGTACCGCGACTTCGAGTACCGCACCGCCCGCAAGGGGCAGCGGGCGACGATCCGCGTGGAGGCCTTCCCCGACCAGGTCCTCCCGGGCCGGGTGCGGAACGTGGCCGGCGTCGCCAGCCAGACGGACTCGTGGGTGTCGGACGTGAAGGTGTACCAGACGCTCGTGCAGATCGACGACGTGGTGCCGGGGCTGAAGCCGGACATGTCGGCCGAGGTGACGATCCACATCGACGGGCTGAAGGACGTGCTGACGGTGCCGCTGCAGGCGGTGGTCGGCGGCGCGGAGCTGGGCGCGAAGCGGAAGGTGTGGGTCAAGACGGCCGCCGGCTACGAGGAGCGTGAGGTGTCGCTGGGGCTGATGAACGACCGCGTGGTCGAGGTCCGCGAGGGGCTGGCCGAGGGCGACGAGGTGGTGATCAACCCGCGCGTCCTGATGGGCGACACCCGCACCCGCACGGGGATCGGCGCCGGCCCCGGCGAGGGCGACGGGAAGGGGAAGGGCGGCGGAAAGGGCGAGGGCGGTGCCGGCGCGGGTGGCGGCGAGAAGAAGGCGTACGACCCCAATCGCAAGAAGGGCGGCGGGGCTCCCGGCGGCGCGCCGGGCGGGGGCGGCGCCCCGCAGGGCGGGCAGTAGTCGGCGACCGGCCGGCGTCAGCCGGCCGGTCGTTGTCACAGGTTCCTGCCACCAGCCGGCTGACGCCGGCCGTTCGCCCGGAGAACGAATGCCCGCCATCGTCCGCATCGTCGATCTGGTCAAGAACTACTACCTGGGGACGCAGACCGTCTACGTCCTCAAGAAGCTGACCCTCGAGTTCGACGAGGGCGACTTCGTCGCGCTGATGGGGCCGTCCGGGTCCGGCAAGAGCACGCTGCTGAACGTCCTCGGCTGCCTCGACCGGCCGACCAGCGGCAGCTACTTCCTCGGCGACGTGGACGTGGCCCAGATGGCCGACGACCAGCTGTCGGAGGTCCGCAGCACGTACCTCGGGTTCATCTTCCAGTCGTACAACCTGCTGCCGCAGTACACGGTGGTGGAGAACGTCGAACTGCCGCTGCTGTACCAGATCAAGCTCGACGAGAGCACGAAGGCCCGCTGCGTCGCCCTCGCGGAGATGGTGGGCCTCGGCGAGCGGCTGGACCACCGGCCGTTGCAGCTGTCGGGCGGCCAGCAGCAGCGGGTGGCGATCGCCCGGAGCCTGGTGAACGACCCGCACCTCATCCTGGGCGACGAGCCGACCGGGAACCTCGACACGAAGACGAGCGTGGAGATCATGCAGACGCTGCGGGCGCTGAACCGCTCGGGCAAGACGATCATCATGGTGACGCACGAGAACGACATCGCCGAGTGGGCGCGGCGGGTGGTCCGCCTCCGCGACGGCATGGTCGAGTCCGACACCCGCAACGACTCCCGCACGATCACCGAGTTGGGCACTGATTCGGGCCGCCGGCCTGCCGGGGCCGGCCCCGCCCCACCCACGACGCACACCCATGAACGCCTACCTCACCCTGTCGCCGACGAACCCCGCCCTGATCGGCCTCGCGGTGCTGCTCGCACTCGGGCTGTTCGCGTGGCTGTTCGTCACCGGCCGCGTCCTCACCGGCGTCGGGGCCGCGAAGGTCCGCCGCAGCGTGTCGCTGGCCGTCAAGAGCCTGTGGCTCCACAAGCTGCGGTCGTTCCTGTCGGTGCTCGGCATCATCATCGGCACGAGCGCCGTCATCTCGCTCATGGCGTTCGGCGAGGGGTCGATGCAGGACGCGCTCGCCGACATCAAGCGGCAGGGGGCCACGAACATCATCGTCCGCAGCGTGAAGCCGCCGGACGACTCGTCCACCGCGAACCGGTCGTTCGTCACCACCTACGGCCTGACCAACAAGGACCTCGGCCGGTTCGAGACGTTCGGCGCCGCCATCAGCCGGACGGTGCCGATCCGCGTCCAGCCCACCGAAGCGCGCTACCTGGAGCGGATGAGCATCAGCCGGGTCATCGCCACCGTCCCCGGCTACGCCGACGTCAACCAGCTGGAGATGGCCCGCGGCCGGTTCCTCGTCGAGGCGGACGACCGGGAGCTGAAGAACGTCTGCGTGCTCGGCTCGGAGATCGCCGACAAGCTGTTCCCGACCGAAGACCCGCTGAACAACTCGGTGCTGCTGCGGTCGATGAAGTTCAGCGTGGTCGGGGTCGCGAAGGAGCGGATGCCGACCGGCGGCACGGGCGGCAGCCAGGCGGCCGAGGAGTACAACAAGGACATCTACATCCCCCTGCGGACGAGCGTGGCCCGGTTCGGCGGCATCATCTTCACCCGGTCCAGCGGGTCGCGCAGCGCCGAGCGGGTGGACATCAGCCAGGTCACGCTGACCGTGGACGCCGAGGTGGACACCGCCGAGGGGCGGCTGAGGGTGCAGGCGGTCGGCGACGAGATCAAGCGGATGCTGGAGAAGGACCACTACAAGCGGGACACCGCCGTGACGGTGCCGCTCGACCGGCTGGAGGAGGCCGAGCGGGCGCAGAAGCGGTTCACGAACCTGCTCGTGCTGATCGCGTCGATCTCGCTGGTGGTCGGCGGCATCGGCATCATGAACATCATGCTGGCGACGGTGACGGAGCGCACGCGGGAGATCGGCATCCGCCGGGCGCTCGGGGCGAAGCGGCGCGACATCACGCTGCAATTCCTGGTGGAAGCCGTGGTGCAGACGACGGTCGGGGGGCTGTGCGGCGTCATCCTCGGCCTCGGCATGGTGTTCACGGTGCCGGTGGTGTGGAAGTGGGTCGCCGGGAGCGCCCTGCCGGCGGTGGTCCACGTGCCGAGCATCTTCCTGTCGCTGTTCGTGTCGGTGGGCGTGGGCGTCTTGTTCGGCTGGTACCCGGCCCAGCGCGCGGCGCGGCTCGACCCCATCGAGGCGCTCCGGCACGACTGACGAGGTGGGAGTGAGTCTGGGCGTGAGCGAAAGCCCGGGGACGGCCGTCCCCGGGCTTTCGGCTTGGAGGGAGTATGGCGAGAACATCCGACCACAAACTTCGCCCCGGCTGGTCGGGCACGGTCCCCGATCACGTCATCGGGCTGGCGTGGAGCCCGGACGGCCGCTTCCTCGCCGCCGCGGCGGTCAGTGGGCCGGTCACCGTCTTCGACGCCGTCGGCAAGCCGGTGCACCAGTTGCCGGGGCACGGGTTCGGCACCGCCGCCGTGGCGTGGCAGCCGAACGGCAATCTGCTCGCCACGGCGGGTCAGGACGGCAAGGTCCGCGTCTGGGACGGCGGCGCCGAGGTGCGGGCGCTCGACGGCAGCGCCGCGTGGGTCGAGCGGCTGGCGTGGCACCCCGCCGGGCAGCTGCTCGCCGCCGCCGCCGGAAAGATGGCCCGCGTCTGGGACGCCGCCGGGAACCTCGTGTTCACGTCGCCCGCGCAGGCCGGCACCGTGACCGACGTGGGCTGGCGGCCGAATTCACAGCAACTCGCCGTCCTCGGCTACGGAGCCGCGAACGTCTATGACCTGGCCGCCGGAGGGGCCGTGAAGCACATCTTCGCGTGGAAGGGGTCGCCGCTGGCGCTGGCGTGGAGCCCCGACGGCAGCGTGTTGGCCCACGGCAACCAGGACGCGACGGTCCACTTCTGGTACGTCGCGTCCGGCAAAGACTTGCAGATGTCCGGCTACCCGTCGAAGGTGCGAGAACTGGCGTGGGACATGTCCGGCCGCTACCTCGCCACCGGCGGCGGGCCGATGGTGTGCGTGTGGGACTGTGGCGGTCCGAAGGGGCCGGAGGGGACGCAGCCGGCGATGCTCGAAGGCCCGGAAGATACGGTCACCGCGGTGGCATGGCAGCGCCGCGGCTACCTGGTCGCGGCGACGGCGCGAGACGGCCGCGTGGGCCTCTGGCAGCCGGCGAATAAGAAGGTGCCGAAAGTCGGCGAGTACCGGTTCAAGGACGCCGAGGCCACGACGCTGGCGTGGTCGCCGGACGACAAGGCTCTGGCCGTCGGCGCCGGCGACGGCACCGTGGCGGTGCTGCGGGTGGGGTAATCCGCGCACGCCGCCGACCCCGCCGGGCGATACAACACCTGGATGCTGCTGAGCCCGGATTCCGACGACTGGTCCGCCCGCGCCGCCGCCGCCCTCACCGCCTACGCCGAGCCGCTCCTCCGCGCCGTCGCCGGGCGGCTCGTCAAGCCGCGCACCCAGGTGCCGGTCGAGGAGCTGGTCGAAAAGGCGGTCGCCACGCTCCTCAACCCGCCGGTCATCGACCGCCGCGTCAAGGAACTGCCGCCCGCGGCAAGAAAGCTCCTGGCCCTCGTCGGCCGGAGCCGGCAGTCGCGCTGGAAGGTCGGGCACCTCATCGCGATGCTGTCGTCGCTCGGCCACGTCGAGGGGTTCACGCCGGTCCAGGTCGCGCTCGAAAACGGGCTGCTGTTCCCCGAGGTGAACCCGCACGCGCCACCGATCAGCGACTTCGCGGCGTGGCTGGGCTCGGCGGGGAGCATGGCCGCGACCGTGTTCGTGCACCCGGCCGTGGCCGCGCGGGCGCGCGGCGAAGACCTGGAACTGCCCAACCTGGCGACGGCCGAGCCGCCGGTCGCGGTGACGCCGCGGGTGGCGGACGGGCTCGAATGGCCGCTGCGGCTCGCGGCGGTGTGGCAGCAGGTGGCGGCCGGCCCGGTGCGGATGACGCAGGCGAACCTGCTGTTCAAGCGCGACCAGACACGACTCCAGGCCGACGAGGTGTTGAGCGCCCCGATCGCCGACGGGCTGGCGCCGGTACCCGAGGCGGGCGTGCTCGCCCTGTTCTGGGCCGCGACCGCCGGGCTGCTCGAGTCCGGCGCGGAGGAGTTGCGGGCGGCGCCCTTCCCGCCCGAGTGGGCCGTCGGGCTCACGCCGGTACTGGTCCGCCTCGCCGCGGCGCTGCCGCACGTCGAAGCCTGGGACCCGCTCACCGGCTACGCCCCCGCCGAGGGCGGCATGGGGTCCGCGCCGTCTGCGGGACTGCTCGCGCTACTCCTGCTGGCCGGGGTCGAGGACGGCTGGGTGACGCCGGCGGACGTGGCGGCGTGGCTGTGGGAGCACCACCCGTCGTGGGCCGGTGGGCTGACCGCATCGAAGGACCGCGGGGCCGGGTGGGTCGCGGCCTACCTCCTCGGCGTCTGTTACCCGCTACGGCTGGTCGAGGCGGCGCCGGTGAACGGCGGGTTCGCCGTGCGGCTGTCGGCGCTCGGCCGGCACCTGTACGCGAACGACGCCGAGCCGCCGGGGCCGCCGGCGTTCCCGCAGACGCTGCTCGTGCAGCCGAACGCCGAAATCCTCGCCTACCGCCAGGGGCTGACGCCGGTCCTGATCGGCACGCTGTCGCGGTTCGCCCGGTGGAAGGGGATCGGCCCCGCGTGTACGCTCGAACTCACGCCCGAGCACACCTACCGCGGCCTCGAGTCGGGGCTGACGCTGCCGATGATCCTCCAGGCGCTCGCCCGCCACTCGGCGCGGCCGGTGCCGCCGAGCGTCGCCGACCTGCTGCAACGCTGGTCGAACAAGCGCGAGCGGATCACGGTGTTCGCCTCCGCGGTGCTCGTGGAGTTCCCCACGGCCGCCGACCTGGACGCGGCCGTGGCGCGCGGCATCGTGTCGGTGAAACTGACCGACCGCATCGGGCTGACGGCCGACGGCAAGGAGCCGCCGCTCGGGCAACTCCGGCTGATCGCCAACCGCGACTACGAGGGGAAGCCGCAGCGGTGCGTCACCGTCGCCGACGACGGGTTGACGCTGACGGTGGACGCGGCGCAAGCCGATTTGTTGCTGGACGCGGAAATCGGCCGCTACGCCGAGCCGCTGCCGTCGGAGAGCCACACGGCGCGGCGGTTCCGGCTGACGCCGGCGTCGCTGCGGCGTGCGGCCGATCTGGGGCTGACGCTCGCGGACATCGACCAGTGGTTCCTCGACAGGACTGGGGCGGTGCTGAGCGCGGCCGGTCGGCTGTTCCTGTCCGGGGCGAAGCTGCCGCCGCCGAGCGCGACGCGACAGACGGTCGTGCGCTTCCCGACGGACGCGGCGACCGACGGTGTGATGCAGTGGCCGCAGACGCGGGAGCTGATCGCGGAACGGCTCGGACCGACGGCGGTGGTCGTGGACGAGGAGCACCTGGAGGCGCTGCGCCGGGTGCTGGCGGAGATCGGGGTCGTGGGGTGGTAATCAAGTTTCGCGGACGCTTGCGGCTTCGCGTTACACGAAGTCGGAAGCGTCCACGGGGGGCACAGCGGTATTCAGAGAAGGGGAATGTCAACCGCGTAGCTCGACGGCGCCGCGACGGCGGTGTTCGCCGCCAGCCCCGCCAGTTCCTGCTCGCTGTTCACGTAGCGGATGTCGCGTACCGTCTCGGCCAGCAGCCGGCCGTGTGCCTCCAGGCGGGCCGTCTCGTCCAGCCCCACCAGGAACGCCGACACCGCGAACCCCTGCCGCCGCAGCGTGCCGAGCGCCACCGCCGTCTCGACCGGCACCCGCGGCAGTACGGCCATCACGGTCGCGTCCTTCGGCATCCGCGCCGCCAGTTCCAGCGCCAGACCGGCGAACGTCGTCCCGTCGGAAAGTTCGAGCCGGGCCAGCGACTCGCGTATCTTCTGGAACTGGTCGAACCCGCGCCGTGTGTCCACGACCACGGGCCGCAATCGGTCCGATTCCTCTTTCAGCTCGAAGCGGTCGCGGGCGCCCTCGCGGCTGGCGTACTCGCCCTCGCCCTTCGCCAGCGCCTCGTCGCGGATGCGGTCGGCAGCGTCGCGGCCGTTGCTCGCGAACCCGGTCTGCTGGTTCAGCACCGACACCGCATACGCCAGGCTGCACGCCACCGTCACGACCAGGTCGGAGCGATAAGGCTCGCCGCGGCTCGGGAATCCGTCGGCGTGGAAGTCCACGAGTACGGTCGCGCCGGCGAGGCTAGTCGGCTCGTAGAGCCGCGAGTGGAGCTGGCCGGTGCGGGCGGTCGCACGCCAGTGGATGCGCGAGAACGGGTCGCCGGGGATGTACGGGCGGACGCCGGCGGTGCGGGTCACGTCCTCGAACAGGCGGTTCTGCAACCGCACCTCGCCGATCGGCCGCTGCGACGCGAAGTCGTACTTCGGAAGCAGCACGATCTTCGGGTACACCATGACGTAGGCCGGCGCGCCGATGACGCGGTGCCGGCGGTGGAGGCCGAACACGTCGCCGGTTTCCAGCACCGTCGGCCCGACCGGGTAGTAGCCGCGCATGCGGAACGTGACGGTGTAGCGGATCGTCTTCGACTTCTTCGAGCCGAGCGCGACCACGCGGACGCGCTTCCCCTTCACGTCGAGGCGGGTCGGGCGGCGGAGCATCCGCTCGGGCAACAGGTCTTCGACGAGCACCCACAGGATCGGCAGCGCGCCGGTGTTGCGGAGCGTGACGGCGACCTCGACCGACTCGCCGACCTCGCGCGGGTCGGTGGGGCACTTGCGCTCGGCGAACAGGCTTTCTGCCCAGTTGCGGGCGAGGGTGCGGCTGAGAAGGTAGACGCCGAGGAGGACGTACCCGGCGAACGCGACGAGCCCGGCCTGCAGCACGAGCGCGACGACGGTGACGGCGACGGCGACGAGGAGCCAGCGCATCGGGCGGGGTCCGGCGGGGTGTCTCCGATCCTACAGAGACGCCCGCCGCAGCCCACCCGGTGCAGCGCGTCGGCTTTTCTGCCCCCTCACGCCGCCCGCGAGGCGCGGGGCATGTCGGCGGCCTGGTCGGCGGCCCAGGAGAGGAGGCGCGCCCAGTTGCGACCGTCGCCCGGGGCAAAGTGGCCGATCAGGCGGCCGCCGGCGGCGCCGGTCCACACGGGAAGGTTCCCGGGAACGCCGTCGCACGTCAGCGCCGCCAGCACCGCGGCGCCGGCGGCGTTCCGCGCCAGCGGCGGCACGCCGGCGTCGTCGGTTCGACCGACGGGGAAGCCCTCGAATTCGTGACCGAGTCGCTGCCAGAGGAAGCCGTTGCGGACGCCGCCGCCGCTCAGCAGCACGCGCCGCGGGCCGGTCGGCTTCGGCACGTGCGCCGCGGCGGCGCGGGCGATGAGGTGTGTCGCGGAACACAGCAGGTCGGGAAGGCCGGCGCCGAGCTGGCGGGCGGCGTCGAAGGCCGCGAGGAGGAACGACCGGCCGAAGGCGTCCGCATGAACCGCCTTCGGCGGCTTCCGCGTCAGGTGCGGGTGGTCGAGCCAGCGTTCCAGCATCGCCTCACTCGAGCGGCCCTGCACGGCCGTTTTGCCGCCGGGGTCGCTGAGGTCGCGGCCGCGGGTGCCGTGGAAGGCCATCGCGTCGAGCAGCTGGTTCCCCGGCCCGGCCTCGAACGCGGTCAGGTCCGTTAGCTTGCCGCCGGCGGGGATGTGTACCACTTGAACGACCGATCCCAGGTGGATCAGCAGGCGGTCCTCGGCGTCCGACTTGAACAGCAGGAAGTCGGCGGCGGCGGTGATCGGCTGGCCGCCGCCGCCGGCGGCGCGGTCGCGGCCGCGGAACCCGTGGACGACGCTGATGCCTGTCTGTTCCGCGACGCGGTCGGCGACCTCGGCCCACGGGATGAGGGCGTCCGCGGCGCGGGCCGGCGGAAGCAACCCGGCGGCGAAGGCGTCGCGGGCGGCCAGCCCCGCCTGCACCAGCACCGTCCGCGCGGCGTGGGCGAGGGTGTCGGCGACGTTGCGGACGAGATCGGGCGTGGGTGTGGCTCCGGGCCGCAACTGGTCGCGGGCCGCCGGCGGGAACAGCACGCGCAGGGCCTTCGGCACGGCCGGCGTCAGCGCGAGGCCGACGCCGGGGCCCCGGACCACCGCCGCGTCGGCCCCTTCGAGCCCGGACCCGACGGCGAGGCCGACCAGCACGCGCGACACGACTACGCCGCCACCAGTTCGTCCGCGCTGCGGACGGCGGCCTGCACGAAGCACTCGAAGATCTGCCCGTCGAGGGCGCTGGCGGTGTCGGCCTCGGGGTGCCACTGGACGCCGACGCAGAACCAGCTCGGGTCGGTGCTCTCGATCGCCTCGATCACCCCGTCCGGGGCGCGGGCGGCGACGCGCATCTTCTTGCCGAGCTGGTTCACCGCCTGGTGGTGCTGGCTGTTCACCCGCAGCTCGGGGGCGCCGTAGATCTCGTCGAGCCGGGTGTTCGGCTCGATCAGCACCATGTGCCGGTGCGGGGCGCCGGTCTGGTCGTAGTGCGGCATCGCCCGCGGGTTCTCGGCCGGCAGGTGCAGGTACAGCGTGCCGCCGGCGAACACGTTCAGCTGCTGCATCCCGAGGCCGATGCCGAGCACCGTCGTCTTCCGCTCGAAGAGCTTGGCCAGCAGGTAGCGGTCGGCGTCCTCGCGGCGGGCAGCCATCGGCGTGACCGCGGCCGTCGGCGCCTGGCCGTTGCGGCGCGGGTCCATGTCGGCGCCGCCGGTCAGGATGACGCCGCACACCGTGTCCAGGATCGCGTCGATCTCGGCGAGGTTGTCCTTGCGGAGCGGCGGGAGGATGACCGGCAGCGCCCCGGCGGCGATGATCGCGTCGAGGTAGGCGGCGTTGAGCTTGAGGTGGGCGGTGCCGTTCTTGGGGGCGAGGAACTCGGCGTTGATGCCGATGAGGCGGCCGGGCGGGGGGCGGGGGCGGGTCCTTGCGTGCGGCCATTCGTGCGGTCCCTCCGTGAGTCCCCCTGCGGCTTCGTGCCGACGGTGCGGATGAAACCGGACCGGGGGAAGGGGAGTGTATTGGGGGACGTGTAAGGATTGCAAGGGCGCTTTTCGTCGCGCCGCGGTTCGGCTTCCCGCGTGCGACGTAGTTCCCGTACCCTATCCGCGTCCCGCCCCGCAGGAACGCCGCCGCCATGGACGAGTTCTGTAACCAGCTCTGGAACCTGATCCTCGTCTTCGGCGACCCGCGGAACCTGCCGCACCCGGAGCGCTACGTCGAGGCGCTCAAGGCCCCCGGCGTCATGTGGACGGCGTTCGCCGCGGTGAACCTCATCGTGTTCACCGAGACCGGCCTGCTGATCGGCTTCCTCCTGCCGGGCGACTCGCTCCTCGTCGTCACCGGCATCGTCGCCCGCACCGCCGACTGGCCGATGCTGCCGCTCACACTCAGCCTCATCGCCTGCGCCGTCGTCGGCGACACGGTCGGCTACTGGATCGGGGCGAAGGCCGGGCCGGCGATCTTCAACCGGCCGTCGAGCCGGTTCTTCAAGCGCGAACACCTCCACGCCGCGAAGGCGTACTACGAGCGGCACGGCGGCAAGACGATCATCATCGCCCGGTTCATCCCGATCATCCGCACATTCGTCCCGGTCGTGGCCGGGGCGGCGAAGATGGAGTACCGAACGTTCCTGACGTTCAACGTCGTCGGCGGCGTCGCGTGGATCACGAGCATGCTGGCGATCGGGTACTTCCTCGACGACGCGCTGAAGCAGGTGTTCGGCCCCGAGTTCATGATCGCCAAGCACGTCGACAAGGTGGTGATCGTGGTGGTGTTCCTGTCGATCCTGCCGATGATCACGAAGGGCTACCGCCACTGGCGCGAGACCCGGCGCGCGGCAAAGGTCGGCGCCGGCAGCCCGCCGACGCCGAGCGCGTGACACACGCGGGGCTTGCCCACCCGGCGACTTCCGGGGAGAATTACCGTTCCCCCGCTGCCCGGAACGTCCGCCATGCCCGTCGTCCACTGCCCGTCCTGTAGCCAGGCGCTCACCGTCGCCGACGGCCTCGGGGGCTCGGTCGTCACCTGCCCCGCGTGCCAGAAGCCGATGACCCTTCCGGCGTTGCCGGCCGCGGCACCGGCTCCGCCCGCGTTCGACGACTCGTTCGCCGTGGACGACCGACTGGCCTTCCGCGAGCGCGAACCGGCCCCGACCCGAACGCCCGCGCCGGCCGCGCCGAACTGGACGCTCATCGCCGTCGGCGGCGGGGCCGTTGCGCTCCTCGGCATGGTCGCCGTCGGCGTCGTGGTGTGGATGATCGCGGGCGGGTCGCGGGCCGGCCCGACCACGAAAGACAAGCCGCCGGAGGTGGTTAAGGCTGCCCCGCCGAAGGGGAAGGCCGAGCCGCCGGCCGCGACCGGCGGGCGGATCGACGACGCCACGCTGGCGCGGATCAAGAAGGCGACGGTGTACATCCGCGTCACCGGCAAGAAGGAAATCCATTCCGGCAGCGGGTTCTTCGTCGAGAAGGGGCTGGTGGTCACCAACGCGCACGTGATCAACCACGAAGGCCGGGTGGAGGTCGTGACGGAGAGTGGCACGCCGCAGGCCCGCACGCACCGGGCCGAAGTCAAGCTTCAGGATGCCGGAAAAGACCTGGCGATTCTGGAAGTCGAGGGTGCCCCGGCCCCGGACACGCTGAAGGTCGGCGACACTCTCGCGCTCCGCGAGACGCACGAGGTGTACACGTTCGGGTTCCCGCTCGGCGAGCGGCTCGGGCAGGAGATCACGGTCAACAAGACGACCGTCAGCAGCATCCGGTCCGGCGGCGACCGGCAGCGGCGCGAGGTCCAACTGAACGGCGGGATCGAAAAGGGCAACTCCGGCGGCCCGGTCACGGACGCGGCCGGCCGCGTGATCGGCGTCGCCGTCTCGGGCGTCGTCGGCACGGACATCAAGAACGCCATCGCCGCCGAGGAAGTGACGCTGTTCCTCTCCCGCTACGAGCGCTGACCCCATGAGCCGTCTCCTCGCCCCGCTCCTCCTCGTCGTGATCGTGGCGGCCGCGGCCGCCGGGCCGCCGCCGGTCGCCCCGCCGCCGCGGCCGGTGGCGCAGCTGCCGACCGCCCACACCACGCAGCGGGTCGAAGGCTGGAACATTCGCGTGGACGACCGGCTGCTGCGGCCGGAGAACGACGACCTGCGGCGGAAGGCGCTGCGGTTCCTGGAGAATAAGCTGGCCGACATCAAGGTCGTGGTGCCGCCGGACCGGGTGGAAAAACTCCAGGCGGTGACCATCCAGCTCGACCTGAATTACGGCAAGATCGGTCCGATGCAGTACCACCCGAGCGCCGGCTGGCTGAAGTCCAACGGGTACGCCACGAACCTGGCGAAGTGCGTCCACCTGCCGCGGGCCGCGGACCTGGCGACGAAGCGGAACATCAACGAGCAGCCCTGGGTGATCCTGCACGAACTGGCGCACGCCTACCACGACCAGGTGCTGGGGTTCGACAACCCGCGGGTCCGCGAGGCGTTCGAGGCGTACAAGAAGGGCGGCCGCGGCGACAAGACGCTGCTCTACGACGGCCGGCGGGTGAAGCACTACGCGCTGACGAACCCGATGGAGTTCTTCGCCGAGATGACGGAGTCGTACTTCGGGGTGAACGACTTCTTCCCGTTCACCCGGGCGGAGTTGAAGGAGACCGAGCCCGCGATCTACGAGCTGATGGCCGACGTCTGGACGCGGCCGCTCTCGACGCCCAAGTAGAACGCGTAAATCGGCATCGATTCCACGCCCGCCGATGGTTGCCCGCCCCCGCCGCGGGCGGTTAGGAGTGGGACGTGGTGCGGGTGCCTCACTAGAATGATGGAGCCGACCCGCCCCAGCCCCTACCGCCCGCAACCGCGCATGGAAACTGCGACCACCGGCGTTCGCCACCCGAAGGGGCCGGCCAAACCCCGCAAGGGACCGGACGCCCGGGCCTTCGGCGCCGCCCTCCTCGACTCCACGGTCGGCGCCAAGATCCTCGTCGCCCTCACCGGCACGGCGCTCGTCGGGTTCGTCGTCTTCCACATGATCGGCAACCTGAAGGTGCTTCAGGGGCCGGACGCGATCAACGGCTACGCCTACTTCCTCAAGCACGACCTCGGCGCCCTCATCTGGGTCGCCCGCGGCGGGCTCTTGACGCTGTTCGCCCTGCACCTCGCGCTCGCCCTGCGGCTCAAGCTGCGGTCGGTGGCGGCGCGGCCGGTGCCGTACCACGTGTACAAGCCGGCGCAGGCCGGGATCGCCAGCCGGACGATGGTTTACACCGGCGTCGTGGTCGGGCTGTTCACCCTGTTCCACCTCGCCCACTACACGTTCGGGTGGGTGAAGGGGGTGGAGGTGATCGACCCCGCGACGGGCCAGAGGGTGTGGCGGAACTACCTGGAACTCCAGGACGTGAAGGGCCGGCACAACGTCTACGAGATGGTCGTGTCCGGCTTCTCGAACGTGTGGATGATCGGCATCTACCTCGTGGCGCAGGCGGTGCTGTTCGTCCACCTGCGGCACGGCATCCCGAGCGTGTTCCAGACGCTCGGCCTCAAGAACGCCCGCCTCCGCGGCGCCATCGACGTCCTCGGCCTGCTCATCGCCCTCACGATCCTGATCGGGAACGTGGCGCTGGTGCTGGCGGTGCAGTTCGGGTGGCTCAAGTCGCAGTACGCGGCGGGCTGAACACACTGAAGGCACGCCCGCCGCGGCGGGCGCGCTTCGCCTCGGGTGGACCCATGAATCTCGATCCGAAGGTGCCGGGCGGCCCGCTGGCCGAGAAGTGGACGCGGTTCAAGGAGAACCAGCGGCTCATCAACCCGGCCAACAAGCGGAAGTACACCGTCCTCGTGGTCGGCACCGGCCTCGCCGGCGGGGCCGCCGCCGCGACGCTCGCCGAGCTCGGGTACAACGTCCTGTCGTTCTGCTACCAGGACTCGCCCCGCCGCGCCCACAGCATCGCCGCCCAGGGCGGCATCAACGCCGCCAAGAACTACCGCAACGACGGCGACTCGGTCCACCGCCTCTTCTACGACACCATCAAGGGCGGCGACTTCCGCAGCCGCGAGGCGAACGTCCACCGGCTCGCCGAGGAGTCGGTGAACATCATCGACCAGTGCGTCGCCCAGGGGGTGCCGTTCGCCCGCGAGTACGGCGGCCTGCTCGACACGCGCAGCTTCGGCGGCTCGCAGCTCCAGCGCACCTTCTACTGCCGCGGGCAGACCGGCCAGCAGTTGCTCCTCGGGGCGTACCAGGCGCTCAGCCGGCAGATCGGCGCCGGGAACGTGAAGATGTTCCCCCGCTGCGAGATGATCGACCTGATCGTTTCCGACGGCCGCGCCCGCGGCATCGTCACGCGGCACCTCGAAACGGGGAAGATCGAGTCGTTCACCGCCGACGCCGTGGTTCTCGCGACGGGCGGCTACGGCAACGTGTTCTACCTCAGCACGAACGCCAACGGGTGCAACGTCAGCGCCACGTACCGGGCGCACAAGCGCGGGGCGTTGTTCGCCAACCCGTGCTACACGCAGATCCACCCGACGTGCATCCCCGTCACCGGCGACCACCAGTCGAAGCTGACGCTGATGAGCGAGAGCCTCCGCAACGACGGCCGGGTGTGGGCGCCGAAGAACGCCGCCGACGCCGGCAAGCACCCGTCGCAGGTGGCCGAAGGGGACCGCGACTACTTCCTGGAGCGGAAGTACCCGAGCTACGGCAACCTGGCCCCGCGCGACATCGCCAGCCGGGCCGCGAAGGAGGCGTGCGACGACGGCCGCGGCGTCGGCCCCGGCGGCCGCGGCGTCTACCTCGACTTCGGCGCCGCCATCGCCAAGCAGGGCAAGGACAAGATCGCCGACAAGTACGGCAACCTGTTCGAGATGTACGAGCGGATTACCGCCGAGAGCGGCTACGAGCGGCCGATGCGCATCTACCCCGCCGTCCACTACACGATGGGCGGGTTGTGGGTGAACTACGAGCTGATGTCGAACGTGCCGGGGTTGTTCGTCGCGGGGGAGGCCAACTTCTCCGACCACGGGGCGAACCGGCTCGGCGCGTCGGCGCTGATGCAGGGCTTGGCCGACGGCTACTTCGTGCTGCCGTACACGCTGACGAACTGGCTCGCCGGCGAGAAGCCGGGGGCGCTGCCGCTCGACCACCCGGAGGTGCGGCGCACCGAGGCCGAGGCGACGGAGAAGATCAAGAAGCTACTGGCGATCAAGGGGAAGAAGACGGCGAACGACTTCCACCGCGAGTCGGGCAAGTTCATCTGGGACAACGTCGGCATGGCCCGCAGCCGGGCGAGCCTGACGGCCGCGATCGGGAAGTTGCAGGAGTTGCGGGCCGAGTTCTGGCAGAACGTAAACGTGCCGGGTTCGGCCGACGACCTGAACACGGCGCTGGAGAAGGCCAACCGGGTGGCCGACTACCTGGAATTCGGCGAATTGCTGGCCCGCGACGCGCTGGCCCGCGAAGAGAGTTGCGGCGGCCACTTCCGCGTCGAGTACCAGACGCCGGACGGCGAGGCGAAGCGGAACGACGCCGAGTTCGCTCACGTGGCCGCGTGGGAGTACACCGGCCCCGACAAGGAACCGATCCGAAACGTCGAGCCGCTGGTGTTCGAGAACGTGAAGCTGGCGGAGCGGAGCTACAAGTAGGCGATCGGCCGGCGTCAGCCGGCTGGTCGTTGCCTAACGCACCCGAACCAATCACCAGCCGGCTGACGCCGGCCGTTCGCCCCGGACACCCGTTATGAAGTTGACGCTCCACGTCTGGCGGCAGCAGAACCGGACCGCCCCCGGCCGGATGGTCACGTACCCGCTCGACGGGGCGAGCCCCGACATGTCGTTCCTCGAGATGCTCGACATCCTTAACGAGCAGCTCATCCTGAAGGGCGAGGAGCCAGTGGCGTTCGACCAGGACTGCCGCGAGGGCATCTGCGGGTCGTGCGCCCTGATGATCAACGGACAGGCGCACGGCCCGGAGCGCGCCACGACGGCGTGCCAGCTGCACATGCGCAGCTTCAACGACGGCGACAGCATCACCATCGAGCCGTGGCGGGCGAAAGCGTTCCCGGTGGTCCGCGACCTGTGTACCGACCGCAGCGCGTTCGACCGCATTATCCAGGCCGGCGGGTTCGTGGGGGTGAACACCGGCGGCGCGCCGGACGGCAACTCGCTGCCGGTGGCGAAGGCGCAGCAGGAACTGGCGATGGACGCGGCCGAGTGCATCGGCTGCGGGGCGTGCGTGGCGGCGTGCCCGAACGCGTCGGCAATGCTGTTCACGTCGGCGAAGGTGAGCCACCTCGCGCACCTGCCGCAGGGCCAGGCGGAGCGGCACGACCGGGTGCGGGCGGTGGTGGCGGCGCACGACCGCGAGGGCTTCGGGCACTGCACGAACATCAACGAGTGCGAGGCGGCGTGCCCGAAGGAGATCAGCGTCGAACACATCGCGCAGCTGAACCGCGACTACGTCGGCAGCACGCTGGCCACGGCGGTGAAGTAGCCGCGGTCAGGTCAGGTCGTTGACCGCGGCGGCGGGGGCGTTCGTCGTCACCGAGGCGATGCCCTTCTCCATCGCGGACGTCCCCGAGTACATCTCGCTCTTGCCGATCGTCTGGCCGTTCGCGGCCGTCAGCACGAAGTACGGCTCGCCGGCCTTCGACGTCTTCCGCTCGAACCGGGCGTCGTCGGCGGCGTTCGTTTTCACCGACGCCACGCCGCCCTCGGCCGCGGCCTTCGAACTGTACATCTCGCTGGCGAGGATGATCTCGCCGTTCCCCGCCTTGAGGCGGAAGAAGAACTGCCCGTTCGCCGACTTGTGGATCTCGAACTTTGCGGCCATGTGGCGCTCCCGTGTTGGTAACGCGGCGGCCCCGGGTCCGTGGGGGAGTGCACTCGAGCATACCCGATGGCGGGGTTGGCGGGAACCACCTGCCCGCCCGGCCGCGCGGGGCGACCGGCGGGCGAAGGTCGATCGGGCCTCGCATCGGCGGCGGGCGGGCGTAAGTTATCCGCACGACCCCGGCACCCGAGGCCCGCATGTTCGCACGCCGCGACTACGTCCGCGACTACATGATGATCCCGCCCGGCACCGGCGAGACCGGCGTCGCCAACATGATCGTCGAGATCCCCCGCGGCCGGCGGACCAAGTTCGAGGTGGACAAGGCCACCGGCATGATCAAGATGGACCGCTACCTCTACTCGTCCACCATGTACCCCGGCGACTACGGGTTCATCCCCCAGACCCTCGCCGAGGACGGCGACCCGTCCGACATCCTCGTCATGGTCAACGAGCCGACGTTCAGCGGGTGCCTGATCGAGGCCCGGATCGTCGGCGTGTTCAAGATGCGCGACAAGGGGCAGAACGACTTCAAGCTCCTGGCCGTGCCGCACAAGGACCCGCTGTTCGGCGACATCCGCGCCCTCGACGACGTGCCCCACCACTTCCTCCGCGAGGTCGAGCACTTCTTCAGCACGTACAAGGTGCTGGAGGGCGTTACCATCGAACCGCTCGGGTGGGCCAACGCCGAGGAGGGGGCGGTCGAGGTGCGGGCCTCGATCGAGCGATTCCGGAAGACCCTCGGGAATTTCTGACCGGCGCGGCCGGCCGACCCGCCGGACACGCCCACGACTCCCCGCCCGACATTCCGGCCCGGCCGGCGCCACCCGGCCGTTTTCGCCACGGACTCGGCGGCAACGCGCGTTTCCGGTTTGCCCTCCAATCGACCGGGGTCCAAACTACGTCGTGGTTACAGGGATCGCGACCCGGCGGCCGCCCGGCCGTTGACCGAGCTTCCGGAGGAAGTCATCATGTCCACCCCGCCCGTCCGGCGCCGCTCCGCCCTCGGCTTCGAGCGCCTCGAAGAGCGCGACGTGCCGTCGTTCTCCCCGTTCCAGCTGGACGGCGGCGAGACCATTGCCGTCGGCGACGTGTTCCCGGAGGTCGCGCTCGGGGCCGTCGAGAACGAGATCGTGGTCGGCTCCGGCAAGGGCCAACAGCCCTACGTCCGCGTCTTCAGCCTGGCCGGCGTCCTGGAAGCCGAGTTCCTGGCCTACGAGCCCTCGTTCACGGGCGGCGTGAACGTGGCCCTTGCCGACGTGGTGACGGGCGACACGTTCCAGGAGATCATCACCGGACCGGGGTTCGGCGGCGGGCCGGTGGTGAAGGTGTTCAACCCGAACAACCGCAACATGATCCGGTCGTACCTGGCGTTCGAGTCGAGCTTCCGCGGCGGCGTGAACGTCGCCGGCGGGCAGCTGAACCTCGCCACCGCCACCGAGGAAATCGTCGTCGGCGCCGGGTACGGCGGCGGGCCGGTCGTGCGCGTGTTCAACGAGAACGGGTCTGCGTTCTCGTCGTTCTTCGCCTACGAGTCGAGCTTCCGCAACGGGGTGAACGTGGCCGTCGGCGACGTCCTGAGCACCGCCGGCGGGGCCAACGCCGGCGACGAGATCGTCACCGGCCCGGGGGAGGGCGGGGCGCCGCTGCTGAAGGTGTTCGGCGGCACGGGCGACCTGCGACGGTCGTACTTCGCGTTCGACCAGGCGGGCCGCAACGGGCTCGTGGTGGCCGTCGGCAGCACCGAGAGCGCACTGTCCGACGAGATCTTCGCCGCCGCGCAGTTCACGCCCATCACCGAGGCCCCGCGGGTCCGGTCGTTCAACGGGAACAGTTCCGGCCAGATCGAATCGGACTTCAACCCGTACCCGGCCGGGTACACCCGCTACATCAACTTCGCGGTCGGCGAGACGTTCGTGTTCCCGAACGTCATCCAAAACGCCGGCGACCTCAGCGTCATGGCGGGCGAAGGGCATATCAACCAGACGCCGCGGACGTTCTACGGCGTCCGCGGCTCGGCCGCCGGGAACAACGGCCCGTGACGCCCGACCCGCTCGCGCCCGCGCCCGGGGGAAGTGTCCCCCGGGCGTCGGCGTTTCCCGAGTTCCGCCGCGACCCGGTCACGGGCCGGCGGTCGGTCGTAGCCCCGGCCCGGGGGCTGCGGCCGATGGCGCCTTCCCCGGCGCCGCCGGACCCGGACCCGCCGGCCGACTGCCCCTTCTGCCCCGGCAACGAACACGACACGCCCGGCGAACTGTTCGCCGACCGCGACCCCGGCACGGCCCCGAACGGCCCCGGCTGGCGGCTACGCGTCGTCCCCAACCGCTACCCGGCCGTCGAACCCGACGCGCCGGCCGTCGGCCGGCACGAGGTCGTCATCGCCTGCCCGGAGCACGTCGTGCGCGCGGCCGAACTGCCCGGCGGGGCGTACCACGGCCTGTTCCGGGCGTACCGCGAGCGGATCACGGCGCACGCCGCCGACCCGCGGCTGGAGTACACGCTGGCGTTCAAGAACGTCGGCGCCGCGGCGGGCGCGTCGCTGGCCCACGCTCACGCCCAACTCGTCGCCACGCCGTTCGTGCCGCCGCTCGTACAGGAAGAACTCGACGCCGCGAGCGTGCACCACGCGCGCACGGGTCGGTGCGTGTTCTGCGACCTGGTCGAGGCCGAGCGACGCGGCCCGCGGCTCGTGTGCGAGACGGCCGGGTTCGTGGCGGTGGCGGCGTACGCTCCGCGGTTCGCGTACGAGGTCTGGGTGCTGCCGAAGGCCCACGGCGCCCGGTTCGAGGCGACCGGCGACGCCGACGTGGGCGAACTCGCGGGCGTGGTGCGGCGGGTGGTCGCGGCGCTGGACGCGGCGCTCGGGCCGGTCGCGTTCAACTGGGTGCTGCACACGGCGCCGCTGCGGTCGCCCGAACTGCCGCACTACCACTGGCACCTGGAGGTGCTGCCGCGTACGGCCACGCCGGCCGGGTTCGAGTGGGGCGGCGGCTGTTTCGTCACCGCCGTGGCGCCGGAGGCCGCGGCCGAGCACCTGCGCCGCTGCATCTGACAGGCGCACCTCGTACACCTACCTCATGCGCATCGGCATCTTCGGCGGCACCTTCGACCCCGTCCACATGGGCCACCTGATCCTGGCCGAGCAGTGCCGCGACCAGGCGGGGCTCGACGAGGTGTGGTTCCTGCCGAGCTACCACCCGCCGCACAAGGCCGCGGCCGCGGTCACCCGGTTCGAGCACCGCTGCGACATGCTCGAACTCGCGGTCGCCGGCCACCCCGCCTTCCGCATCGAGCGCATCGAGAAGGAACTGCCGCCGCCCAGCTACACCGCCGAGACGCTGGCCGAACTCCGCCGGCGGCACCCGGGCGCCGAGTTCGCGCTGCTCATGGGCTCCGACGGCCTCCCCGACCTGCCCGGGTGGTACGAACCGCGGCGCGTCGTCGAACTTGCGTCGCTCGTCGTCGTGCCGCGGCCCGGCGTCATGCTCTGGACCCCCGACCGGCTGGCGAAAGCGCTCGACCTCCCCACCGAGGGCGTCCGGTTGCGGTACGTCGCGTGTCCGATGATCGAGATTGCCAGCCGCGAACTGCGCCGGGCCGTCGCCGACGGGATGAGTGTCCGATATCTGGTGCCACGGGCCGTCGAGGAGTATCTCCGCGACCGGAAGCTGTACAACCGCTGACCATCAGGGTGAAATGATTGTTTCCGCCGCGCCCCCCACCGGGTCGCGGAAACATGTTGCGTTGTTAGACTGACGGGTATTCGTCGATGCCGCTGGCCGATACCCATGTCCACCTCCTCGCCGGCCTCGACGACGGCCCCGCCACGCCGCCCGAAGCCGTCGCCATGTGCCGGTTCCTGGTCAACGAGGGGGCCGGATTCGCCACAGCACTGGCACATCAGAACGCGGATTACCCCGATAACACGCCGGACCGCCTCCGGACCGCCACGGCGGCGCTCGCGGCGGAGCTCGCTCGGAAGAAGGTGAAGCTGTCCGTTCACCCGACCGGCGAGGTGATGCTCGGCCCGGACACGCTCGCCGACTGGCGGGCGGGGAAGCTACTGACGATCGGCGACACGGGGGCGTATCTGCTGGTCGAGATGCCGCACCGCGACTTCGTGGACGTACTGCCGCTGGCCGCGGCGGTGGCGCCGACGCGGCTGGTGATCGCCCACGCCGAGCGCTACCCGCCGCTGCTGTTCGACCCGCCGCGGGCAGCCGCGTGGGTCGCGGGGGGGTGCCTGATTCAGGTGACGGCCGCGGCGCTGGCCGACCCGTGGGACGACGACATGGCCCGCGGCCTGCGTGAATGGGCGGGCGCGGGGATGATTCACGTCATCGGGTCGGACGGGCACGGCATCGACCGCCGCCGGCCGCTGCTGGCCGCGGGCTACCGGGCGCTGCGGGGGCTGGCCGGCCGCGCGGCGGCGCGGCGGGCCGGCGAGGAGTGGGGGGCCGCGGTGCTCCGCGGGTCGGCGCTGCCGGTGCCGATGCCGGCGGTGCGGCGGTCGTGGTTCGCGCGCGTGCTCGGCGCGTGATGTCCGTAGAATCACTCCACCGCTCCCTCTCCCGTCCCCCCGCCCGCGGCACCGCGGGGGCGTGGAGTACACCCCGTGGTCAACCGCGACGAACTCGTCGTCAGCTCGCTCGGCCCGTGCCGCATCGAGTCGCCGATGCTCCACCTCCTCAAGCGGCGCGAGCGCAGCTACTACAACGTCGACCCCACCGACCGCGTCCTGTTCGACGACACCGCCTCCGCCCTCGCCCGCCGCGGCAGTTCGCCCGACGACATCCCCGGGTTCGAGCCCGCCGGCCCGCGGCCCGAAATCTACTTCGACCCGTCCAAGACCCACGCCGGCATCGTCACCTGCGGCGGCCTCTGCCCCGGCTTCAACGACGTGATCCGGGCGCTCGTCATGGAGTTGCACTTCCTCTACGGCGTCCGCCGCATCAGCGGGTTTTGCAACGGCTACCAGGGGTTCATCCCCAAGTACAAGCGGCCGGTCGTGGACCTGACCCCGCAGTCGGTCAGCCAGATCAACGAGGCCGGCGGCACCATCCTCGGCACGTCGCGCGGCGAGCAGGACCCCGGCGAGATCGTGGACTGCCTGGAGCGGATGGGCGTGAACGTGCTATTCGTGGTCGGCGGCGACGGCACCCTCCGCGGGGCGCAGGCCATCTGCCGCGAGGTTCACGCCCGCGGCCGGAAGATCGCCGTCGTCGGCATCCCCAAGACGATCGACAACGACATCAGCTTCATCGACCAGAGCTTCGGCTTCCAGACGGCGTTCTCGGTGGCCGCCGACTCGATCCACTCGGCGCACGCCGAGGCGAAGGCGTCGCCGAACGGCATCGGGCTGGTGAAGCTGATGGGCCGGCACTCGGGGTTCATCGCCTGCTACGCGGCGCTGGCCCGCAACGACGCGAACTTCGTGCTCATCCCCGAGGTGCCGTTCGGGCTCGACGGCGACGCCGGGTTGCTGGCCGTGCTGCGGCGGCGGGTGGAGCGGACCGGGCACGCGGTCGTGGTGGTGGCCGAGGGAGTGGGGCAGGAACTCCTCGGCGAGGCACGCGGGGCGGACGCGTCCGGGAATCCCCGGCTCAACGACATCGGGCTGTTCCTGAAAGAGCGGATCACCGCCGACTTCGCGGCGGCGAAGCTGGAGCTGAACCTCAAGTACATCGACCCGAGCTACTCGATTCGGAGCGTGAAGGCGAACTCGTTCGACGCGGTGTACTGCCTGCGGCTGGCGCACAACGCCGTCCACGCGGCGATGGCCGGGCGGACGGAGGTGGTGGTGAGCCGGTGGCACGGCCGGTTCGTGCTGCTGCCGATCCCGCTGGCGGTGCGCGACCGGCACACGGTCGACCCGAACGGCGACCTGTGGATGAGCGTGCTGGAATCGACCGGCCAGCCGGCGGCGTTCGGATGAAGTCGGGCGGGAATCGAATGTCAGACCCGCGCCGGGCGTCTGTATGTCCGCACGGGGCCGGGCGGGCTAGAATCGCCCTCACCGGCCCCCACGCCCTGCCGCCTCTCCGGCGGGCGGGGCCGGACCGTGGCACCCTGGAGGATGATGTGAT
>JBGAQM010000518.1:0-3366 GCA_044220735.1 Urbifossiella sp. | reverse complement strand
CCCTCGCGGTCGGCGGCACCCTCGACCTGTCGGCGCGCTGGCGGGAGGCCGCGTTCCCGCTCGCCCGCCTGCACGACTGCCGCTGGCCGAACCCCGACGTCGTGGACGTCCACACCGTCTTCCCGAACCCCGTTGCCGACCCCGACCGGCCCGACAGCTACGACTTCGAGCGCACCGACGAGTACGTGGCGGCGGTGCTGGCGACCGGCGCGAAGGTGGTGTTCCGGCTCGGCGAGAGCATCGAGCACCAGCGGGTGAAGCGGCACGCCCGGCCGCCGCGCGACCCGGCCCGGTGGGCGGCGGTGTGCGTCGGCATCGCCCGGCACTACACCGCGGGCTGGGCCGGCGGGTTCCGCCACCCCATCCGCTACTGGGAGGTGTGGAACGAACCCGACAACCGCCCCGCCTGCTGGACCGGCACCGACGACGACTACGTCCGCCTGTACGGCCTGACGGCGAAGGCGCTGCGGGCGGCGCTGCCGGAACTGAAGGTCGGCGGTCCCGCGGTCGGCAACCCGGGCCGGCTGGAGGGCGAGCGCCTCGACCCGCCGCCGTTCGTGACGAACTTCCTGGCGCGGTGCCGCGCCGACGCCGTGCCCCTCGACTTCTTCTCGTGGCACTGTTACACGAACGACCCGGGCGAACTCTCGCGCCGCGCCGCCGGCGTGCGTCGGCTGCTGGACGCGGCCGGGTTCACTGCCGCCGAGAGCCACCTGAACGAGTGGAACCACCTGCCCGGGAACGACTGGGCGGGGATGCTGTCGACCGACGCCGAGGCGCGGCAGCGGTGGTACGACCGGGTGAGCGGCGTCGAGGGGGCGGCGTTCGCGGCGGCGGCGCTGGTCGGCCTTCAGGACGCGCCGGTGGACGCGGCCAACCTGTTCACCGCGGAGCCCGGCGGGATGGGGCTGTTCGGCCCGCACGGCACCGCGACGGCGACGTTCGCCGCCGTGCGGGCGTTCGCGCGGGCCGCCGGGCTGGGCGGCCGTCTGCGGCTCCTGTCCACCCCGCCGGACGGCGTGGCGGCGCTGGCGGCCGCGTCGCCCGACGCGGGAGACGCGGCGGTGCTGCTCGCCCGGAGCGGGGGGCGTGCGGGGCCGGTCGTGGTGCGCCTCTCGCCGGCGCCGTGGGCGGGGGCGACGCGGTACGACGTGCAGCGGGTGACGGCGGGTGGAAAACTGGAGCGTGCGGCGGGTGGCGAAGTGGGCGCGTGGCGCGTGCCCGTCGAGCTCGGGGCGCCGGGCGTCGCGCTCGTGACGCTCCGCCGCGGCGGCTGATTCCCGGTGGACGGCGCGCGGCCGGCGCGTCACACTTCGCAGACCCGCCGTCCCACCCCGGAGCCGCCCCGTGAGCCGCTTCCTCGTCGCCTCGCTGCTCGTCGTGGCGTTCGTCCCAGCCGCCGCAGCCGCGACGCTCGTTCGCAACGGGGCCGCCGTCGCCGTCGTGGTGCTGCCGCCGGAGCCCGACGCGGCCGAGAAGCTCGCCGCGAAGGAGTTGGTCGAGCACGTCGAAAAGATGTCGGGGGCGAAGCTCCGCACCGTCACCGCGGACCCGAAGACGATCGATGCTGTCCTCGACCGCATGCGGATGGACGGCACCACGCCCGTCGTCCTCGGCCGGGCGGCGCTGCCGAAGCTGGAAGCCACGCTCGCGGCGAAGGGGAAGGGTGGCGGCACGTTCGTCCTCCGGGCGACGAAGGCGCACGTCCTCGCCGCCGGCGTCGGCGACGGGACGCACTTCGCGGTGTGCGAACTCCTGGAGCAGCAGGGCGTCCGCTGGTTCCTCCCCGGCCCCCTCGGCACCGTCATCCCGGAAGCGAAAACCATCACGGTGCGCGAGCAGGAGACGGCGCAGGCGCCGTCGTTCCCGAGCCGGTGGTTCCAGATGCCGGACCGCGACTGGCAGGTGCGCGTCCGCTGCGGCGGGCCGGTGTTCCCCGGGGCGCACGGGCTCCCCGGCGTGCCCGCGTTCAAGACGAACCCCGAGCTGTACGCCCTCGTCGGCGACAAGCGCGTGGCGCGGCAGCACTGCGTCTCGAACCCGAAGGTGCTGGAGGCGGTGGTCGCGGAGGTGAAGGCGCGGCGCAAGAAGGGGCTCGGCCCGGTCATCGGTATGGGGCCGAACGACGGCCGCGGGTTCTGCGAGTGCCCCGACTGCCGCAAACTCGACGGCGGCGACTTCGACCCGTTCTCGAACGAGCCGTCGGTGACGGACCGCTACGTGTGGTTCTTCAACCGCGTGCTGGAGGAGTTGGGGCCGGACCACAAGGACGTGAAGCTGGCGTTCTACATCTACCACTCGTACATGCGGCCGCCGGTGAAGTGGAAGCCGGACCCGCGGATTACCGGGGCGCTGGCCCCGATCGCGCTCGACCGCGTGCACGGGTTCAGCAACCCCGCGGCGCCCGAGAAGAGCTACGCGAAGTGGCTGTACCAGGAGTGGGGGAAGCTCCTCCCCGAGCTGTACGACCGCGGCTACTGGAGCAACCTCGCCGACCCCGGCTTCCCGTTCCTGCTCGTCCACCGGCTCCGCGACGAAATCCCGGAGTGCCACCGGCTCGGCGTGAGGGGGTGGCGCGTCGAGACGTTCCCGAACTACGCCGCGACGCTCCACTCCAACTACGTCGCGGCGAAGCTCATGTGGGACCACACGGCCGACGCCGACGCGCTGACGAAGGACTTCTGCCACCACTTCTACGGCCCGGCGGGGGCGCTCATGGAGGCGTACCTGACGCTCATGGACGGCGCCCTCCGCGACAGCCCGCACTGCACCGGCTCGGCGTGGGACGTGCCGCACCACTACCCGCGCGAGCTGCGCCGACAGGGCCGCGAGCTGCTGGACGCGGCCGCCAAGGTGTCCGGCGGCGGGGCGTGGGCCGAGCGGGTGAAGATGACCTCCGACTCGTTCGAGATGCTGGAGGCGTTCGTCGCCATGATGGAGGCCCGCACCCGCTGCGACTTCCCGGCGGCGAAGACCGAGCTCGACCGGCTCGACGCCGCGGCGGGCCGGCTGATGGGGACGAAGCCGGTGCCGATGCTCTCGGCCGGGCGGTTCAGCACGTACACGAACTACATGAACCGCTTCTTCCGGCCGGCGACGGAGCAGGGGGTGAAGCGCGTCACCGGCGGGAACGTCCTTGCCGCCGCGGCCCGCGACGAGTGGGCGTTCCTGCTCGACCCGCCGAAGGTGGGCGAGGCGATCGGCCTGTGGCGGCCGGGCGTGAAGGGCGGGAACTGGCAGACGCTCAAGACCTCGTCGGCGTCGTGGAGCAACCAGGGGCTGCGGTACTACAAGGGCCTGGCGTGGTACCGGCAGGCGCTCGACGTGCCGCGGGAGCACGTGGGGAAGCGGCTGTTCCTGTGGTGC
>JBGAQM010000517.1:0-3374 GCA_044220735.1 Urbifossiella sp. | reverse complement strand
GGTGCGTCCCCACCTCGAATCGCGTCAACGTGACCGACGCGGGTACGCACCCGGCCCCTCACGGGGCTCGGCTCGCCTTCGATTCCCTTCCCCGGAGGCCGCACCCGTGACCCGCTTCCCGGTCGCCCTCGTCCTCGCGCTCACCCCCACGCTCCCGGTCGCGGCCGCCGACTGGCCGCAGTTCCTCGGCCCGACCCGCAACAACCAGTCGCCCGAAAAGGTCACCCCGTGGACCGGCACCCCCAAGGTGCTGTGGAAGCAGCCGGTCGGCGAGTCGCACAGCTCGCCGGTCGTGGCGAAGGGGCTCGTCTACGCCTTCTACCAGCCGAAGGGGAAGGACGCCGACGCGCTCGCCGCGTTCGACGCCGCCACCGGCGAGAAGAAGTGGGAGCAGAGCTACGCCCGCGCCGCGTTCAGCCCGCCGTTCGGGAACGGCCCGCGCGGCACGCCGGCGGTCGCCGACGGCAAGGCGTACACCCTCGGCGGTACCGGCGTGCTGGCGTGCTGGGACGCGGCCGACGGCAAGGTGCTGTGGCAGGTTGATACGCTCAAGGAGTTCAAGGCGCCGAACCTGACGTTCGGCGTCAGCGGGTCGCCGCTCGTGGCCGGCGGGAAGGTGTTCGTGAACGTCGGCGGCAAGGGCGCCGGCGTGGCCGCGTTCGACGCCGCCACCGGCAAGCTGGCCTGGAAGGCGGCCGACGACAAGGCCAGCTACTCGTCGCCGATCCTGGTCGAGGACGGCGGCGCGCGGCAGGTGGTGTTCCTCACCGCGAGCGGGCTGGCGGCGTTCGACCCGGACACGGGCAAGGAGGGTTGGCGCTACCCGTTCCGCGACCTGCTCCAGGAGAGCGCCACCAGCCCGCTGTACAAGGGCGGCGTCCTGTACGGCAGCTCGGTGACGCTCGGCAGCGTGGCGCTGAAGCTCAAGGGCACGCCGGCGCCGGAGAAGCTGTGGGCGTCGCCGCAGCTGAACTGCTACTTCTCGACGCCGGCGTTCGCGCAGGACGGCCAGACGTTGTTCATGCTCAACGGCAAGCTGAGCATCAACCCGAAGATCACCCTGCGGGCGGTGGACGCGGCGACGGGGAAGGTGCAGTGGGAGCGGCCGGACGTCGGCAAGTACCACGCCGCGCTCGTGGTGGGCGCGTGCGGGAACGTGCTGATGCTCGACGACGGCGGCGACCTGTCGGTGTTCAGCGGCGAGCGGGGCGCGTTCCGCGAGCAGTGCCGGGCGAAGGTGTGCGGCCCGACGTGGGCGCACCCGGCGCTGTCCGACGGCCGCGTGTACCTGCGCGACGAGACCGACCTGATCTGCGTGTCGCTGCGCTAGCGATTGGGGTGCCGCCGTGGTCGCCGTCGGGCTCCTCCTCTCCGCCGCGCTCGTGGTGTTCGGCCTCGGCACGTCCCTGCGCCAGCGCCGGACGGTGGCGCGCCTCCGGGCCGAGCGCTACCTGCCGAGCGACGACCGCGCGTACCTCCGCGGCCAGGTCCGCCGCCGCGTCGCCACCGGCGCCGTGTTGGTGATGATCGGCGCGCTGATCGCCGGGTACTACCTGTCCGGGATGGACGGGCAGGTCGACGAGATCGCGGCGAAGGAGCGGAAGGGGGCCGCGATCCCGGAGGACGAGGACCGCGCCGACAAGGACTTCACGCGGCTGGTGGCCGCGTACTGGGTCGGCATCCTGGGCCTGGTGTTCGTGGCGGGCTGCCTGGCGGTGTTCGACTTCTGGGCGACGCGCCGGTACTGGATGGCCCAGTACCGGCTGCTGAAGGCCGACCACGAGGCGAAGTTGCAGCGGGACCTGGCGGTCCACCGGCAGGCGAAGGAGAACGACCGGATGACCCGGATGAACCGCGGCGGCCGGCCGCCCGGCCCGGCAGACGAGACGGACGAGGAGCCGCCGGTGTAGTTCAGTTGCCGCTTGCGGCTTCGCGCTGGGCAGCGCGAAGCCGCAAGCGGCAACTCTCGTTACCGCGCCGCCGCGAAGTCCCCCGGCAGCCGCCGCCAGGCGCTGTGGATGTGGTTGGCGGGGTTCTTCGCCGAGTCCGCCTGGACGTTCAGGAACTCGACGACGAACTCCGGCGCGTACACCCGGTAGGTGTACGCCTGCCCCACCTCCGCCGACCCCGTGTACGCGAAGTGCAGACTCCCCGGCGGCGTCTTGGCCGCGCGGTCGGCCTCGGCCGCGGCCAGGTCCGCCGGCATCCGGTCGGTGTACGCCCGCAAGAGCGCGTCGAGCGTCTTCCGCTGCGCGGCGTCGAGCTTGTCCGCGGCGACCCCCTTCGGCGCGCCCACGTCCGCGGTCGGGCTGTTCTCCTTGATCTCCCACCCCTCCACGCCCTTCGGCGTCGGCTGCTTCGCCACCTTGTCCTGGTCGGGCGTCAGCGACTTGATGAGCGCCCGGGCGTGGTCCTCGATCGCCGGCAGCGTCCGCAGCCCCTTGCGGTCGCCGTCCTTCACCACGGCCGGGTTGGCGCCGAACATCAGCGGCGTCGCCGACACGACCGCGCCCTTGTCGAGCGTGTAGTTGACGGACATGTGGTGCCCCTCGAACCGCCAGCCCCACGCCCCCGCGTTCGACGGCTCGCCGAACACCGTCACGAAGTACCACCCGGTGTTGCGGACGTTCGTGCCCTTCGTGCCTTCGAGGTCGGCGAGGATGCCTTCGAGGCTCATGATGGTGGTCGCCTGCTTGAACCCGTCGGCCGAGAGGCCGGTCTTGAGCAGGTCGAGCGCGGCGGCCTTCTGGGCGGCGGTCATCACCTCGAGCCGGACGCCGACGCGGGTGGGCTGCTTCTCCTTGGTCTGCTGCGGGGTGAAGAACCAGGCGACGCGGGCCTTGCTGTCGAACGGCAGGCTGGCCGTCTTCTGCTGCTCGGGCGTGAGGGCGGCGAGGAACGCCTTGGCGGCGGCGGCCATCTTCGGCGCGCTGCCCGGCTCGGGCTGACCGACGAGGGCGAAGGCGACGAACGCGACGGCGGCGACGGCCGGGGCGGCGTGGCGGAGGCGCATGGGAAGGGCTCCGGGGGCGGGCGGTCAGTCCGAAGGATACGCCGCCGACCGCCGGGCGAGAAGGGGCCGTTTCCGCTACACCAACCCCCGGGCACGAGGGGGGCGGCGTCATGCGGCGGTGGGCGGCGGTCCTGGCGGGGGCGTTCGTGCTGGTGGTCGCGGCCGGGTTCGTGCTGACGTACGTCCCGCGCCTCCGCCGCGCCGCCGGCGACGTGACGTGTGCCGCGAACCTCCGCGAGATCGGCCTGTTCGCCGCCCACCACGTCGATCCCAAGGTCGGCGACCCGGCGCGGCTGCCGTCCGAAGTCCCCGCCGGCACGATCGCCCTCGCCGGCGTCGCCCCGGACGACCGGCTGAGTTG
>JBGAQM010000516.1:0-3375 GCA_044220735.1 Urbifossiella sp. | reverse complement strand
GCGCCGGCCGGCTGGCGCCGGCGGGGGCGCGGCCGGCGCTGCTGGCGCTCCTGTCCCGCGAAATGACCAATGACCAATGACCCCCCAATGACCAAGGAAGGCCCGAGCCGGGTGCTTCTTGCTTGGTCATTGGTGGGTCATTGGTCATTGGTCATTTCGCGGGACAGGTGCGCCAGCAGCGCCGGCCGCGCCCCCGCCGGCGCCAGCCGGCCGGCGCGGTACACCCCCCGCGCCTCCAGCCACGCCGCGAACTCCGGCGCCGGGTGCAGCCCGAACAGCTCCCGCACCGTCGCCGCGTCGTGGTAGCTCGTGCTCTGGTAGTTCAGCATCACGTCGTCGGCGCACGGCACCCCCATCACGTAGTTGCACCCCGCCGCCGCCAGCAGCAGCAGCAGGTTGTCCGCCGAGTTCTGGTCGGCCTCGGCGTGGTTCGTGTAGCACACGTCCACCCCGATCGGCAGCCCGAGCAGCTTGCCGACGAAGTGGTCTTCGAGCCCGGCCCGCACGATCTGCCGCTCGTCCGCCAGGTACTCCGGGCCGATGAACCCCACCACGCTGTTCACCAGGAACGGGTCGAACGCCCGCGCCACCGCCTGCGCCCGCGCCTCCAGCGTCAGCTGGTCGATGCCGCCGTGCGCGTCCGCCGACAGCGCGCTCCCCTGCCCCGTCTCGAAGTACGTCACCTGATCGCCGACCCAGCTCACGGCCCGCCGGCGGTGCGACTCGCGGACGCGCTCCAACCCCTCCTTCAGTAGCGCCGGCGTGACGCCGAAGCTGCGGTTCGCGGCTTCCGTCCCCGCGACCGACTGGAACAGCAGATCGACCGGCGCCCCGCGCTCCAGCGCCGCCAGCTGCGTCGTGATGTGGGAGAGGACGCAGTGCTGCGTCGGCGCCCCGGTCGTGTCGATGAGGCGGTCGAGGGCGCGGAGAACGGCGGCGACGGTGTCCACCGACTCGGTCGCGGGGTTCACGCCGATCACGGCGTCGCCGCAGCCGTAGGTCAGGCCGTCCACGGCGGCGAGGAGGATACCGCCGACGTCGTCGGTCGGGTGGTTCGGCTGCACCCGCACGCCGAACACGCTGCGCTCGCCGAGCGTGTTGCGGCAGCGCGTCACCACCCGCACCTTCGCCGCGACGTAGACGAGTTCCTTGTTCCCCATCAGCTTCGCCACCGCCGCCGCGATCTCGGGCGTGATCGCGCGGTGAAGCGCGGCCAGGGCGGCGCCGTCGGTGCGGTGGTCGAGCAGGAGTTCGCGGAAGCCGCCGACGGTGAGCGACCGCAGCGGCGCGAACGCCGCGCGGTCGTGGGCGTCGTGCAGCAGGCGGGTCACGTCGTCGTCGATCAGCGGGGTGTCGGCGACGTGGCCGAGGGGCACGTCGGCGAGGGCGAGCTTGGCGGCGACGCGCTCGCGCTCGGAGCGCGCGGCGATGCCGGCGAGGGCGTCGCCGGACTTCGCCTCGTTGGCCTTCGCCAGCAGGTCGCGCAGGTCGGGGAAGGTGAACCGCTCCCCGCGGACGACGTGGGCGTACATGCGGCGCCTCCCGGATCGGTTCACCACACGGGCGAGCGGCTCGGCGTGGGGCCGGTTTCCAACCGGCCGGCGTCCGCCTTCCGAACGACTTCGGGACGGGTCCGGCGGGTTCACGCCCGGCCGGTTGGAACCCGGCCCCACGCCGCGTCGGGTCACACGCGCACTGGCGAGCGGTCGGCGGCGCGCAGGCGCACGAGCCACGCCCGCACCGCCGCGGCGCGCGCCCGCGTTTCGGCGTCCGCTTCCTCCCACGACACCAGCCGGATGCGGACGCGGTCGCCGGGCCGCAGCTGCGCGAGGCGGTCGAGGTCGGCGCGGATGACGTGCGCCACCTTCGGGTAGCCGCCGATCGTCTGGCCGTCCACGCCGAGGACGATCGGCAGGCCGTCGTTCGCCACCTGCACCGCCCCCGGGTTCACCGCCTCCGACACCAGTTCGCCCGCCCGCCGGGTCAGCGGCTCGCCCGACAGGCGGACGCCCATGCGGTTGCTCGCCGGCGTCACGGCGTAGTCGTGGCGGAAGAACCCGTCGTCGGCGAACCAGTCGCGCTGTGGGCCGGGCAGGGCGCGGAGGACGCGAGGCTCCGCGTCCGGCAGCGCCGCGAACCCGAGTCCCCGCGGCTCGCACCGGCTCGGCCCGCTGGTCAGCACGTCGTCGGCCTTCAGCGGTTCGAGCGCCGACCGGCTGGCGAGGACGAGCGGCCCGTCAAACCAGCCGGCGACGCACAGGTAGCCGCGGGCGCCGGCCGGCGTGGGGCCGATCGTTAGCGTGTCGCCGGGTTCGAGCTGGAATGTCGTGCCCGGGCTGATCGCCGTGCCGTTCGCCGACACCGCGAACGGCGCCCCGAACACGACCGCGGCCGTCGGGTGCTCGGCCGTCAGCGTCGGACCGATGAGTGTGACCTCGACGGCGAGCGCGTCCGGCGCGTTGCCGACGAGCGCGTTCCCGATCGCCAGCGCGGCGCGGTCGGCGGCGCCGCCGACGGGCACGCCGAGCGCACGGCTGCGCGGCCGGCCCGCATCGACCAGCAGCGACAGCAGCCCGGGGCGGACGACGCGCAGGCTCATGCGGCGAACGCCCTCAGCTCGAAGCCGCGGGCCAGCAGCCCGGCGCGGACGGCCGTCGTGAACGCCACCGCCTCCGGGTTGTCGCCGTGGACGCAGACGGTGCGCACGCCGCGCTCGCGCACCAGCCGTTCGATCTGCGCCACCGCCTCGGCCGGGTCGTGGACGAAGGCGTCCGCCTCGGTGCGCGGCACGAGCGACCCGTCGGGCCGGTAGCGGCGGTCGGCAAAGCCTTCCGGCACGAACCGGAGTCCGCGCTTCTTCGCGGCAACTTCCAGGGCCGAGCCCGGGAGGCCGACGACGGGAAGGCCGCCGCACCAGCCGTACGCCACCCCGGCGAAGTCGTCGGCTAACGAGGGGTCGCGGCACGCCTGGTTGTACAGCGCCCCGTGCGGCTTGACGTAACGGACCTGCTGGTTCGACCCGCCCGCCATCGCCACGAGCGCGGCGAGCTGGTAGACGAGTTGGTCGATGAGTTCCTGCGCCGGGAGGTGCAGTTCGGTCCGGCCGAAGTTCGCGCGATCGTCGTAGCCGGGGTGGGCGCCGATCACGACGCCGTGCTCTGCCGCCAGCCGCAGGGTGCGGCCGATCTCCACGGGGCCGCCGGCGTGCGCCCCGCAGCAGACGTTCGCGGACGTGACCAGCGGCATCAGCGCGGCGTCGAACCCGGCCGCTTCCCCGAGGTCGGCGTTCAGGTCGAGGAGCATGGGGGCAGCATATCAGCCCGGCGAACGGCCGGCGTGAGCCGGCTGGTCGGGGTGGCAGGTGCCTAAACCAAC
>JBGAQM010000515.1:0-3387 GCA_044220735.1 Urbifossiella sp. | reverse complement strand
TCCGCCGCGAGCGGCGGAACCCATGACCCCCCGACGGACCCGACCCATGACCCGCCCCGCCGCCCGCCTCGCCGTCCTGGCCGCCCTCGCGGCGACCGGGTGCATCGGCGGGCCGCAGCCGACCGCCGACGGCATCCCCGTCCGCCGCCTCCCCGCCGAGGTACTCGGCCGGCCCAAGAGCGGCCTCGAACCCGTGCCGCTGCCCCTCCTCCGCAAGCAGGAGGAGCCGGCGTACCGCGTGGACAAGGGCGACGTCCTCACCGTGTTCGTCGAGGACGTGCTCGGCGTCCGTAACCAGATTCCGGTGCAGCCGAACCCGAACCCGGCGGCCGTCACCCCGGCGGCGCAGGGCTACCCGGTCACGGTCGGCGACGACGGCACGCTGAACATCCCCGAGGTGCCGCCGATCCCGGTGAAGGGGAAGACGCTCCCCGAGGTCCGCGACGCCGTCGCGAAGGCGGTCACCGTCGAGAAGAAGCTCATCGTCCCCGGCAAGGAGCGCGTCTCCGTCGACCTGCTTCAGAAGCGCCGCGTGCGCGTGCTGGTGGTGCGCGACGACCTGAGCCCCGGCGCCGGCGGGGCGTCGCTGCTGCTCGACGCCGACCGCGCCGACGTGCTCGAAGCCCTGACGCGGACGGGCGGCCTGCCGGGGCCGAACGGCAAGCCGGACGTGCTGGTCCGCCGCGGGCCGAACGTGAGCGACCCGGACAGGCTGACGGTGCGCGTGCCGCTGCGGGTGCCGCACGGCCTGCCGATCCCGCTGACGGAAGCCGACGTCACGCTCGGCGAGGGCGACACGCTGCACGTGTTCGCGCGGGACGCCGACGACGGGTACACGGTGGTGGGCGGTACGGGGTGCGGGGCGCACCCGCTGCCGCGGGACGCGGACCTGCGGGTCGTGGAGGCGTTGTCGCGGGCGGGGTGCCCGGCGCCGGCGTGCGGGTGGGTGACGGTGGTGCGGAAGCTCGGGTGCGAGCGGACGCTGCCGATCCGGGTGGACCTGGCGGAGGCGCTGCGCGACCCGCGGGAGAACATCCTGGTGCTGCCGGGCGACACGCTGGTGCTGCCGGCGGCGCACGGCCCCGGCGGGTGCGGCTCGCCGTGCGGGGTGAAGTGCCCGCCGCACCACTGGTTCAAGCTGCCGGGCTGGTTCGCGCCGCTCGGCCCGCGGGCGTGGCCGGTGCTCGGTTGCGACGACTGCGGGGCGTGACCGCCCGGTCGTGCCGGCGTGACGCTCCAAAGGGCGAAATTCTGGCCGAATCTTGCTGACAAGCGGTCGGCGGGCGGGTATTGTCAGTCGCATCTCTCCGGCGACCCGCCCTCCGCAAACCGCCCAAAGCACCATGACGCCCGAACAACTCGACCTACTCGGCCGCACATCCTGGGGATTCGTGGCCTGCTCCGCCGCCGCCGGCGTGGTGACGATGGGGCTGGTGCAGCTCGCCAAGGACCTCCTGCCGATCCGCACCATGTGGCAGAAGGCGTGGATCCAGGGGGTGGTCCAGAGACTGGCGCAGGAGGCCGACCCGCGGGCCGGTCGCACCGGCCTCGCCTACCGCGCCCTCGACGAGCTCCTCCAGCTGGCCGTCGGTGGGCAGGAAAAAGCCCTCTACGGCCTCCCCATCGACCGCCTCGCCGGGCAGCTCAGCGCCGCCGCGCAGGCCGTCCTCGACTACCCCGCCCGGCACGAGTCGCTGTTCCGCATCCTGGCCACCGGGTCCAACCCCGACGACGTCGACACCCTGCTCCGGCCGCCGCCGTCGGCCCCGCTACCGGGGCAGCCGATGAACGCGGATTCGCAAGCCGAGATCACCCGCACGCTGGACGCCCGCAACCGCGTCTCCCACCAGGTGCAGCGGAACCTCGACGCCCTGCAGATCAACATGGGGTTCCGCTGGCGGCTGTACATGCAGCTGATGTCGGTCGCCGTCGGCGGCGTGCTCGCGGCCGGGATGATGTCGGTCGCCAAGGCGGGGCCGCTCGACGAGCCGATGTTCGTGGGCGGCGTCGGCCTGCTCGGCGGATTCCTCGCCAGCGTCGGGTGGGACGTCGTCAGCGCCTTCCAGGCCAGTCGGGGGCGTGGCTGATGGCCCGCATCGGCGACCTCACCGTGCGGATCGACCGCGAGGGCGGGGCGGTACGCGACACCGCCTTCGCCGACAACCCGCCCGGGTGGTTCGGCGTCCACCGGCACCTCGTGCTGTTCGTCCACGGGTTCAACAACAGCTTCGACCAGGCTCAGGGCAGCTACAACGCGGTGTTCACCGGCGTGCTGGCCGACGCGGTACACTTCTTCTGGCCCGGCGACACGCGGTCCAACGCCCTCGTGGACGCCGCCAGTTACCCGGTGCAAATCACCAGCGCCAGGGACTCCGCGGTGCGCCTGGTCGCCTTCCTGTCGCAGTTGCGCGGCCCCGACAACACGCCGGCCGAGGTGAGCTTCGTGTGTCACTCGCTCGGCAGCCGCCTCGTGCTGGAGGCGCTGCGGGAGGTGGTTGCCACCGGCGTCACTTTCCCGGCCGTGCGGGTCGTGGCCCTGATGGCCGCGGCGGTGCCGGTGGACCTGCTCCAGCCCGGCGCCGCGCTGGAGGCCGCCGCCCGCCACGCCCGGACGCTGGCGGTGTACTACTCGATGAAGGACCGCGTTCTCCAGTTCGCCTTCCCCGCCGGGCAGGCGGCCGCCGCGGCCGCGAACATCGAGGCGGCGGCGTACACCCGGGCGGTGGGCCGGTTCGGGGAGCCGGCCGGCCTCACCCCGAACCTCTCCCTGCGGACGCTCGGGCACGGCCAGTACTGGCCGAGCAACGAGGTGGCGTCGCACGTCAGCCAGTTCTTCGGCGCGGCGGTCGCCCGCACGACCCCCGAGAGCGAGACGCCGACGCAGGAGACGCCGGTCGCCGCCGCCCCGCCGTCGCGGCTAGCCGCCCTGACGCGGCGCCTCCCCTTCCGCATCCCGGGGCTGGGTTGAGGCCGGCCACGCCGCGTTCTGCAGCACCACGCGGTAGCCGTCGGGGTCGGCGAAGGTGCGACCGCGGCGGTCCCAGTACGGGTTCTCGGCCGCGACCGGCCGGTGCCCCTGCCCTTCCAGCCGCGCCACTGCGGCCCGCCACGCCTCCGCGTCCGGCAGGTAGAAGACCAACAGGTGCTCGGCCGACGGCGCGCCGCCGGCGGGGTGGCCGGGGCGGCGCGTGAACTCCAGGTGGTAGCCGCCGCCCGACCGGCCGAGCATCACGCCGTCGTACCCGTCGTGGTCGCGGAACGCGGACAGCACGGCGAGGCCGAGGCCGTCGCGGTAGAACGCGACGACGGCGTCGAGGTCGTCGGTCGGCCGGGCCACCCGCAGGTGCGTCGCGTCGGTCACGTCCGTACCTCCGGGTATGCGGGCGG
>JBGAQM010000026.1:0-30276 GCA_044220735.1 Urbifossiella sp. | reverse complement strand
GAAGCGCGGCGACCCACCCCCACAGTGGGGGGGGGGTGGGGCAGATCGGCCGCGCCGTGGGCACAGCACTGCCGTGACATCTTACATCCGCTCCACGACCCGGATGCCGAGCAGGTCGAGCGCCCGGCGGATGGTGCGGCCGACGAGGTCCACCAGCAGCAGTCGGCTGTCGCGCAGCCCGGGCGTCGGCGCCTTCAGCACCGGGCAGTTCTCGAAGAACACGCTGTACGCCTTCGCCAGGTCCCACAGGTAGCCGGTGACGAGGTGCGGCAGGTAGTCCGCCGCCGCCGCCTCGACGGCCTCCGGGAAGCGCAGCAGTTGCAGCGCCAGCGCCCGTTCCGCCGGCTCGCCCAGGATCACCGCCGGCGGGTCGGTGCGGAAGCGGGCGGGGTCGATATTCTCGCGGCGGAAGATGGCACAGCAGCGGGCGTAGGCGTACTGCATGTAGCTCGCGGTGTTCCCCTCCGTCGCGGTCATCTTGTCCGCGTCGTACACGTAGTCGCTGGTGCGGTTGCCGCTCAGGTCGGCGTACTTCACCGCGCCAATGCCGACCACCTCGGCGATGTCGCGCTTCACCGCGTCCGTGAGTTCGGGCACGTCGTGGCCGTGGGCCTTGCGGTCGGCGTAGCTCGCCTCGTACTTCGTCAGCGCCGCCTCCGCCGCCTCGTCGAGCAGCGACGACAACTCGACCACGCCACCGGTGCGCGTCTGGAACGGCTTCTTGTCCTTGCCGACGATCGAGCCGAACTGCACGTGCTGGAACTCGACGCGGTCGTACCCCCACCGGCGGGCGGCGGCGAACAGCGTGCGGAAGTGGAGCGTCTGCCGCGCGTCCACGACGTAGAGCATCGCGTCGGGCTTCCACGTCTCCATGCGGTACTGGATGGTGGCGAGGTCGGTCGTGGTGTAGGTGAACGCCCCGTCGCGCTTGCGGACGATCGCCGGCGGCTCCTCCTTCTTCATCTCGTCGGCCGTCGGGATCACGCCCTTCGCGTTGGGGATGACCACCGCCCCCTGGCTCTCCCGCGCCAGCCCCTTCGCCAACAGGTCGTCCACGACGCCGGGGAGCATCGGGTTGTAAAAACTCTCGCCGAGCGCGTGGTCGATGTGCACGTCGAGCCGGTCGTAGATCGGGCGGAGCATTTCGAGGCACGCCGGCATGAACGTCTTCCACAGGGCGACGTTCTCCGCGTCGCCGGCGTGGAGCTTCGCCGTCTCCTCCTGGCACGCCTTCTTCACCGGGTCGTCGGTCGGCCCCTCCTCGTCGTCGTCGCCGGCCTGCTTGAACAGCTTCCGCACCGCGACGTACAGGCGCGCCAGCTCGCGGACCGGGTCGGCGGCGAACGCCGCGTCGTCGCGGTGGTGCTTGTAGCCGTACAGGAGGATGCCGAACTGCGTGCCCCAGTCGCCGAGGTGGTTGTCGCCGACGACGGCGTGGCCGAGGGCGCGCAGGATGCGGACGAGGGCGTCGCCGATGATCGTGCTGCGGAGGTGGCCGACGTGCAACGGCTTCGCCACGTTCGGCCCGCTCAGGTCGATGACGTAGGTGCGCGGGTTCGCCGCGACCGGCAGGCCGAGGCGCTCGTCGGTGGCCAGTTCGCGGACGGCGCGGGCGAGGAAATCGGACGTGAAGCGGACGTTGATGAACCCGGGGCCGGCGACCGTCGGCGGCTCGACGTCGGCGGTCGCGGGGAGGGCGGCGACGATCTCCTTCGCCACTTCCGGGGGCTTCTTCCCGACGCTCTTGGCGAGCGCCATGGCGAAGTTGGCCTGGTAGTCGCCGTGTTCGGGGTTGCCGGCCGGCTTCACCGCCGCGAGGTAGTCCGGCACCTTCGCCGGGTCCGCGGCCGCGGCCGCGACCGCCGGCCCGAACAGCGTGCGGAGGTGGGTCAGAAGGTTCATCGTGCTGTTATACGGCCCGGGCGGGCGGCGGGCCCTCGGGCCTGCGGCTCCCGCACTCACCGGTCGGACCCCGAGCGGATGGGGGCACGCGGCGGGTGGTTCGCGCCGTGGGGGGAGCGCGGGCCGCTTCCTTGCCTTCCCCCCGCGCAGGCCGATAATCTCCTGACCTGATCCTTCCGACGGGGACCGTCATGCGTCACGGGTTGGTGAACCTCCTGCGCGGAATCGTCCCGCTGGCCTGCCTGGCGGTCCTCCCCGGGTGCGCGGCCGACCCGCCGGGCACCGACCGCGGCCGGCCCCCCGCACCCGAACGAGTGAACGACATGGCAAACGACTACAAGCCCTACCACGCCGTGAACCCGAAGAACCCCAAGGTGTTCTTCGACATCGCCATCGACGGCAAGCCGGCGGGGCGGATCGAGATGGAGCTGTTCGCCGACACCTGCCCCAAGACGGCCGAGAATTTCCTGCAGCTGTGCGTCGGCACCAAGAGTAAGGCGGGCACGCCGCTCGCGTACAAGGGGTCGTCGTTCCACCGCGTGATTCCCGGCTTCATGTGCCAGGGCGGCGACTTCACTCGCGGCGACGGCCGCGGCGGCGAGTCGATCTACGGCAACAAGTTCGAGGACGAGACGTTCGCCGGGAAGGCGGGCAAGCACTTCGGGCCGGGTACCCTGTCGATGGCGAACGCCGGGCCCAACACGAACGGCTCCCAGTTCTTCCTCTGCACCTCCGACACCCCGCACCTCGACGGCAAGCACGTCGTGTTCGGGCAGGTCGTGTCGGGGTACGACGTGGTGAAGAAGATCGAGGCGGTCGGCTCGCGCGGCGGGCAGACGTCGGCCCCGGTCGTCATCAGCGACTGCGGGAAGGTCGGGTAACGCGGCCGCGAGGCGTCCGGTGACGCCCTCCGGCGGGCGCGGTGGTCACCGCGCCCGCCGGAGGGCGTCGATCTTTTCCTGGAGCCGCGCCGCGTCCGCCTCGGCGGTCCCGAGCGGCTCCGGTCGCACCGTCTTCTCGCGGGTGTAGCCGGTGTGCCTCATCCAGGCCGCCGACCGCAGCACCCGCTTCTGCTCGACCAGCCGGTACAGCGGGTCGGCCTTGACGGCCGCGACGGTCTCGTCGGGCGCCTTCACCCCGACCGCGGCCAGGATCGTCCGCGCCGCCAGCAGGTGCCCGTCGTCGCCGAAGTGGACCTTGTCCTTGGCGAACGGCTCCGTCCGCGCGTCGCGGGCGTGCCGCATCGCCGTGTGCAGGTCGATCACCCGCACGCCGGGGGTCTTCAGCGTCGTCTCCCAGCGGGCGTACTCGGTCAGGACGGCGTCGTAGTTGAACTCACCCGCCTTCGGCGTGAAGTCGTAGACCGGCGGCGTGACGAGGTAGACCTGCTTCACACCGGCCGCGCGGCACTGCTCGACGAGCTTGGTCACCCCCTTTTGGAACGCGGCGGTGCGGTCCTTGTCGAGGGGGAGGTAGATGCCGTCGTTCATCCCGTAGCAGGCGACCACCACGTCCGGGCGGGCCTTCTCGAGCACGCGGCCGAGCCGCTCGAACAGGCACGGCCGCGGGAACGCCCCGCCGGCGTGGCCGTCCTCGCTCAGCCCCGACAGGGTCTCGCTCGCCAGCCCGAGACTCAGCACGTCGAAGGACTTCTCCGGGTGCAACTTCTCCAGGTAGTAGGTGACGAACCCGACGTACCCGCCCGCCTGGGTGTTGCTGTCGCCGAGGAACACCACGCGCTTGCCGGCGAGGTCGTCCACCCCCTGCGCCGCCGCGGGGGCCGCCGTGACGAAGGCGACGACGAACGCGAGTGCGAGCCGATTCATGTGACGACCTCGTACGACTCTGGGTTCCGTCGGTGGGCACAGGCGGTGTACTGATGCACGGGCCGACGGGAACCCGGGCCGGGAGCAAGCGGCGCCACCCGTGGGGCCTCGACGGGGCCTCGACGACCCGGCCGACCTACGACTCGCGGCCCCGCCGGTCGGCGTAGCCGTCGGGGTGCGTGCGGTGCCAGTTCCACGCCGTCTCCACGATCGGCCGCAACTCGGCGTAGTGCGGCGCCCACCCCAGCTCGCGGCGGATCAGCGTCGCGTCCGCCACCAACTCCGCGGGGTCGCCCGCGCGGCGCGGGGCTTCCACCACCGGCACCGGCAGCCCCGTCACCTGCTCGACCGTGCGGATCACCTCGCGGACGCTGTACCCGCGCCCCGTCCCCACGTTGTAGCGCCGCGCCGCCCCGGGGCCGATCCGGTCCAGCGCGAGGACGTGCGCCGACGCCAGGTCGTCCACGTGGACGTAGTCGCGGACGCAGGTGCCGTCGGGCGTCGGGTAGTCGGTGCCGAACACGCTCACGTGCGGCCGCCGCCCCACCGCCGCGTCGATCACCAGCGGGATGAGGTGCGTCTCGGGGTCGTGGTCCTCGCCGGTCGCGCCGTCGGGGCTGGCCCCGGCGGCGTTGAAGTACCGCAGGGCGCAGAACCCGAGCGGGTACGCCGCCGCGTAGTCGGCGAGCGCCCGCTCGAACGCCAGCTTCGTGTTCCCGTACGGGTTGATCGGCCGCTGCCCCTCGGCCTCCGTGACCGGCACCGCGGCCGGGGTGCCGTAGGTGGCGCAGGTGCTGGAGAACACGAACTTCGGGACCGCGTGCCGGCGGCAGGCGTCGAGCAGGACGAGCGAGCCGACGAGGTTGTTGGCGTAGTACTTCGCCGGGTCGGTGACGGACTCGCCGACGTACGCGAACGCGGCGAAGTGAACGACCGCCTCCGGCCGCGCCGCGGCGAACAGCCGGTCCAGGGCCGCGGCGTCGCCGACGTCGCCGACGACGAGCCGCCCGGCGGGGACGGCGGCGCGGTGGCCGTAGACGAGGCTGTCGAGGACGGTCACGTCGTGCCCGTCGGCGAGGAGTCGGCGGACGGTGTGGCTGCCGATGTACCCCGCCCCGCCGGTCACCAGGATGCGCGCCATTCGGCCCTCCCGCGGAATACGACTGACCGCGACGGGCAGGTTCTACCGGCGGGTGCTCGCGGCGCCAATAGCCGCGTCGCCGGGCGGGGCGGCGCGCACCGCCCCGCGGCGCGGGCACGCCGGCAGATCCGGCGGCGGTCAACGGGTTTCGGGACGCAACATTCGGAGGCCGGCGTCCCGCCGGCCGAAGCCGTCACGCCCGGCCCCACGGCCCGTTCACCCCCCGACCGCCACGACCGCCCGGCGGTAGCGCGTCAGCGCTGGGCGGCCGCGGTCGGTCACCTCCAGGATGACGTGGATCGTCTTCCCCGCGGCGTCGCCCGGCACGGTCAGCCCCGCAACATCGGCGTCCGCGCCCGTCAGGGGCACGGCCGCCCCGTATGTTCCGGCCTCGGGGTACACGAACCAGCGGTACGTCAGCTCGTTACCGTCCGGGTCCGACGAGCCCGCCGCGGTTAGTCGCACCACCGCGCCGGGCCGGGCCGTGAGTTCCACCGCCACGCTCGTGCTGTCGCCGTTGAGCACCGCGACCGGCGGGTGGTTCGCTTCCGCCGGCGGGTTCACGCACCACAGCGCCCGCGCCGCGAACTCGGCCTGATACGCTGGCCGCCAGCGCCATACCGTCGAGCGCGCGTCGGTCACGCGCCCGACCGTGTCCGTGGCGTCGCGGTACAGGCCGCCGCGCTCCCTGCGGAAGCGCCCGCCCCAACTCCCCCATTCCGGATGCGTCGGGTTCCCGAGCCCGACCGGGAGGAAGTAGAACCACGACGGCGTGTCCCCCTCCTTGAGCGTGGCGTGCGGGTTCGGCGCGGTCCAGGTGCGTGTCGGGAACAGGGCGCCGAGCGGGCCGCGGCCGTGGCGCAGGTGCAGATCGACCCACTCCCGCGAGGTCAGCGACTCGTCGCCGCCGAGGTACATGCCGCGGTACGCCCCCTCGCGCATGTCGCGCCCGGGGGCGGCCTTTGCCAGCACGTAGAGCAGGTCCGGGAATGTCTCGTTGATCCACGGCCCGGTGTCGTCCTGGTGGCTGATGGCGTACACCCGCAGCTTCCCGAGGAACGCCTTCAGTTGCTCGGGAGTGCGGTCGTTGCGCACGCGCCACAGCGCCTGCGCGAGCTCGGTCGAGCCGCCCCAGATGGTGACGCTCACCGGCCGCGGGTCGTCGCGGTCCGCGACCGAAATGATCCACCGCGAGCCCGCGGTGTCGTGCCCCGCGCCGACGCTCTTCATGCCGCGAACGGCGTTGCTTGCCGGACTTGACGCGGTCGAGGAGGAACTTCGCGTCGGGGAAGTCCGAGGCGGTGGCGCACGAGATTCGGTTGAACCTTGCGGTAGGCCTCGACGATCTCGCGGATCAACTCGGGGTAGAGCGCATCTTGCTTCTTCTCGCTCGGGACGCCGGTCGCCGTGGCGACGAGCGCCTCGATGTCAAACTCGTTGGCGTGGTGCATCAGCCGGATCATCGACTGCTGAGTCGTCCGGGTCGCCGCCGATGTCGGTGAGGACGACGAGCCGCGGCTTGTCGGCGGCGGTTGCGGAGGGGGCGACGAGGCAGAAGGCACAGGGCGAGGAGGCACGACGGGCGGCGTCGGGTTCTCAGGGGAGACGGGTGGGCAATCGCTTCTCGACCCACAGTTTGTCTGGATGGGGGATTCCGCTCGGGTCCACGTCTACGTGGTGCCCCCACCCCGCGGCGAAGCGCCGCGCCCCTCCCCCTCAGAGGGGGGAGGGTGGGACTGGTTGGCACCAGTGGTACGCGAACCGGGCGCAGGCCGCCCTCCGGCTCCCTCCCCCCCTCTGAGGGGGAGGGCTTGGGGGGGGGCACCACCTTCGCGGTGTCTCGGGGTGTTCAACTTCCCGGACAACCTACCCCGCACGGGCACCATCAGCGCACGTAGATCGGGTTCGAGTAGAGCCACGGCCGCCATTCGTCGTCGAGGCGGAGCCACGCCTCCAGCCGGTAGGCACCCGGCTCCGTCGCGGCGTACTCGAAGGTGGTCGTGTCCTCCACCTTCGCCACCTCGCGGCCGTGACGCAGCAGTCGAACGCACGCCGGCTGCGGCAGCCGCGCCCCGTGAGCTTCAGGCCCGCGGCGAGAGCGCACCCTCGTCACCCATGTCCGCGCGGACGGCGCCGGCCGCCGCCTCGAACCGGAAGCCGGTCGGGTCGCCCATCCAGTCGTGCGACACGTAGGCGTGACCGGCCTGGAGCGCGGCGCGGATCGCGGGCTCGTCGAGCCGCGGCGCCAGGACGTGCGTGCCGGAGTTGCGGAACGAGCGGTAGTACGGGTCGAAGTCGAGCCGGGCGAGCACGTCGCCCGGCCGCCTGCCGCGCGTCATCTCGCGGATGCCCGGCCGCAGCGCGGCGGTGACGCGCCGCATCTTGTCGTCGGCGTCCACGTTGGTGCCGACCAGCACGGTGTCGGCGTCCACCATCTTGACGAGGAAGATTTGGTTGTGGTGGCAGTCGTTCGCGGCGACGCCGGTGAGCCGGCGCCGCTTCGTCCCCTCATCCCACTTATCGAGGTACACCGTGGGGTAGTCGCACTGGAACCTTGGCACCTCGTCCGGGGTACGCGCAGGCTCTTCTCCAGCGCGGCGACCTGCCGCGGGTCGGTGAGCATCAGCGCGAGCGCGACGATCGACGCCGGGTCGCGCTTGGCGTCCCAGTGGCGGTTATAGATTTCAAGCCCGGTCAGGCCGTCCACCGGGTGTTCCGGCCGCTCCTCGACGTGCGACAGGAAGATCATCCCGTCGTCGGCGGTGACCGTGTCGATGAAGTCGGAGCCCTTCAGTTCCATGCGGTTGAGGATGGACTTGCTCGGGTACAGCAGGAACCCGCGGGCCTCGGAGCCGGGGACGAACAGGACGCCGTCCTTGAGGCCGCGCCAGCGGCCGTCGATGAAGTCGGTCGGCGGGCGGTAGTGGTCGGTGAGAAGGACCGCGTGGACGTTCGCCTTCTTGGCGTCGGCGAGCATCTCGGGCAGCGTGCCGCCGGTGTGCGTCGAGTCCTCGGCGTGGGCGTGGAGGATGCACCTGTAGTCCGTGAGGCCCGGCCGCGGCGGGACCGCGGCCTGCCTTCGCGTGGAGGCGTTCCGATCCGCCCGTACGGCCGCGAGACGCTCGAGGCGCGGGGCGGCTCGACGTTGGTGTGCTTCCGCGGCAGCGGCTCCCGGCGGCCGTCAGCAGGACGACGACCCCGACGGCGACGAGCGGACGGCGAAGGGGCATTGCGATCTCGCGTGACTGGTTCGCGGGTAGTCTGACTGGTCGATGCCCCTGGCTTCGGTCACAGGTGGTGCCCCCACAGCCCCCCTCAGGGGAGGGGAGCCGGAGGGCAGCCCGCGCTCGGTTCACGTAGCACGGGCGCCGGTCGGCCCCCACCCTCTCCCCTCTGAGGGGGAGGGTCGCGGCGCTTCGCCGCGGTGTGGGGTGAACCACCTGCGATGAGAACCGGGGGCGAGCCCAACCCGGACAACCTGCAATTCAAGCGAACAGTTCCCGCACGACGCGGCCGTGTACGTCGGTGAGGCGGAAGTCGCGGCCGGCGTGGCGGAACGTCAGCCGCTCGTGGTCGAGGCCGAGTAGCGCCAGCACCGTCGCGTGAAGGTCGTGGATGTGCACCTTGTTCTCGGCCGCGTACCAGCCGTACTCGTCGGTTGCCCCGTAGCGGAACCCCGGCTTCACGCCGCCGCCGGCCATCCACACGGTGAACCCCTCGGGGTTGTGGTCGCGGCCGTCGCGCCCGCCGCCCTCGACCGTCGGCGTGCGGCCGAACTCGCCGCCCCACAAGACCAGCGTGTCCTTGAGCAGCCCCCGGGCCTTCAGGTCTTTCAGGAGGCCCGCGATGGGCCGGTCCACCTCGCGGGCGTTCTTCGCGTGGCCGGCGCGCAGGTTCCCGTGCTGGTCCCACTGCACGTTGGCGTCGCTGTGCGTCACCTGCACGAACCGCACCCCGCGCTCGGACAGCCGGCGGGCGAGGAGGCACTGCCGGCCGAACGACGCCGTCACCGGGTCGTCCATCCCGTACAGCGCCTTCGTAAGCTGCGACTCCTTCGCCAGGTCTTCGGCCTCGGGCATCGTCTGCTGCATCCGGAAGGCGAGCTCGAACGACTCGATGCGGCCCTCCAGCGCCGCGTCCGGACCGGATCGCTCCAGGTGGCCGCGGTTGAGGTCGGCGAGGAGGTCGAGTTGCCGCCGCTGGACGGGGCGGGTCGTGCGCGGGTTGTCGATGTAGCGCACCCGGGCCTGCTCGACCGGCGTGCTGGCGTTGCCGAGCGGCACCCCCTGGCACGCGGCCGGGAGGAACGCCGAGCCCCAGTTGTTCACCCCCCCGTGGGCGAGCGTCGGGCATACCGTCACGAACGCCGGCAGGTCGGCGTTCTCCGTCCCGAGCCCGTAGGCCACCCACGCCCCCATGCTGGGCCGTACGAAGTTGTCGCTGCCGGTGTGCAGCTTCAGCACCGCGCCGCCGTGCGCCGGGTTGGTGCCGTGCAGCGAGTGGACGAAGCAGATGTCGTCCACGCACCCGGCGACGTGCGGGAACAGCTCGCTCACCGGGCTGCCGCTCTGGCCGTACTGCCGGAACTTCCACGGCGACTTCAGGAGGTTGCCGGTCGGCGCGAACACGACGCGCGGCCGCGAGCCGGGGTACGGCTTGCCGTCGTCGCGGTCGAGCAGCGGCTTCGGCTCGAACGTGTCGAGGTGCGACGGCCCGCCCTTCATGAACAGGAAGATGACGCGCTTCGCCCGCGGCGCGAAGTGCGGGGGGCGCGTGGCGTCGGCGGCGTGGAGCAGGTCGGCGAGGGCGAGGCCGCCGAACCCGAGGGCGGTGGAGCGGAGCACGTCGCGGCGGGAAATCACGGGCCGGCCTCAGTTCAGGTGGATGAATTCGTTCCCGGCCAGCACGGCCTGGCACACGGCCGCCCACGCCGCCCGACGGCCCGCGTCGGCCTCGAACGCGGCCACGCCGGCGAGCACCCGCGCGGCTTCCGCAGCGGTCGGCGGGCGGGCGTACGCGAGCTCGAACAGCAGCCGCATCCGGCCCGCGTCGTCGAGGCCCGGCGCGGCGACTACCCGGCCGGCGAGCGCGTCGGCGGCCCGCGCCGACAGGTCGCTGTTGAGGAAGAACAACGCCTGCGTCGGCACCGTGGTCGTCGCCCGGTCGCCGGTCGGCACGGCGGGGTCGGGGGCGTCGAACAGCTGGAACACGTCGTACAGGTTGTTGCGGATCACCGGCAGGTACAGCGACCGGCGGTCGCTCGCGTAGCTCGTCCGGTCCTTCGACGTGTGGTCGAACAGGTAGTCGCGGTTCTTCACGCCCGCCAGCGCCGGTCCGCCCGCCGTGCGGTCGAGCAACCCGCCGACGGCCAACAGCGAGTCGCGGATCGCCTCGGCCTCCAGCCGGCGCGGGTTCGCACGCCAGAGGAGGCGGTTGTCCGGGTCGGCGGTCGCGGCCTTCGCGTCGTGGGCCGTGCTCATCTGGTACGTCGCCGAGAGCATGATGCGGCGGTGAAGGCGCTTCAGACTCCAGCCGTCGGCCGTGAACTCGGCGGCGAGGTAGTCGAGCAGTTCCGGGTGCGTCGGGGCGTCGCCGGTGAGGCCGAAGTTGTCCACGGAGCGGACGAGCCCCTTGCCGAAGTGCCACCGCCAGGCGCGGTTGACGACCACGCGGGCGGTGAGCGGGTGCCGCGGGTCGGCGAGCCACGCCGCGAGTTCGAGCCGGCCGCTCTGCCCCTTCGGCAGCGCGGGCTGCGCCGCGCCGGCGAGGACGAGCGGGAACCGCCGTGGCACGAGGTCCGCGGGGGTGAGATGGTTCCCCCGCCGCAGAACGCGCACGTCGGTCGGCGTGCCGTCGGCCACGCCCATCGCCGTCGGCAGCTCGGGGGTCGTCGCCGCCAGCGCCGCCGCGGCTCCGTTCAGCCACGCCGCCTGCGGGGTTGATGGAGCCGCCTTCGCGGCGGCCTTGAGCGCGGCGACGCGGGCGTCGGCCTCGGCCTTCGCCGCCGCCTCGGCGGGCGTGGCGATGGGGTTCTCGTGCCACTTGGCCACCTTCTTGAAGTGCTCCATCGTCCGCGTGCTGACGAACACGCCGGCGAGCCCGTAGTAGTCGGCCTGCTCGACCGGGTCGAACTTGTGGTCGTGGCAGCGGGCGCAACCGAGCGTCAGGCCCAACACCGTGCGGCCGACGGTGTCGATCTGCTCGTCCACGATGTCGAGTTCCATCCGCTTCTCGTCCGGCTCGGCCAGCACCTTCGGCCCGAGCGCGAGAAAGCCGGTCGCGACGAGGTGCTCGGCCCGCGCCGCGGCATCGGCCGCCGGGAGGAGGTCGCCGGCGAGTTGCTCGCGGAGGAACTGGTCGTACGGCTTGTCGGCGTTGAGGCTGCGGACGACGTAGTCGCGGTAGCGCCAGGCGGTGCCGTGGGCGACGTTCTCGTCGAGCCCGTTGCTGTCGGCGTAGCGGGCCACGTCGAGCCAGTGTCGGCCCCACCGCTCGCCGTACGCCGGCGAGGCGAGCAGCCGATCGACGACCGTCGCGAAGGCGCCTGGGGAGGTGTCCTTCAGGAACGCCTCGACCTCTGCCGGCGTCGGCGGGAGGCCGGTGAGGTCGAACGTGGCGCGGCGGACGAGCGACCGCCGGTCGGCCGGCGGTGCGGGGGTGAGCCCGGCCACGGCGAGTCGCGCGCGAACGAGCACGTCGATCGGGTTCGCCCCCTTCGGCACGTCGGGCCGTACGACCGGGCGGAATGCCCAGTGCTTCGCCGGGTCGGCGGCGGGCGCCTTCGCGGCGGCGGCCGGGTACGGCGCCCCCGCCTTCACCCATGCCGCCAGGTCGGCGACCTGGGACGCGGTCAGCTTCCCGTCCGGCGGCATCTTCTCGACGCCGTCGGCGTGCCGTACCGCGCGGAGCAGGAGGCTGTCGTCGGGCCGGCCGGGGGCGACGAGCGGCGTGCCGGACCCGCCGCCCTTCTTGAAGCCGACGGCCGTGTCGAGCCGCAGGTCGCCGCGCTGCCGGTCGGGGCCGTGGCACTTGAAGCACTTCTCGGCCAGCAACGGCCGGACGCGCGTCTCGAAGTGCCGGGTGTCCTGCGCACGCGCCGCGGCCGGCGCGAGCGAAAGGGCGACGACGGCGAGCGGAAGAGCGTAGCGGTTCATGCGCGGACGGCCGGGGAGGCGCGGTGTGGCGGGTTACGATCATTCTCGCCCGCGTCGCCGACCGCTTCAAGCGCCGCGCCGGGGCGAGTTCGGAATTCAAAGCGCCTTCAGCAGCCCCGCGACCCTGTCGTAGAAGAGTTGCTCCCACTCGGGGGCGACGAGGCAGTCGCTGTCCTCCTGCGCCCCGCCGGTGTTCCGCAGCTGTGCGGCGGTCGGCGTGTAGTAGATGTACCCGTTCGTGTAGCCGGACACGAACGTCGTCTTGTGCGGCGACGCCTTCTTCACGTTCAGCCCGACCTCGACCGTCAACTCGCCGGGGAACGTGACCAGCACGAAGTCGCCGACCCGCAGGCCCGCCACCTCGACCTCCAGCGGCCGGCGGCCCGCGGCGAGGTTCCGCTCCTGATGCCGCTTGAGCAGCGCCAGGTTCGTCTGCACCCGCGTCAGCTTCTCCATCGTCATCACGTTGTCGAGGTACGCCTGAAGATTCCGACGGTTCGCGGCGTCGAGCGCGAGCAAGTCGTCGCGCCCCAGCGCCTTCTCGGTCATGTAGAGGTGCGCGGGGTACGACGGGAATTCGCGCGCCAGGTTGTACTTCGTCGCCAGTTCCAGAAACGACCGCAGGTTCAGGGTCGTCCCCTTCAGCGACCCGACCAGCCGGGTCTGCTCAGCGGCGAGGGCGTCTATCCGCTCGGCGTGGTCGGCGCGCGGGAGCGCGAGCGTTTCGTTCCGCACCACGAGTGGCCCGACGGCGTCGCACCGGATCGCGCGCACAGCCCGCAGCGTGCTGAGCCCGAGCATGTTGCCGAGCGGCTCGGCGCTCCGCGGCTGGTGCACGTCCTTGTAGCGGACGGGGTTGATGTCGCCGCCGCAGCCCTGCACGAACAGCGCGACGGCGCCAAGGTTCTCCTCGATCACCCGCGACGCGAAGCCGGTGATGTCGGCAGTGTTGCCGCCGCCGGGCACGCCCTGGATCGGGTGGCAGGCGAAGTGGTAGACGACCGCGAGCGGCCGGCCGTCGAGCCGGTCGAGGCGGAGCACGCCGATCTGCGGGTCGATCGGCCCGACGCCCACGACCTCGTCGTCCGGCGGGAGCGAGTAGGCGTGGCGGACGTCGGCCTCCTTGCCGCTCTTGAGGCGGAGCCGGCGGTTCTCCGAGACGCGCGACTCGCTGCCGACGCCGACCCCGGCCCGCACGGGGACGAGGGCCGCGGCCGCCGCCGTCACCGCCTCGACCGTCTTCGCGTCCACGTCGGCGCAGACGGTCCCGTGGCAGTGGCTCGCGTTGACGATCACACTCCCCGGGGCCACGCCGAGCTCCTTTTCGAGCCGCGCCCGCACCTTGCCGAGGTAGTCGTTGGGAATGTGTCCGATCTCGCCGACCGCGACGGCGTCGAGGGTGACGAGGACCGCCGTGGTGCCGCCGCGCTTCAGGACGAGCGCCTTGACGTACAGCGGGTCGCTGACCGGGAGCGCCGTCTTGTGGGTGATCTCGACCTTCGCGACCCCGGCCCGGAGTTCGTCGGCCGCAGGCCCGCCCTTGGGCGGCTCCTGTGCCGCGGGCGCCCGGCCACCGAGGCCAATTGTCAGGCCGAACGCGAGACAAATGCGGAGCATGGCCGTCCTCTTTTGGACCCCGGGTCGACGCCGCTCTCACGCCAGCCCGAGCAGCGCGAGCGCGTCGCGGTAGATCAGGCGCTCGATCGCCGCCGGGTCGAGCCGCGGCAGCGCCGTACCTTCCAGCATGCCGTTCAGCCCGCGCAGCCCGGCGACCGACGCGCTCACCGTGGTGAACGGGTAGTCGCTGCCGAACAGCAGCTTGTCCCACACGCCGTACTCCTGCACCAGCATCAGGCTGTGGTACAGCTGGAACGGGCGGTAGTGGAGTGCGCTCACGTCGGCGTACACGTTCGGGTGCTTCCGCGCGACGGCCACGCACTCGCCCTCGAACGGGTGGCCGAGGTGGGCCATGATGATTCGCACGTCGGGCCAGCGGATCGCCACCCGATCGACGTGCCGGGGGAGCGTGCAGTCGAGCGGCGCCTGGGCGACGAACGTGGTCCCGGTGTGCAGCAGGACCGGCAGCCGGTGCCGCGTCGCGTACGCCCAGAGCGGGTCGAGCCGCGGGTCGTCGGGGGCGAACCCGGCGTACATCGGCATGAGCTTCACCCCGCGGAGGCCGAGCCGGCGGTGCCCGTCCTCGAGCTCCCGCTCCCACCCGGGCTGGGTCGGGTCGAGCGACAGGAACCCGACGAGCGTGTCGGCGTGGGCGGCGACGTACCGGGCGACGTAGTCGTCATCCACCCAGATCCCGCTCAGCCGGGCCTTCCCGCCGAACACCACGGTTCGTGTGCCCGGGGGCGCGGCCCGCCGGTACTCGTCGTAGCGGACGGTCAGATCGACCTCGGTGCCGGCGCGGGCGCGGCGGGCCTGGGCGCGGAAGTCGTCGCCGAAGTGGGCGGGGTACTCCCAGGCGTGGCTGTGGACGTCAACGATCCCGGCGGTGGCGTTCGGGTCCGGGTGCGGCATCGGCGGCTCGCGGGGCGGTGGTTCGCGCGATTGTACCAGACCGACGCGGCGAGCGGGCGGCGCGGTAGAATCCCGACCAGGGTGCGGAGGGGGTGATGAGCGACGGCGCGGCCACGGCCGAGTGGGACGACACGCCGAGCGCCTGGCCGGTCGTCCCGGGGCACGAGGTCGGCGGCGTCCTCGGCCGCGGCGGCATGGGCGTCGTGTACGAGGCCCGCGACACCCGCCTCGACCGACCCGTCGCCCTGAAGGTTCTCCACGCGGGCGCCGGCGCGCAGGAGCGGGCACGGTTCCGGGTCGAGGCCGCCGTCACCGCCCGCCTCTGTCACCCAAACATAGTCGCAGTCAACGCCGCCTGCGAGCACGACGGCGTGGCGTTCCTGGTGATGGAACTGGTCACCGGCGGCGGCCTCGACCGGCGGCTCGCGGCCGGCCCGCTCGCACCCCGCGAGGCGGCCGAGTTGGTCCGCGCCGTCGCCCGCGCCGTGCAATTCGCCCACGACGCCGGCGTCGTCCACCGCGACCTGAAGCCGGGCAACATCCTCCTGGGTTCGCACGGGCCGAAGGTCGCCGACTTCGGCCTCGCCCGGCGCCTCGACCCCGAGGCCACGGCCATCACGCGGGACGGGGCGGTCCTCGGCACGGCCGGGTACATGGCTCCTGAGCAGGCGGCCGGCGGGATCGCGGTCGGGCCGGCGGCGGACGTGTTCGCCCTGGGGGCGGTCCTCTACGAGTGCCTCACCGGGCAGCAACCGTTCCGCGCCGACACGTGGGAGGCGACGCTTGGCCGGGTCCTTCGTGCCGACCCGACGCCCCCGACCCTCGTGAACCCCGCCGTACCGGCGGCGCTGGAGGCCGTCTGCCTGCGCTGCCTGGAGAAGGCGCCGGACCGCCGCTACCCGCGCGCCGACGCGGTGGCCGACGACCTCGACCGGGCGCTCGCCGGGGAGCCGACGGCCGCCGCCCCGCTCACCCACCACGAGCGCCGGGTGCGGGTCGCGGCGGCCGACGGGTTCGCCGTGCTCGGCGAGGTCGGCCGCGGGCCGCACGCCGTCGTCTACCGCGCCTCGGCCGCCGGGGCGGTCGGGCCGCTGCTGGCGGTGAAGGTGTACGAGCGAGCGCGGCGCCGCGCGGGCGGTGGCAGGAGTGGCTCGACGGGCCGAAACGTGCGGTGGCCGCGGTCGCGCACCTGCACGTAAGCCAGGCGCTGGTGCGGGCGCGGTTGGTGGGGCGACGCCCCGTACGTCGCCCGCGAGTTCCTCCCGCTCGGGAGCGTGGCCGTCCCGCCCGGCGGGCCGGCCTTGCCGGTCGCGGCGGCGCTGCGGCTGGTGGTGCGGCTGGCGGAAGTCGTGGGATAATTTCATTACCGGCAGGGGCTTGGTTCACGGGAACCTGCTGGCCACGTCCTGCTCGCCGCGGGCGGCATCCCCCGGCTGGCCGACCCGCGGCCGCCCGGCGATCTGGTCGCCGGCGGGGAGGCGGGGTACCTCGCACCGGAACTGGCCGCCGACCCGGCGGCGGAGCCGCGGCCGCACGCGGACGTGTACGGGCTGGCGGCGCTGCTGTACGGGCTGGTGACCGGTCGGCCGCCCGAGCCGGGGGTGCCGCCGTCGGCGATCCGGCCCGGCATACCGGCGGAGGTGGACCGGGTGTGCGCCCGCGCGCTCCACCCGGACCCGTGGGCGCGACCGTCGCGGGCGTACGACCTGCTGCGTCGGCTGCGGCCGCTGCTGGCAGAGGCGGACGCCGCCGACGCCGCCCGGCGGCCGCGCTGATCGCACCCCCACACGTCGGCCGGGCTACAGCAACTCGGAGACGACTCGGATGTCCTTGCTGGTGTCCACGATCGGGATCGGGCGGTCCACGCCGGGCGGGCGGGTCGTCTTCCGGTAGTCGATGCCGAGAACCGTGCAGACGGTGGCGAGGAAGTCCGTGACGCTGATCGGGCGGTCGGCGACCGCGGCGCCGTCGCGGTCGGTGCGGCCGACCACCTGCCCGCCCTTGATCCCGCCGCCGACCAGCACGGTGCTCCACGCCCGCGCCCAGTGGTTGCGGCCGCCGCCGGTGCACTGCGGGGTCCGCCCGAACTCGCCCATCCACACGACCAGCGTCGTGTCGAGCAGTCCCCTGCCCCGCAGGTCTTCGACGAGCGCCGCCGTCGCCACGTCGCACTCGGTCGAGAGCGCCCGGGTGCGGGGGAAGTTGTCGCGGTGCGTGTCCCACCCGACGCCGTCGCCCATCGTCACCTCCACGAACGGGACGCCGGCCTCGACGAGCCGCCGGGCCATGAGGCACCCCTATCCGAAGCTCCCGGGCGCCCCGGCGCCGGCCTTCCCGTCCGCCGCGGCGGCGCGGCCCGGCCGCCCGTACGCGTCGCGGACCGCGTCCGGCTCGCGCGACAGGTCGAACGCCTGCTTCTGCCCGTCGGTCATCAGCCGGACCGCCCGGTCGAGCGCCGTCCGGTGGGCGTCGGCGGCCGCGCTACGGTGCCGGTCGGGGACCGCCCCTTCGAGCTGGCGCACCAGGTCTACCTGCCGGCCGAACTGTTGCGCGGGGCCGGCCGGCTCGATGAAGTCGAGGCCGCGCACCGGGTCGGTGACGGCCAGCGGCTGATGGTTCGGCCCGAGGAAGCCGGCGGTCAGCGCCTCCTGCGGGCCGCGGCCGATGCTTACGAAGTTCGGCAGCGCCACGTCGCGCTTGCCGAGTTCCTTCGCGACGATCGCCCCGAGGCTCGGGAACGCCACCGCCCCGGCCCGATTCTGATAGCCGGTGTGCAGGTGGTACGACGCCAGCTTGTGGTCGGACTCCGCCGTGCTCATGCCGCGCAGGACGGCGGCGTGCCGCATCAGCTTCGCAAGCCGCGGGAAGTGCTCACTGACGCGAACGCCGGGGACCGCGGTATCGATCGGCCGGAACTCGCCGCGGACGTCGGCCGGGGCGTCCGGCTTCGGGTCGAACGTGTCGATGTGGCTCGGGCCGCCGGCCATCCACAGGAGGATGCACGCCTTCGGCCGCGGCCCGTCCGGGGCGGCGGCGGCCACCCGGCCGAGCCAGCCGGGGAGCGCCGCGCCCGCGGCGGTCACGAACGCGCGGCGGTCGAGGGCCAGGGTCATCGCAGTCTCCGGGTCGACGCCGCTCAGTGGTTGAGGGAAAACTCGCTCGTCATCAGTAGCGCCCACGCCAACTCGCGGGCCGCGGCGTCGAGGGAGCCGGCCCGGGCGACGTGCGCCGAGAACAGTCGTCGCTCGTCGGCCGTCGGCCGCCGCGACAGGACCGCCAGGAACAGGTCGCCGGCGACGTCGTCCGCCGACCGGCCCGGGGCGGCGGCCCGCGCCGCCAGCGCGGGGACGCCGCGCCCTGCGAACTGCCCCGAGTTCATCAGCCGCAGCAGGTGCGGGATGCCGCGCCGGTACGCGGTCGGGTCGGGGTCGCCGTCGTCGGAGAAGAACTGCACGAACTCGAACCGTGCGGGCGCCCGCGGGTCGGCCCCCCGGGTCGGCGCCGGCGGGCCGAGCACCGCGACCAGCGAGTCGTACAGTTGCCCCGCCGAGAGCACCTTCACCGACATCCGGCCGAACAGCGCGGCCTGCCTGCCGGCGTCGTCGGCGCCGGCGCGGCTCGTCCGCTGGTACGCCCGGCTCGACACGATCGCCCGGGTCAGCGCCTTCAGGTCGAACCCGGACGCGGCGAACCGCCGGGCGAGCAGTTCGAGCAACTCCGGGTGCGACGCCGCGTTGGCCGCGTGGATGTCGTCCACCGGGTTCACGAGGCCGCGGCCGAACAGCCGCCACCACGTCCGGTTCGCCATCGCGCGGGCGAAGTACGGGTTGTCCGGCGCAGTCAGCCACGCGGCCAGCGCGGCGCGGGCCGGCGTTTTGTTTTCGGCCTTCCACTCCACGCCGCCGAGGAACGTCGGAGGGCGGGCGAGGAACCCGTCGAGCGTGCCGCTCGACCGGAGCGACGCCAGGGTGTGCGCCGGGTCGTCGCGGACGCCGAGTTGGTAGACCTGCTTCGGCCGGCCCGGCGTCTGCACCTGCGTGAAGAACGCGGCCATGCCCCAGAAGTCCTGCTGCGTCCACGCCGTGAACGGGTGGTCGTGGCACTGGGCGCAGCTCAGCCGGACGCCGAGGAAGTAGCGGGAGGCGAGGTCGGTCAGGTCCGTGACGGTCCGGGGCAGACGGCCCTCGATCAGGTAACTCACCGCCGGGTTCTCGTCCAGCTTGCCGGCGGCGGTCAGAATGTCGATCGCGGTTCGGTCCCACGTCGCGGTGTTGAACCGGCCGGCAAGCCACTGCCGGAACCGCTCCGAGCGGGCGCGGTAGTCGTCGGCGAGCGGGGAGACGAGATATCCCTGACACACGTCGGCGAGGTGCTCGCCGTATCGCGGGTCGGCGAGGAGCGCATCAACGAGTCGCGAGCGTTTATCCGGGGCGGGGTCGACAAGGAAGCGGGCGGCCTGCTCGGCGGTCGGGACGACGCCGTGCAGGTCGATGAACACGCGGCGGAGGAACTCGGCGTCGTCCGCCGGTTCCGCCGGCCGCACACCCTCGGCGGCCAGGCGGGCTTCGACGTGTCGGTCGATCTGGGCGGCGAGTTCGGCGGCGGGCGGCTCGTCGGCCCGAGCCGGACGGCCGACCGCGGCCACGACCGCGAGGGCGAGCGTCAGCCGGCGCATGTGTCGAACCTCCGAAGGCGGTCCCGCCGCGGGGCGGCCCGCTCCCTTCCTGTTCCCTGTCACCCGCGCTCGGGTCCCGAAAAATGCTCGGCCTCTCCATGATCGGCGCGGCGGCAGCGTGGCACAAGTGGCGAGACCGACGTACCCGGCTCCCCGAGTCGGTCGGTGGGACGTGGAAGACTTGCGGGTGGGATTTGTAGCCCAGAGAAGGGAGGTCCGTCCGACGCTGTCGGGAGAGTTCCGACTGAGTCGTGACTCGCGCCGGCACGAGTGTCGTCACGTCCCGGCCCGGTCTTGCCGACGCGGGATGCGAGCCTACCCGGCCATCCCGGCCGGCGCCGGGTCGGCGTGGAAGAACGACCCGATCGCGGCGGCCAGTTCCGGGTAGCGGGCGGCCAACTCGGCGGGGCGCGGCACCCAGCCGGCCGCGCTCGCCGCCGGGTACGCGGCCGTCACCACGTCCTCGGCGCTCGCGCCGTCCACCCCGGGACACCGGTACCACGGGCTCGCCAGCAGGTGCCCGGCCAGCAGCCCGACGACCCGGCCGTGTTCGTTCGCGCTCATCGCTCGCCCCCCCGTCGTGTGGTCGTGCCTTCATCAGGGGGATGCCCGCCGCCGCGCCGGCGGGGCCACGAAATCGTCCGCCGGAAATGTGGCCCCTCCCGGCCGCGGACGGGCATCCCCCGAGGTGGCGACTCGCACGCGCCTGTTGTGGCCCCCACCCGGCGGGCGTATGATCCGGCTGCCACCTCCCCGCGTCCGGCGCCGCCCATGCCGACCGACCCCGTCACCGTCTGGCTCGGCCGCCTCCAGGCGGGGGAGTCGTCGGCCGCGGGCGCGCTGTGGGAGACGTACTTCCACCGCCTCGTCGGGCTGGCGCGGCAGCGGCTCGGGGCGGCGCCGCGGCGGGCGGCGGACGAGGAGGACGTGGCCCTCAGCGCGTTCGACAGCTTCTGCCGGAACGCCGAGGCCGGGCGGTTCCCCGACCTCGCCGACCGCCACAGCCTGTGGCGGCTCCTCGCCGCGTTCACCCTCCGCAAGGCCGCCCACCACGTCCGCGACGCCGGCCGGCTGAAGCGCGGCGGGTGTGCGGGCGCCGACGGCGACCTCGAAGCCGCCCTCGGCCGCGAGCCGGACCCGGCGCTGGCCGCCGAGATGACCGAGGAGTGCGAGCGGCTGCTGGCCGCCCTCGGCGACGCGGACCTGCGGCGGGTCGCACTGCTGCGCATGGACGGGTACTCGGTGGAGGAGGTGGCCGAGCGGGTGGGGTGCGCCCCGCGGTCGGTGAAGCGGAAGCTCCAACTCATCCGCGGCATCTGGGAGCGGGAGGCGGCCGATGGCCGAGCATGACCGCCCGACCGTGACGCACGCCGGCCCGGGCCGGCCCCCGGCGACCGTCTCGTTCGTCGCACCCGACCCGCGCGCGAGCCTCTCCGTCGAGGCGGGGCTGGAGCTCGACCGGGTGTGCGACGACTTCGAGGCGGCGTGGCGCGCCGGCCAGCGGCCCGACGTCGCCGCCGCGACCGCGGGGTTGGGCGACGCCGTCCGCCCCGCCGCCGTCCGCGAGCTGGTCGCGCTCGACGCCTTCTACCGCCGGAAGGCCGGGGAGGTGCCGTGTGCCGCCGACTACGCCGACCGCTTCCCAGAACTCGACCCCGACTGGCTCGCCGGCGCCGTCGCCGACGCCGACCCGACCGCCGCGGCCGCGAGCACGGGTACGCCGTCGTCCGTCGGCACGCTCGTCGGCGCGGGCGTGGAGCGGCTGGGCGACTACGAGTTACTCGGCGAGGTGGCCCGCGGGGCGATGGGGATCGTCTTCCGCGCCCGGCAGGCGAGCCTCGACCGGGTGGTGGCGCTGAAGGTCATCCGGTCCGGCGAGTTCGCCGACCCGGCCGAGGTCCGCCGGTTCCGCGCCGAGGCCGAGGCCGCCGCGACGCTCGACCACCCGGGCATCGTCTCGATCTACGACGTCGGCGAGCAGCGCGGCGTGCAGTTCTATGCGATGCGGCTCGTCGAGGGCGGCAGCCTCGCCGCCCGGATGGCCGAGTGGACCGTGCCGAAGGCCGCCACCCGTGCCGCGGCACGCGAGCGGCAGACGGCCGCGGCGGTGCTGGCGGCGGGGGTAGCGCGGGCCGTCCACCACGCCCACCAGCGCGGCATCCTCCACCGCGACCTGAAGCCCGGGAACATCCTCGTCGACGCCGCGGGCGACCCCCACGTCGCCGACTTCGGGCTGGCCAAGCGCGTGGACGGGGCCGACCGCGATACGCACAGCGGGGCGGTGGTGGGCACGCCGGCGTACATGGCACCCGAACAGGCCGCCGGCCGCCGCGACCTCACGACCGCGGCCGACACGTACGCCGTCGGGGCCGTGCTGTACGAACTCCTCACCGGCCGCCCGCCGTTCGTCGGGCCGACGGTGCTGGACGTGCTCCGCCGCGTCGAGACGGTCCCGCCGGCGCCGCCGCGGGTGCTCAACCCGGCCGTGAGCCGCGACCTCGAAACCGTGTGCCTGAAGTGTTTGGAGAAGGACCCGGCGGCCCGCTACCCGTCGGCCGCCGCGCTGGCCGACGACCTCGACCGCTGGCTGGCCGGGGAGCCGGTCGCGGCGCGGCCGGTGGGGGCGCTGAGCCGCGGCTGGCGGTGGTGCCGGCGGAACCCGGTCGTGGCCGGGCTGTCGGCGGCGGTGCTGACGTTACTCGTCGCCACCGCGGTCGGGTCGGGAGTGGCCGCGGTGCGCATCGGCGACGCCCGCGACGCGGCGGTGAAGGCGCAGGGCCTGGAGGCCACGGAGCGGGCGAAGGCGGAGGAGAGCGAGCGCGACGGCCGCCGCCGGCTGGCGCGGTTCTACGTCGCCGCCGGCTCGCAGCGAGTGGACCGCGGCGACGCGCTCGGGGCGCTGCCGTGGCTCGCCGAGGCCATGCGCGCCGACCCGCCCGACGCGGCCCGCGAGGCGGCGCACCGACTCCGCCTCGCCGCCATCGCCCGCCGCGCCCCGCGACTCGCACGCCTCCAACTGATCGACGGGCACGTCTTCGCCCTCACCCACGTCGGCGACGTGCTCACCGCCGTCGTGCAGACCACCGCCGGCGTCGAGGTCCGGGACGTGCTTGCCGGCCGCGCCGTCGGCCCGACTGTACGCCCGCCGCACACGGTCGGCACGGCCGCGCTCAGCCCGGACGGCACTCGTCTGGTGACGGTCAGCGGCGACGCGGCCCGGGAGATCGACTACCTGCCGCGGGTGTGGGACACGGCCACCGGCAACCTCGTCTGCGCCCTGAAGATCGACTCCAAGGCCGACGGCGTGTACCAGGCCGCGACGGCCCGGTTCAGCCCCGACGGCCGGCAGTTGCTCGTCGTCCGCACCCGGTCGGCCGGGCGGGAAACCTACCACGACGAGGTGCGCGTGTGGGACGCGGCGACCGGCGTGCCCCTCAACCCGAAGCACGAGCGCGACGTGTACGAGTCGGACGTGCCGCTGCCCGACACGGCTTTCACCCCGGACGGGAAGGGCGTCGTGTTCGTCACGCGGGAAGGTGTGGTGCGCCTCACCGACATCGCGACCGGTAGGGCGGTCGGCCCGCCGCTCAAGTTCGACACCGTCCCGCGGGTGGTCGCGGCCGGGCCGGACGGGCGCTTGCTCGCGGTCGCCCGGCCCGGGCTCGACCCGCAGACGTCGGTCGTCGAGGTGTGGGACGCGGCCGCGGGCCAGCGGCTGTCCGAGCCGGTGCCGCACGCCGGGACCGTCGTCCACCTCGGCTTCACGCCGGGCGGCCGCTGGGTCGCGTCGCTGTCTACCGACGGCGTGTGGCGGACGTGGGACGTGCGGACCGGCGTGGCGGGCCAGGGGCAGCGGGCGCCCGACTTCCCGCGCACCGACCCGTGGCCGAAACTCGTCGTCTCGCCGGACCGGCTCCACGTCGCCTTCCACGGCCGGACCGACCCGAACGCCGTGCGCGTGTGGGACCCGGCGGCCGGCCACGCGGTCACGCCCCTGCTGCCGCACGAGGACACGCTCCGCGAGGTGCTGTTCGACCCGGGCGGCGCCCGGCTCGTGACGCTGACCGCCGGGAACCTGCTCCGGGTGTGGGAACTGCCGGGCGTGCCGCCCGCCGTGCCGCCGCCCGAGTACGCCTACATGTCGAACACGTCGTGGCTCTCGCCCGACGGCGCGCGGGCGCTCGTCCGCGTGTCGGCCGACCTCGCCGGCCCGATGTTCGAGTTGTGGGACGTGACGGCGCGCACCCCGCTCGGCCCCCCGCGGGCCGTCGGCGGCGAGGTGCGGGCCGTCGGGTTCTCGCCCGCGGGCTGCCGGCTGGTGTACGCGACGCCGTGGCGCGGCGGCCGGCCGCCCGTCGTGCGCCTCCTCGACGTGATGACCGGTGAAGATCGCCAACTGACGGCCGGCGAAGACGCCTGGAACGACACCGCGGTGTTTCTGCCCGGCGGGGAGCGGCTCGTGACCGTCCGGACCGTCGGGCCGGGCGCGGGGCTACGGGTGTGGGACGCCGTGACCGGCCGCGTGCTCGGCGACCCGGGGCCGGGCGCCGTGCCGGCCGTGCCGGTGACGCCGACGCCGGACGGCCGCTTTGCCGTCACCGTCGCCCCCGACGGCCGGGTGCGCGTGGTGCGCGGCGCGGACGGCCGCGACGCGTGGACGCTCCCCGGCCCCGGGCCGCTGCCGCTGGAGCCGCACAGCCCCGCCGGCGGGATTCTCGTCGCCACCGCGGCGGGCCGCGCGCTGGTGGCCGGGCACACGGCGACCGGCTTCCGCGCCGCCTGCTACGACCTCGACGCCGGCCGGCGCCTCGGCGACGGCTTCGACGTGTCCGAGGGGCCGCCGGACCGGTTCCTGTTCAGCGCGGACCGGACGCGCGTGCTCGCCACGGTCCGCGGGCAGAGCGTTCAGGTGTGGGACGCCGACACTGGTGGCGTCGTGGCCGGGCCGTGGCGGGTGCCCGGCGGCGTGACGGCCGCGGAGTTCGACCCGTCCGGGGGTCGGGTCGCCACCGCCGGCGGCGACCCGACCGAGGTGCGCGTGTGGGACGCGCGGAGCGGTCGCCCGCTGACGCCGCCGATGCGCGCGCCCGGCACGCGGCAGGCGACGTTCAGTCCCGACGGCCGCTGGCTCCTCACGGCCGGCGCCGGCCCGGCCCGCCTGTTCGACGCGGCCACCGGCGAGGTGGTGGACGCCGCGCTGTCCCCGCCGGGCGGCGCGACCGACACGGCCGCATTCACCCCCGACGGACGCGGGATCGTGGTGCGGACGGAGGCCGGGGCGGCGTTCGCGGTCGGGCTGGCGGCGGACGACCGGGGCGCGGACGCGGTGCGGGCGTGGGCCGAACTGCTCGCCTGCGCGCGGTTGGACGAGGCGGGTGGAACCCGGCCGCTCGACCGACAGGAACTCCTCGACCGCTGGGCCGCGGTCCGCCCCGCGACGCCGGTGCCCGCCGAGGACGTGAGCGCCTGGCGCCGCACCGCCGCCGCAACGGGCCGGGCCGCGGCGCCGGCCGGGGCGCTGGCGTTGCTCGACCCGGCGGCCGTGCCCGCGGACTGGGTCGTGGCGTTCGGCCGCGCGAGGGTTTGGGCCGATCTCGAAGCCTGGGGCGAGGCCGCCGCCGACTACACCCGGGCGCTCGACCGCGAGCCGGGCCGGCGTTACCTGTGGGCCGGCCGTGCGGCCGCGCGGGCGGAGAGCAAGCAGTACGCCCTCGCCGCCGCCGACTACGAACGGGCCGTCACGCTCGGGGCCGAGAACTCGTACCTCCGACTCGCGGCGGTCCTCCACGTCGCGGCGGGGAACCCCGCCCCGGCCGCACGTCAGTTCGCCGAAGCGGAGGGGGGTGGGAGCTTCTCGTGGGACCCGCTCGTCCTCGCCACCCTGGCGCCCGACGTCGTGTCCGCGGTGCGGCTTCACCGGTTCGCCGAGGCGGCAGACGGCCGCGACGTGGAGGCGCCTGCGTGGCGCGGCTACGCCCTCTACCGCGCCGGCGACTACCCCCGGGCGCTGGCGGCACTGACCGCCGCCGAGCAGCGGCCGCCGGCCGGCCGGCCGCGCTCCGACGCCGGCGGGCTTTACCTGTTCCTGGCGATGGCGCGTCACCGTACCGGCGACGCCGCCGGCGCCGCGGCGGCGCTGCGGGCCGCGGACGAGTGGTTCGAGAAGGAGGGCTCCCGGTACTGGTGGGACGTGCGGCTGACGTTCGAGGTCCGCCGGCGCGAAGCCGGCGCCGTGCTGGCGGGTCCGGGGGCCGCCGCCGCGGTAGCACGCCGCGGGTCGATCGGCGCCACGCCCGCGGCCGACGGTCCCGGCACCCGGGTGAGGGAATTGCGGGCCGTCCGGGCGCCGCCGGCGTACACTCCGCTCACCCCCGATCCCTCGCCGGGCTCCGCCCATGACCGCTCCCGCCCTGAGCTTCGCCGTCCTCCTCACGGCGTTCACCCAACCCGCCCGCGAAGACTACGCCGGGTGGCGGCACTCCGGCACGCTCGTCGTCCTCACCACGCCCGAGGGCGCGAACCTCGCCGCCGGCGCGGTCGTCACCGACTTCCCGCTCCTCGTCCGCCTCCACCGCGACTTCTTCCCGTTCGCCGAGGCGAAGCCGGCCGGCGACGACCTCCGCGTCGCCGCCGCCGACGGCACCCCGCTGGCGTTCGAGGTCGAGGAGTGGGACGCGGCCCGCGGCGAGGCGGCGGTGTGGGTCCGGGTGCCGCGCGTCACCGGCAACGCGCGGCAAGAGTTGAAGCTGTACTGGGGCAAGGCCGACGCCCGCCGCGCGTCCGACCCGGCGGCCGTGTTCAGCGCCTCGAACGGCTACCTCGGCGTGTGGCACATGGGCGGCCCGGTCCGCGACGCGGTCGGCACGCTCGCGTCGAAGGACACGGGAACCGAACCCGCACGCGGCGTGATCGGCCCGGCCCGCCACTTCCCGGGCAAGAAGGGCGTGTTCGGCGGTGACAAGCTCGCCGACTACCCCGCCGGGTCGAGCCCGCACAGCACCGAGGCGTGGTTCCGCGCCGCGGTGCCGAACACGGTCGTCGTCGGGTGGGGGAACGAGCACGCGCAGGGGAAGGTGGTGATGCAGTACCGCAGCCCGCCGCACGTGCAGATGGACTGCTACTTCTCGGGCGCCAACGTCGCCGGGAAGCGGGCGGTGCCGGGCGGCGAGTGGGTTCAGGTCGTCCACACCTACGAGAAGGGGCACGCCCGCCTCTACGTGAACGGCGTCCTCGACGGCACGACGACGGGCGGCACGCCGCTGGCCATCAAGAGCCCGGCCCGGCTGTGGCTCGGCGGGTGGTACGACAACTACTCGTTCGTCGGCGACATCGACGAGGTGCGGGTGTCGAAGGTGGCACGCCCCGCCGACTGGGTGCGCCTCCAGTACGAGAACCAGAAGCCGTTCCAGACGCTCGTCGGCCCGCTGGTGCAGCCCGGGCGGGCGTTCGCCGTGACGCCGGCGGCGCTGAGCGTCGCCGAGGGCGGCACCGCGACCGTGCGCGCCGAGGCCGGCGGCGCGGAGAAGCTGTACTGGGTGCTCCGCCGCGGGGACCGCGAACAGGTCGTCGCCACCGACCGCTTCACCGTCACGCTCGACGCCGGCCGCGTCGTCGGCGACCAGACCGCGACGCTGCAACTGAAGGCGGTCTACCCCGACGGCGTGAAGACGAAGGACATCCCCGTCACGATCCGCGAGGCGGTCCCGGAGCCCGTCGTCACACTGCGCGCCCCGGCGACGTGGGACGGGCGGACGCCGATCGAGGTGGTCGCGGAGGTCACCAACCGCGACGCCCTGCGCGCGGCGGGCGCCGGGGACGTGATTCTCACCTGGGCCGCGGGCGACCTCGCCGTCATCAAGGACGTCGCCCCCGGGAAGCTGATCCTGCGCCGCGCGCAGAACAGTGGCCCGCTCACGGTCACGGCGACGGCGTCCAACGGCGGCGCCCCGACGACGCGGGCCGTCACCATCGCCGTCCGCGAGCCGGCGAGCGACCCGTGGGTGCGCCGCGTGCCCGCGAAGGACGAGCAGCCCGAGGAGAATCAGTTTTTCGCACGCGACGACGGCGGCGAGGGCACCTTGCACTACAACGGCACGCTCGACGCGCCGGCCGACGCGGTGTTCCTGAAGCTCTACGCCGGCGACCGGCTGCTGAAGACCGAGACGGCCGCGCCCGCGGCCGACGGGTCGTACGCGCTCTCGACGCGCCTCAAGGCGGGACTGGTGACGTACCGCGTCGAGTTCGGCACGACGGCCGGCGGCCGCGACACCGTGCGCCGCGCCGTCGGCAATCTCGTGTGTGGCGACGCCTACGTCATCACGGGTCAGTCTAACGCCGTCGCCACCGACTTCGGCAAGGACGACCCGCCGTTCCGCAGCGAGTGGGTTCGCACGTACGGCACCATGTCCGGGAATCCGAAGGCGGCCGCCGCGTGGGGCACCGCCGTCCACCGGAGCCGCGACGGCGAGAAGTTCCAGATCGGCTACTGGGGGATGGAGTTCGCCCGCCGGCTGGTCGAGGAGCACAAGGTGCCGGTGTGCGTCCTCAACGGCGCCGTCGGCGGCACGCGGATCGACCAGCACCAGCGCAACGCCGCCGCGCCCGAAGACCCGACGACGATCTACGGCCGCCTGCTGTGGCGCGTGCGGCAGGCGAAACTCACGCACGGCGTCCGCGCCGTGCTGTGGCACCAGGGGGAGAACGACCAGGGGGCCGACGGCCCGACCGGCGGGTTCGGGTACGAGACCTACCGCCAGCTGTTCATCGACCTGGCCGCGGCGTGGAAGCAGGATTTCCCGAACGTGCGGCACTACTACGTCTTCCAAATCTGGCCGCGGGCGTGCGCGATGGGCGTGGGCTGGTCGGACAGCCGCCTCCGCGAGGTCCAGCGCCAACTGCCGACGGCGTTCTCGAACCTGAGCGTCATGTCCACGCTCGGGATCGACCCGCCCGGCGGCTGCCACTACCCCGCCGCCGGGTACGCCGAGATCGCCCGCCTCGTCACGCCGCTCGTCGAGCGCGACTTCTACGGCAAGACGTCGGCGACGCCGATCACGCCGCCGAACCTGCTCCGCGCGTCGTACGGCGCCGCCGGCGACAACGTGGTGCTGGAGTTCGACCAGCCGGTGCGATGGGACGCGGCGCTGGCGGGCGAGTTCTACCTGGACGGCGAGAAGGGGAAGGTAACGGCCGGCGCGGCGGAGGGGAACCGGCTGACGCTGAGGCTCGCCGGGCCGTCGGCGGCGCGCGGGATAACGTACCTCGACGGCCGGGCGTGGAGCCCGACCCGGGTTCTCCGCGGCGCGAACGACATCGCCGCGCTCACCTTCTGCGACGTACCGATCCTCCCGCCGCCGTGACGCCTCCTGGGCGGCGCTGACAGGCGGCTCAGGCGAGCAGGTCGCGCACGACCGCGGCGCGGGTGACGGCGTAGTCCGTCAGCGTGTCGTCGCGACCCTCGTGGGGGAACGTCAGGCGCGTGTGGTCGAGGCCGAGGGCGTGCAGCAGCGTCGCGTGCAGCGAAGGGACGCGCACCACGTTGTCCACCGACCGGTAGCCGAACTCGTCCGTCGCGCCGTGGACGTACCCGCGCTTGAACCCGCCGCCGGCGAGCCACAGCGTGAAGGCGTGGCGGTTGTGGTCGCGGCCGTCGGTCCCCTGCGAGATCGGCAGCCGGCCGAACTCGCCCGCCCACATCACGATCGTGCTGTCGAGCAGCCCGCGCCGCTTCAGGTCCGTCACGAGGGCGGCGCTCGGGCGGTCGGTCATGGCGCACAGGTTCCGCAGGTTCTCGGCGTTGCGGCTGTGCGTGTCCCACGGCTGGCTGTTCAGGAACAGCTGCACGAACCGCACCCCGCGCTCGACCAGCCGGCGCGCCAGCAGGCAGCGCCGCCCGTACTCCGCCGACTTCGGGTCGTCGATGCCGTACAGCCGCTTCGTCTCCGCGGTTTCCTGCGACAGGTCGAGCACGTCGGGCACCGCCGTCTGCATCGCCGCGGCGAGCTCGAAGTGGCCGAGTCGCGCTTCGAGCTCGGCGTTCCCGGCGTGGCGGCGGAGGTGCGCCGCGTTCAGGTCGCGGAGCACGTCGAGCTGGTTGCGGCGCGCCGCGGCCGGCACGTCGGCCGGAGTAGCGAGGTGCGCCACCGGCGTGCCCGCGGCGCGGAACGGCGTGCCCTGGTAGACCGCCGGCAGGAAGCCGCTCGACCAGTTGTTCGTGCCGTCCACCGGCAGCCCGCCCGGGTCGCCGAGCACGACGTAGGCGGGCAACTCCTTCCGCTCCGTGCCGAGCCCGTACAGCACCCACGACCCCCACGCGGGCCGGCCGGCGAAGATCTTCCCCGAGTGGATCACCCGCAGCGCCGCCTCGTGGTCCACCGAGTCGGTCGCCATCGAGCGCACGAGGGTGACGTCGTCCACGATGCCGGCGGTGTGCGGCAGCAGCTCCGACAGTTCGACGCCGACGTTGCCGCGCCGCTCGAAGCGGAACGGCGACGCGAGGAGTTTGCCCTGCTGCGTGTGGAAGTGGACTTCGAGTTTTTCCGGGTGCGGCTGGCCGTTGCGGCGGGTGAGTTCGGGCTTGGGGTCGAACAGGTCCATCTGGCTCGGCCCGCCGTGCTGGAACAGGCAGATGACGGCCTTCGCCTTCGCGGCGTGGTGCGGCCGCTTCGGCGCGAGCGGGTCGGCGTGCGCGTCGGCCGCGAGGCTCGCCAGCGCGAGCGGGCCGAGGGCGCCGGCGTAGCGGCCGAGGAACGCCCGGCGGTTCAGCGCGAAGTCGGGTCGCACCACGGGGAGCCTCACTCGACGTAGAGGAACGCGTTGCTGGCGAGGAGCATCTGGGCCAGGTCCGCCCAGGCGCGGGCCGCGGCGTCCGGCTGCCCGGCGTAGGCCTCGCGCTGCTTCGTGAGGAACCCCTCGCACGCGGTTCGCTCCTCGGGAACGGGCGGGCGGCCGGCGGTGAGGCGGAAGGCCAACGCCAATCGCGCCGCGTCGTCGCCGGCCTCGCGGGTCAGCCGCGCGGCGAACGCCTTGCCGCGGGCGCGGGCGAACTCC
>JBGAQM010000514.1:0-3784 GCA_044220735.1 Urbifossiella sp. | reverse complement strand
CTCGTCGTCGGGGTCGTCGAGGCGGGCCTTCATCACCTCGCGGAGCAGCACCGTCGCGTAGCTCCCGGCGGGCAGCGTGAACGTCAGCCGCAGCCCGTCCGGCTCCCACCCCGCGGCGAGGTCGTCGAGGTAGACGAGGTTGTGCCGGCGCGTGCCGAGCAGCAGCTTGCCGAAGCCCGCGAACGCCGCCGGGCCGAGGTTGTGCGCCCGCAGCACCGCCGCCTCGCGTTCGGCCGCGAGACCGGCCGCGGGGAACGTCTTCTTCCCGAACATCGGCCCCGCGGTCACCGTCTCGCGGGCGTCGAACCGGGCCTGCTCGGCGGCCGCGTCGGTGGCGACGAAAAGCCCGCCGGCCGGCCACTTCGCCAGCACGTCGCCGTCGAGGACGGTGCGGAACAAACCGTCGGTCAGGCGGCGGGCGAGCACGTCGTTGAACAGCAGCGACTGCACCGCCGACAGCGCGAAGCGGTACAGGAACGGCCGCAGCCGGCGCGACGCGGTGCCGTTGAGGCACTTCCAGCCGAGCTCGACGGTGCTGCCGCCGCGGCCGAAGCGCTGCGGGCCGTAGAAGTTCGGCAGGCCCATCGTGCGGATGCGGTCGAGCACAGCCTCGACGTTCGCGCCCCGGTCGGCGTCGCGAACGAGGATGCGGAAGCGGTTGCCGCGGAGGTGGCCCGGCTTCAGCTTGTTCGTGTGCCGGCCGGTCTTCAGGACGCGGACGCCGTCGCCGTCGAGGTGCGGGAGGCGCGGCTCGCACGCGGCGGGCACCGACACCCACTGCCGGGTGACGGCGTGTCGGTCCTTGAGGCCGGCGGTGCCGACGTCGCCGGGCCGCGCCCCGAGCCGCTGCGCGACCGTGCGGGCGAAGTACTCCGGCGCCATGCCGCGCTTCTCGACCCACAGGTAGAGGTGGTCGCCGCTGCCGGAGGGCTCGTAGGAGGGGACTTCTTCGACCTCGAAGTCGTCGTCGGAAGCGCGGATGCGGCCGCCGCACCCGGGGAGGTCCGGGGTGAGGAGCGGCGGGTCCGTCGCGGGGTGCGGCATCGGCGGCTCCGGGGCGGGCGGAGCGGGTATTGTAGAAGTGACTTCGCCGCTTGCGGCTTCGCGTTTCTCGACGCGAAGCCGCAAGCGTTCGCTGAGGTGGTTACATTGCCGCTCGCGGTTCGCGCTTCCTTACGCGAAGCCGCGAGCGGCCGAGCCAACGGATCAGAACCGGAACTCGAGCCCCAGGTTAACGCCCTGGAGCCAGAAGTCGGTGGTGCGGTCGAGGAACGCCGGGACCGCCGGGCCGGCGATGTTGCCGCGCGGCGGCAGCAGCGCCGGGTTCACCGACTGATCGATCTGGTCGCCGGCGCGGGCGACGTTGCTCAGGTACAGGAAGTTGTACCCGGCGTACACGCGGGCCTGCTCCGTAACCTGGAACCCGAGCCGCGCCCCGACCTCGGGCATCACCGCGAACGCGCTGCGGCGGTACGTCCCGATGTTCGACGGCAGCGCCAGCAGCCCGCCCGACTGCACAATCCCGCCGATCGCGGTGCTGCCGTCGATGGTCGTGGACTGCACCACGCCGCCCAGCGCCACCGACACCTTCCCGCCGACGAAGAACGACCCGTACCGCCGCTCGCCGCTCAGGCCGATCACGCCGCCGTAGAAGTCGTTCGACGTGCTGAACCGGTCGTTCACCACGAACGTCGTCCCCGGCGTCACCCGGCTGGCGGCGCCCAGCGCGGTCAGGTCCTCGGTCACGCTCACCGTGTCGCCGACGTGGAGGTACCGGAAGCCGAGGATGAGGTCCACCCGGCCGCAGGGGTCGCAGCACAGGTTGCTCAGCCGGCTGAGGCCGCCGCCGATCACCTGACTGGTGGCGTCGGCGGTGACCGACCCGGCCACCACGCCGGGGAACGACACCAGCTCCGCGGCCGGCACGCCCGCGGCGGCGTCGAAGAACGGCCGGGCGATCACGCCGGTGCCGTCGGACGAGGTGGCGTACCCCTCGCGGCTGCGCGACAGGAAGAAGAAGTCGGCCTCCCAGCCGGTCGTGCGGTCGTCGTCGGCCCACCACCCGCCGGTGAAGCGGAAGCCGTCGCGGAAGTCGTTGTTGCGGCGGTTGCCGCCGAACTGCGTGATCGTGGTCGGCTGGCCGAGGACGCCGGCGGCGGCGCGCGGGGTGCCCGGCGGTGCCACCGTCACCAGCGGCGGCACCGCCTGCCCGGAGCCGGCCCAGTACAGCCACTCGAACCGGCCCCAGAAGCGCTCGTCCGGGCCGCACCCGGTGTCGCACGCGGCCGGGGCGACGTTGACCTGATAGGTGAACCGCTCGCGCGGCTCCACGACCACCGGGGTCGGCTTCGGCGGCACGTCCACGGGCGCGACGCGGCGCGGGCAGGTGCAGTGGCGTGGCGCGTCACTGCGGGCGGCGTCGGGATCGTCGGCAGCACCGCCGGCGGGTCGGCGCGGACCACGGCCGATGCCGGGGTCACGCGGCCGGGCGGGGTCGTGCGCTCGACGTGAACGACCGGCGCCGGGTACGGCGCGGCCGCGGCCGGGGAGCTGGCACGAACCCACTGGACCTGCTGTGGGGCGGGCGGCAGCTGGGCGGACGCCACCGCCGGCAGCCCCGCACAGAGGGCGGCCGCGGCGGCCGAACGGAGAGACATGCTAAGCCTCCTGGAGCGGGCGACCCCCGCGGGGCGCGCATCCTGCGCCCCCCTCTTATCGCCCCCCGCCGGACCCGCCGTGACCACCCGACCACACGGCGCCCCCGGCCGCCGCGCACCACGCCGGCGCGACCGCTACAGGACGTCCGGCCGGCACCTTCGGACGAGTCCTATCGGGTCCACGGGAACGATGCGGGCGACGATCCGCTGCCATTCGACACTCGCGTCGTTCAGACAGATATTATTGGTTCTGGGAAACAGGGGGACCCCATCCCAGAAGCATTGAGTCAACCAGAGGAATCATCGTTGGAGCGATTCCACCCGTCCGAACACGACGGGAGTCCATACACAACAAGGACTTGTGTCCGACGACAGCGACTCAACCCGACCGGGGATGAAAGATGCGATCGGCGGGTCAGGCGGGGGCGTCGAGCACCTCGCGCACCTTCGCCGTGAGCGCCGCCGGGGTGAACGGCTTCTGCAAGAACGCCACCGCCGCCTCCTCGACGCCGTGCCGCAGCACCGCGTCCGGCGTGTACCCCGACAGGTACAGCACCTTCACCCCCGGCCGCCGCGCCGCCACCCGCGCCGCCAGCTCCCGGCCGCCCAGGCCCGGCATGACCACGTCCGTCACCAGCACGTCGATCGGCCCCGCGTGCCGCTCCACCAGCGCCAGCGCCGCAGGCCCGTCGGCGGCCTCCAGCACCGCGTACCCGGCCCCCTCCAGCACCCGCCGGGCGAACTCGCGCACCGCCCCGTCGTCCTCGGCCAGCACCACCGTCTCGCGGCCGCCGCCGGCCCGCAGCGCCGGGTGGCTGCGGCTCCCCTCGGGCGCGTCGGTGGTCGCCGGCCAGTACACCTCGAACGTCGTCCCCCGGCCGACCTCCGTCTCGACCACGACCCGGCCGCCGGCCTGCTGCACGATGGTGAACACCGTCGGCAGCCCCAGCCCGGTCCCCTTCCCGGCCGCCTTCGTGGTGAAGAACGGCTCGAAGATGCGGTCGCGCACCTCCGGCGGCATGCCGGTGCCGGTGTCGGTGAAGCTGAGCACCACGTACCCGCCGGGCCGCGGCTCGGCCCCCGCCCGGGCGGCGTCGGCGGGGTCGGCGTTGCGCGTCGCCACCGTC
>JBGAQM010000513.1:0-3409 GCA_044220735.1 Urbifossiella sp. | reverse complement strand
GACGATTCCGGGTGTCGGCGGGCGGGAGCGATCGACTACCGAGCTGGCGCGCCGCGGTGGCCGCCGGTATGATTCACACGCCTTTGGCCGTGGCGGCGGGGGGGGGCCTGTGTTCCCCCCCCCCCCGCCGGGCGGGGGAGAAAAGGGCACAACTCGATGGCCAGCATCAGCACCGACAACGGCGGGAACGTCCGTATCCTGTTCGCCGCCCCCGGCGGGGGCCGGAAGACGATCTACCTCGGGAAGGTGACGCAGAAGGTCGCCGCCGCGGTCAAGCTGCGGGTCGAGTCGCTCGTCGGCAGCATCGCCGCCGGGGCGCCGGTCGATCCGCAGACGGCGGCGTGGACGGCCACCATTCCCGACGACCTCGCCGACAAGCTCGCCGCCGTGGGGCTGATGGCCGAGCGTCAGTCCCAGAAGCTGGGCGCGTTCCTCGACGAGTACGTCCGCCGCCGTGCGACCGACGGGCACACCAAACCCGCCACCCTGGTGACAATCCGCCGGGTCACCGCCGACCTGGTGGCCGAGCTCGGGGTCGGGACCGACCTCCGGGCCGTCACAGTGGCCGAGGCCGAACGGTTCAAAGCGGCATACACGGGGAAGGCCGGGGCCACGGTCTACCGCCGGCTCAAGATGGCCAAGATGCTGTTCAAGTACGCGCTCAAGCTGAAACTCATCGCCGAGAACCCGTTCGCCGACGTGGGCGGCAAGAACCACAACCCGCTCGAGCGCCAGTTCTACGTCACCGAGACGGACACCCTCGCAGTCCTCGACAAGGCGACACCACTCTGGCGGGTCATCATCGCCCTGGCCCGGTTCGGAGGGCTACGCTGCCCGTCCGAGGTGCTGTCGCTCAAGTGGGAAGGCGTGGACCTGCCCCGCGGGCGGATGGTCGTGGACTCGCCGAAGACGGAGCACATCGAGGGGAAGGCGTCGCGGGTGGTGCCGATCTTCGCCCGGCTCCGGCCGTACCTCGAAGAGGCGTGGGAGCTGGCCGGCCCCGGCGAGGTGTACGTGATCGGCGGCGCGCAGGGCGATCGCTACCGGGCCACGACCCAGAAGCCGGGGGGGTGGGTGAATACGAACCTGCGGTCGGTATTCGAGAAGCTCGTCCGCCGGGCCGGACTGGTGGCGTGGCCGCGGCTGTTCCAGAACCTGCGGTCGAGTCTCGAAACCGACCTGATGAAGCAACACCCCATACACGTCGTGACCGCCTGGGTCGGCAACACGCCGAAGATCGCGCTCGGCCACTACCTACAGACGCTGGAAGGAGACTTCGAGAAGGCCGTGCGCGGCGACGCAACTTCCGACGCACCGGCGACGCAAAAGCCGACGCAGACCCGGGCGGACGGAATTAGACCCGACGGGACAACATCGGCGGAAGTGCTTGCGGGCAGACCGGTTAGTCCGGTCCTGACCGCTCCCGTCTTATACTGTCCAGATGTTCAGGTGGCCAAGGTGGGACTCGAACCCACACGTATTGCTACGCTCGATTTTGAGTCGAGTGCGTCTGCCATTCCGCCACTTGGCCCGTCGGTTCAAATCTAAGCCGGTCCCGCGGCCGGGGCAAGGGACGGACCCGCGCCCGGCGGCGGCGGTTCGGTCGTGAACGCCAGCGACACCGAGTTCAGACAGTACCGCAGTCCCGTCGGCGCCGGGCCGTCGGGGAAGACGTGCCCGAGGTGGCCGTCGCAGCGGGCGCAGCGGATCTCGATACGAATCATGCCGTGGCTGTCGTCGTGAATCTCCGCGACGTGGGCCGGGTCGAACGGCGTGTTGAAACTCGGCCAGCCGGTGCCGGACTCGAACTTCGCCGCCGACCGGAACAGTGGCAACCCGCACAGCCGGCAGACGTACACGCCGGCATCCTTGTTCTTCAACAGCCCGCCGCAGAACGGGCGTTCCGTCCCCTGGTGGAGGATCACGCGGCGTTCGTCCGGCGTGAGTGACGCTTCGGCCGCGGCGCGGACGTCGGCGGTGAGTGGCGACAAGTCGTACCCCGTGGCGGATCGGCTCATTTCATCACTCCGTACGTGAGCACCATTGTAGCGCCACTCCCGCCGAACCTCCACCGACCCGGGCGTGTCCGTGCCCCGCCATTCGGCACCGCCGGGTGCCCCGCCCTGGATCCGCTCGTCGCGGAAAAAAGGCCGCAAGCCGCGGCCGGGCGGTCGACACCCGGACAACGTCCGGCCGCTCGTCGCGGCCCGGAAGGGGCTCGTTCCCATGAAGAAGGTTCACGTCAACGTCGGCACCATCGGCCACATCGACCACGGCAAGACCACCCTCACCGCCGCCATCCTCGCCGTCCAGGCCGAGCGCGGGCTCGCCGAGCGGAAGGACTACCACGCCATCGCCCGGGGCGGCGTGCGGCGCGACGAGACGAAGACGGTCACCGTGGTCGCCAGCCACGTCCGCTACGAGACGGACACCCGCGAGTACGCCCACGTGGATTGCCCCGGGCACGCGGACTACGTCAAGAACATGATCACCGGCGCCGCCCAGATGGACGGGGCCGTGCTCCTCATGTCGGCCGTGGACGGCCCGATGCCGCAGACCCGCGAGCACGTCCTGCTCGCCCGCCAGGTCGGCCTCGACCGGCTCGTCGTCTTCCTCAACAAGGTGGACCTCGTGCCGGACCCCGACCTGATCGACCTCGTCGAGTTGGAGACCCGCGACCTGCTGGCGAAGTACGGCTTCGACGGCGACGCCACGCCGGTCGTTCGCGGCAACGCCAGGGGCGCCCTCGACAACCCGGCCGACCCGGCCTTCAACGGCTGCGTCCGGGAGTTGCTGGCCGCGCTGGACGCCCACATCCCGGCCCCGGCGCGGGCCGTGGACAAGTCGTTCCTGCTCCCGGTCGAGGGCGTGTACTCGATCGAGGGGCTCGGCACGGTCGTCACCGGCCTCGTCGCCCAGGGGCGGGTCGGCCCCGGCGACCGCGTGCAGGTGCTCGGCGGCGACGAGCCGCTGGACTCGGTCGTCACGAGCGTCGAGGCGTTTCACGCCCCGGCGGTGCGGGCCGAGGCCGGCGAGAACGTCGGCGTGCGGCTCCGCGGCGTGAAGGCCGATCAGGTCTGGCGGGGCTGCGTCCTCGCCGCCCCGGGGTCGGTGACGCCACAGACCCGGTTCCGGGCGTCGGTGTACGCGCTGACGAAGGCGGAGGGCGGGCGGCATACCCCGTTCTTCAGTGGCTACAAGCCACAGTTCTTCGTCCGCACGACCGACGTGACCGGCGAGCTGGCGCTGCCGACGGGGGTGGACATGGTCATGCCGGGCGACTCGGCCCCGGTCGAGGTGACGCTCGACCGCCCGGTCGCGCTGACGGCCGGCGGCCGGTTCGCCATCCGGGAGGGCGGCAAGACCGTCGGCTCGGGCGTGGTGACCGAACTGCTCGGCTGACGTAACC
>JBGAQM010000512.1:0-3686 GCA_044220735.1 Urbifossiella sp. | reverse complement strand
CGCGGACGCGATCAAGGACTTCAAGCCGGACGGCCTGCCGGCCGGCGAGGGGCCGTTGTTCTCGGCGCTCTTGTACACCGCCGCCGGGCAGTACGCCCTCACCGAGACGAACCGGGAGAAGCCGGAGGAGGGGCTGAAGGAGGCGCTGGCGCGGTTCTCGAAGGCCCGCGACGACGTCCGCCAGGCCGGCCTGAAGGACGACCCGAAGAAGGGCGGCGGGGCGGTCCGGTTCGCGGTCGGCGGCGAACTCGCGCTCGCGCAACTCGGCCTCGGCGGCACCGACGACGAGGTGGCCGCCGGCACCCGCTACCGGTGGGTGCCGTCCACGTCGAACCGGAAGCTGAAGGTCAACGAGAAGGTCACGGACGTGCACACCGAGCTCGGCCGCACCCTGCAACTGGTGCAGCCGGCCGACTTCGACTTCCGGGTGGGGCTGGCCCGCCGGCTCGCCCGCGAGCTGGTCAAGAAGGGGCACGCGGACGTGGCCGCCGACCTGCCGGTGATGCTGTTCGGCGGGCCCGAGCTGCCGGAGGCGAAGGCCGTGGTGGCGCTCGAGGTGTGGCGCGCCGACAAGGGCCACCCGTTCCCCAAGCAGGCGGCCGACGACCTGAAGACGGCCCTGGCGAAGGGGCCGCCGGCGAACGGCCCGTTCCCGGCGACGGCGGTGGTGCTGTGGAAGGCGGTCGGCACCGAGAAGACGCCCGCGATCGGCGAAACCAAGCTCCCCGGCTCGGCGACCGCGACCCTGTCCAACAACACGCGGGCGATCTTCGTCGGGCTGGCGCTGCTCGACGGCAACGCGGCCGAGGCGGCCGACGTGGCGAAGCGGCCGGGCGAGCTGGTGGGCCGGATGCGGGCGGCGGTGCAGATCGGCGAGTGGACCGGCGACCCCGGGGCGGCGCTGGACGTCGTGCTGAGCCAGGTGTCCGGCGCGGCCGGGAAGAAGCCGGCGGACCCGGGGTCGGCGCCGCCGCCGAGCCTGCTGCTGCGGCTGGCGCAACTGGCGGGCGCGGGCGGCAAGGCGGACGCCGCGAAGCAGCTCGCCGACGCCATCCCCGACGAGGGGCTGCGGGCGTGGGCGAAGGCCGACGCCCTGCGGCTGGCCGCGGCCGAGAAGTCGCCGCTGGACGAGTCGGCGTTCGAGGCGCCGAGCGACCCGGCGAAGCTGCGCGGGTCACGGGTGGGGTCGGTTCTGGGTGGCGCGGCACAACGCCGGCTGTCCGGCGACCGGGGCGAAGGAGGCGAAGGCGTTGAAGGACTGGCCGAGGAACTGTCCACCTGCTCGGCCTCGTCGGCGCGGTGGCGCTCGGGGTGCGCGAGAAGCCGACGTGGGGCCGGCTTCCAACCTGGCCGTAGCCCAGGCCGGTTGGAAACCGGCCCCCACGAAACACCCTTCCGAGCCCGCCATATGCCCGTCGCCTCGCCGTCCTCGCTGTCCTCGTGCTCGGTTGCGGCACCAAGCCGCCGCTGCCGCCCGAGCCGCCCACCGCGGCCCCATTGCCGGCCGACATCGAGGCGCAGGTCCACAACTTCTGCGGCGCCGCCTGCCACGCCTACCCGCCGGCCGACAGCTTCCCCCGCCGCCACTGGCGCGCCGAGGTCGAGCGCGGGTTCCGCTTCTTCGACCAGTCCGGCCTCGCCCTCAGCCCGCCGAAGCTCGGCCACGTCGTCCGCTACTTCGAGGAGAAGGCCGCCGAAGAATACCCGGCCGCGAACACCACGCCCACCACCCGGCCGCTGCCGGCGCGGTTCGAGCCGGTGAGCTACCCGCCGCCGCCGGGGCCGCGGCCGATGATCTCGCACGTCCAGGCCGTCCGCCTGCCGCGGCCCGGCGCCGACGCCCCGCTCACCCTCGTGGCCTGCGACATGAGCGGCGGCCGCGTCCTGGCGCTGAACCCCGCCGACCCCGCGCCCGCGTGGCGCGTCCTCGGCGCCGTCCCGAACCCCGCCCGCGCCGAAGTCACCGACCTCGACGGCGACGGCATCACCGACCTCGTCGTCGCTGACCTCGGCAGCTTCCCCCCCACCGACCGCCGCTGCGGCGGTGTGACCTGGCTCCGCGGCAAGCCCGACGGCTCGTTCGAGCCCGTCGAACTGCTCAAGAACGTCGGCCGCGTCGCCGACGTGCGCGCCGCCGACTTCCGCGGCACCGGCCGGCGCGACCTCGTCGTCGGGGTCTTCGGGCTGCACTCGACCGGCGAAATCCTGCTGCTGGAGAACCGCACGACCGACTGGAAGAAGCCCGAATTCGCGCCCAAGGTGCTCGACGCGCGGCACGGCACGATTCACGTTCCCGTCACCGACCTCGACGGCGACGGCCGGCCCGACTTCGTGGCGCTCATCGCGCAGGAGCACGAAACGGTCGTGGCGTTCCTCAACCGCGGCGGCGGCGAGTTCCAGAAGCGCACGCTCTACGCCGCCCCGCACCCCGGCTGGGGCAGCAGCGGCATCGAACTCACCGACCTCAACGGCGACGGCCGGCTCGACGTGCTGTACACGAACGGCGACATCCTCGACGAGCCGTACCTGTGGAAGCCGTACCACGGGGTACAGTGGCTGGAGAACGTGGGCGGGTTGAAGTTCGAGCCCCGCCGCGTCGCCGACATGTACGGCGTTCACAACGCCGTCGCGGGCCGCGTCGCCGGCGGCGGGCGGCCGGACCTACTGGCGGTCAGCTTCCTGCCGGCGGACAAGTTTCCCGACCGCGCCGCCCGCAAGGCCGACGCCGTGGTGCTGTTCGAACAGGCCGCCCCGGGTCGGTTCGAGCGGCACGTCCTCGCGGCCGGCAGCTGCGACGCGGTCGTGTGCTGCGCCGCCGACCTGTACGGCACCGGGCGCACGGACCTGATTGTCGGCAACTTCAGCTCGCCGACGACGGACCACCCGGTCACCATCTGGCGGAACCGGGGGAAGTAGGCGGGCACCGCCGCAAGCGGCGGAAGATGGGTAACCGTCGGAACACGCCGGCGCGCACAACTCCGCAGTTCGCCCTCAACTCCCCCGCCCGGACCGGCCGATACCTCCGTTACACAAGGACAAACCGGTCCGCACGGAGGGGGGAGCATGTCCTGGCTTCGTCGTCGTCTGTGGCTGCTCGCCGTCGCCGTGTTTCTCGGCGGCGTAGTCGGGTGCAACCCGCTCGGGGCGGGGTTCCTGACGCCCACCCCGGTGCCGCCGTGGGTGACGGAGCGGATGGAGCAGAAGTACGCGCACACGAATGACGGCCGCGCGCCGATCATGCCCCCGCTGCGGGCCGGGTACCCCGACCCGATCTGCGAGGACCCGCCGAGCGACCAGGAAGTCCTCCGCGCCATGCCCCGCGTCCCGCGCGGCAGCCCGTACATCTACGAGACGTTCCGCGACGACATCGTGATCGTCAAGAACCGGCTCGTGGACAAGATCGACCCGCCCCGGTTCTTCCCGCTCGTGGGCATGGCGCAGCTGCACCACTGCCACTGGGAATGCGTGATCTACTACACCGAGACGGTGCAGTCGGACTACCCGTTCCCGATGAAGGTGAAGAAGCCGCGGACGCAGGTCATCTACATCGACAAGGACCACCTGCACCTGTACGTCGGGCCGAACCCCGACCAGCAGCGGCAGACCACGCTCGACCTGACGAAGTACTAACGATACCCTCCGTCGCGGTGACAGCGACCACCCCGCCCCGGCCGAAACGCCGGGGC
>JBGAQM010000511.1:0-3444 GCA_044220735.1 Urbifossiella sp. | reverse complement strand
CCGCACCCGGCAGGTGAAGTTCACCGTCACCGACCGGGCCAGGTTCAACATCGACAAGGTCCGCGACGCCATCACCCTCGCCGGCTACACCCGGACCGACCTGCTGTCCGGGCCGACGGAACGATAACGAAACAAGCCCGGGGACGACAGCCCCCGGGCTTTCGCGTTCGCGGGTGCTGCTACCAGTCGCCCGTGATGGGCTTCCCGTCGGCCCGGGCGCACAGGGTCATGAGCGTGGACAGGGCCATGCTCTCGCGGATGAAGCGGACCGACCCGTCGCCCATGCACACGTTCGACCCGCCCGTGTGGAAGGCGTAAATCTCGCCCTGGTTGCTGCAGTTGATGACGCAGGCCGTGGGCACGTCGGCGGCCGCGCTGAGGGTGCTGTAGTTCGGCGCGGCAGTCGAGCCGTCCACGGCGATGTCGTTGGTGTGGTGGCCCCACGCGCCGTTCATGTACGTCACGTCGGCGGCGCGGGTCTTGCCGCGCCAGTTCTGCGGCCGGGCGCCCGCCTCGGCCAGCATGATGGTGTTGCTCAGCCCGTCGGTCACCGCCCCGAACCCGACGTAGGCGTTCGTCGCCAGCACGCCCTTGATCTGCTCGTCGCCCGGGTAGCTGGTGTCGTTGAAGATGGCGTTCCACACCGCGGCCCGGTTGTTGGCCCGGTTCACCGCCATGTAGTCGCTCGTCGCCGGCACCCACCCGGTGCCGTACGTTCCCGACTCCAGCATCGGGTTGACGAGGTGCTCGAAGCTGACCGACGGGCACTCGAACGTCGGGATGCGGGTGGCGCACGCGGCCCGGTTGGCCGGGTCGTACCAGTCGAGCTTGAAGTTGTAGCTGACGCCGCTGGCCTGGAGGACGTTCCCCTGCTCGATGTACGGCAGGAGGATGGCCAGGAAGCAGTGGCGGGCGAAGTCGGTGGCGTTGGCGCCGGTGGTGCCGACCTTCTGGAACTCGCCGAGCCGCGGGCGGTCGGCGGCCCCCGGGCTGTTGATGCTCGACGGGGGCAGCCCGCCGCGGGTGTCGTGCATCCCGTGGGCGGCGAGGCCGAGTTGCTTCAGGTTGTTCTGGCACTTCGCCCGCGCGGCGGCCTCGCGGACCTTCTGCACCGCCGGCAGGAGGAGCCCGATCAGGATGGCGATGATGGCGATGACGACCAGCAGCTCGATCAGAGTGAAGGCGCGGGCGGGTGTCCGCGTGCGGAGCATGGGTTCCCCCTGGATGAAAACGGGCGTTCGGAGTGTCCGATCCGGTCGGTCCCGAAACACGTTTCCCCGTCGGGGGCCGGGCGGCAGCGCCACCGGCGGTACGTCGATGGGCGGGCCGGCGGGCACCCGCTCACAACCACATTCTTAACCCGGAAGCCACTGGGCTGCGCGAAGTTCCCGTGAAGACGGTGCGAACGTCCGCGGCGGCCCGGAGAGGATGTCGTTAGTGTATCCGACTGCCGCCCGCGGGGAAGGCGAGACGGGCGGTTCGGTGGCGAATTCGGGCCCGACGGGGGAGGCTACCACAGCAGCGCCGCCAGCGGCGTTCCGTCGCTGCGCGGGAAGGTGCGGCCGATCGGCGAGCGGAGCGTCCGGGCGGGGTCGATGCCGACGGCCCGGAGGACGGTCGCGTGGAGGTTGGCGACCGGTGTCGGGTCGGCCGGCTGGCGCCCGCCGTTCGGGTCCGTCTCGCCGATCACGACGCCCCCGCGCACGCCGCCGCCCGCGACCGCGGCGCTGAACCCGTGCGGCCAGTGGTCGCGGCCGCCGACCGGATTCACCATCGGCGTCCGGCCGAACTCGCCGAGGCACAGCACGACGGTGTCCTTCAGCGCGTCGTGCCGCTTCAGGTCGCGCAGCAGCGCGGCGAACGCCGGGTCGAGTACGCCGACGAGCCGGCGGCAGATCGCATGGTTGTTGGCGTGGCTGTCCCACCCGTCGAGCGTGACCTCGACGCAGCGGACGCCGACCTCGAGCAGCCGGCGGGCGGCGAGGCAGCCGCGACCGAACGGGGTGTCGCCGTACTCGCGGCGCACGGTCAGGGGCTCCCGCGACACGTCGAACGCGGCCAATTGCTCGGAGCTCATCAGCCGGCGGGCGCGGTCGAGGGCGTCGCGGTGGCCCGTGGCGGCGGCGCGCGGGCCGCGACCGGCGGCGAACGCGCCTTCGACCACGTCCAGGTCGGCGAGCCGGCCGCCGAACCGCTCGCGGGCAACCTGCGGCGTCACGTCCGGCACCTTCTCCGCGGGGTCGAACACCTTGAAGGCGTCGTACCGGGCGCCGAGCATGCCACCGCGGGCCGGCCACTGCCCCGGCAGGATCGAAACGTGTCGCGGGATGTCCACCGTCCCGTCCGGCAAGTCGTGGCAGATCACCGCCCCGAGCGACGGGTGGACGACGGTCGGGTCGGGGCGGAAGCCGGTCTTCAGAAGGTAGGTGCCGCGCTCGTGGTCGCCCTCGGGGCTGACCAGCGAGCGGACCAGGGCCACGTCGCCCATCAGGTCGGCGAGTTGTTCGAGCCCGGCGGCGAGTTGCACCCCGCGGGCCGCGGTGGCGATGGCCCCGGTGCCGGCGGCGATGGTCGTACCGGGCTTCGGGTCGAACGTTTCGAGCTGGCTCGGCCCGCCGCCCATCCACAACACGACGACCGACTTGGCCGGCCGGCGGGTCGCCTCGGCGTGCTGGGCCAGGGCCGTGCCCAGTGGCGTGAGCCACGCCAGTCCGAGGCCGCCGAGGAACGCCCGCCGGGTGTGGGAGCCACTGCCGCAGACGGGCAAGGTGGGTTGGTGAATCATTTCGCGTCCGGCGTTGGGGACTCAACCAGCATACCCCTTCGCGGCGACGCGGGTTTCGGGCTTCGGCACGGGGTTGTACAGCGGCCGGCATCGAAGCTGCGGATATGGCCGGTGGCGAGTCGTCGGCCGCGCGGTCGGCGGTCGACCAGTCTCCGACGGAGGATCAACCATGGCAACAGCAACGACACACGCGACGACGGTGGGCGTGTTCCAGAGCCGCGAGGCGGCGGAGCGGGCGGTGGCCGACCTGCGCGCGGCGGGCTACCGCGACGACCAGATCGGTCTGGTAGCCCGCGACGCACGCGGCAACACGGTGCGCACCGGCGCGAACGGCGATACCAACGCGGCCGAGGGCGCCGCGATCGGCGCGGCCGCGGGGGCGGGGGCGATGGCCCTCGGCTCGCTGGCGGTCACGTTCGGCGTGATCCCGGTGATCGGCCCGGTGTTGGCGGTCGGCCCGCTGGCGGCGGCGCTGATCAGCGCCGGGGCCGGGGCGGCGGCCGGCGGCGTGACCGGGGCGCTGATCGGCTGGGGCATCCCGGAGGAGGACGCCCGTTACTACGAGGGCGAGGTGAAGGCCGGCCGGTACGTGGTGACGGTGGACGCCGGCGACCGCCACGCCGACGCCCGCGCCGTCTACACCCGCCACGGCGGGTACG
>JBGAQM010000510.1:0-3533 GCA_044220735.1 Urbifossiella sp. | reverse complement strand
TGGAAACCGGCCCCACACGCAACACATACACCACCCCCATGCCCGCCCCCGACGCCCTCCCCGGCGACCCGCCGCCCGACCCCGCCTCGCGGGGGTGGTGGGCGGTGCCGGCCGTCGGCTTCCGCAGCCTCGTCGTCGTCGCCCTCGTCTCCGGCCGCGGGCCGCAGACGGTGGACTTCGGCACCAGCTACGACGCCACGGCCGCCGGCTTCCGCGCCGCCTACCTCGTCCTCGAAGGGCTCGGCTACCCCGTCGAGCGCGCCCGCCGGCCGGCCGCCGGCGCCGACATCCGCTGGCTCCTCTACCCCGACCACCTCAACAACCAGGAGGCCGCCGCGCTCGACGACTGGGTGGCGCGCGGCGGCGTCGTCCTCCTCGCCGACGACGGCCCGGCCGTCGCCGAGAAGCTCGGCCTGAAGGTCGCCGTGACCGGCGGCCGCGCGCCGACGCCGAAGGAGCTGAAGGGGCTGCCGCTCGCCCCCGAGTTCCGCAAGGGCGGCACCTTCACCGCCGCCGCGCCCGACGTGGCGTACGTCCTCGCCGGCGACGCCGAGGTGACCGGCCCGCCCGGCCGCGACACCTGGGGCACCGTCGGCGGCAAGCCGCTGGTGACGATTCATTCCCGCGGCCGCGGCGAGGTGTGGCTGCTGCACCGGCCGGACGTGCTGGCGAACGACCACCTCCGCGGCGAGGACAACGCCGTGCTGGTGTGCCGCCTCGCCGACGCCATGCTCGCCGCGCACCCGGGCCGCCGCCTCGCGTTCGACGAGCACTGCCACGGCCTCCGCGACCGGCCCGACTTCACCGAGTTGCTGCTCCGCCCGCCGGTGCTGGGCGTGACGCTGCAAGCGCTGCTGCTGACGGCGCTGGCGCTGTGGCACGCCGGGGTGCGGTTCGGCCCGGTCCGCCCCGACCCGCCGCCGGCGCGGCGGTCGAAAGAAGAGTTCCTCGACGCGCTGGCCGGCCTGCTGGAGCGCACCGGCGACCGCGCCGACGCCTACCGCGTGGTCCGCGACGACCTGCGGCGCCGCCTCGAAGCCGAGCTCGGGCTGCCCGCCGGGGTCGCGGCCGACGTGCTGGCGCGGGAGGCCGCGCGCCGCCGCGGCCTGGACGAACCGACGCTGACGCGCCTGCTGACCGCCGACGCGCCGCCCGGCCGCGGGGCGGCCGCGTTCCTCGACGCCCTGACCGCGCTGGAGCGGGCGAGTCGAAGGTAGTAGGTTCGCGCCGTGTGCGTCACGCCGGCGCGCGGAGTCGCATGCGGCAACGTATCGACCTGGCCGTCGCCTTCGCGCTCGCGTTGGGAGCGCGAAGCCGCAAGCGGCAACGGAACCACCCGAGCGAACGCTTGCGGGTTCGCGCCCGAACACGCCCCGGAGACCGCCGCCCGTGAACCCGCCCGCCCTCGCCGAGCTGTTCGCCGCCGCCCGCCGCGAGATCGACAAGGTCGTCGTCGCGCAAGACGACCTCGTGGAGCAGCTGCTCGTCGCCCTGTTCGCGGGCGGGCACGTGCTCGTCGAAGGCCCGCCCGGCACGGCCAAGACGCTGCTCGTGCGCGTCGTCGCCGAGCTGTTCGCGTGCCAGTTCAAGCGCGTCCAGTTCACCCCGGACCTGATGCCCGCCGACATCATCGGCACGAACGTGTTCGACCCGCGCGACCAGTCGTTCGCGTTCCGCCGCGGGCCGGTGTTCGGCGAGCTCGTGCTGGCCGACGAGATCAACCGCGCGCCGCCGAAGACGCAGGCGGCGCTGCTCGAAGCGATGCAGGAGCGGCAGGTGACGGCCGACGGCGTGTCGCACCCGCTGCCGCCGGCGTTCACCGTGTTCGCCACGCAGAACCCGGTCGAGCAGGAAGGCACCTACCCGCTGCCGGAGGCGCAGCTCGACCGGTTCATGATGAAGGTGCTGGCCGCGTACCCCGACGAGGCCGGCGAGATCGACGTGCTGCGGGTGCATCAGCGCGGCCTGCGCGTCGAGAGCCTGGATCGGTTCAACCTGCAGCGCGTCGGCGGCGCCGCCGACCTGCTGGCGGCGCGGGAGGAGATTTCGGCGCGCACGATCCGCGACGAGTTGTTGGGGTACATCGCGCGGCTGGTGCGCGGCACGCGGGAGAACCTGCGCGTCGAGGTGGGGGCGAGCCCGCGCGCCGGCCTCATGCTGCTGACCGCGGCGAAGGCCCGCGCCGCGCTGCACGGCCGGCCGCACGTGCTGCCCGACGACATCAAGGCCGCGGCGAAGCCGGTGCTGCGCCACCGGCTGCTGCTGAAGCCCGGCGCCGAGGTGGACGGCTTCACGCCCGACGACGTGCTCGACGAGGTGCTCGGCCGCACGGAGATCCCGCGATGACGCCCGTGCCGTCGCGGCGGCTGATGGCGGTGATGGCGGCGCTGGCGGTGGCGGCGTTCGCGCTGCTGGTGTTCCCCGGCGCGTGGCCGCTGCTGCTCGCCGCGAACCTCGCCGTGCTGCTGATTTCGCTCGTCGATCTGGGCGTGTCGCCGCGGCGGGCGCTGGTGCACGCCGAGCGGCTGGCGCCGGAGCGGATGCAGGTGCAAGCCGAGGGGACGGTGACGGTGGTGGTGCGGAACGCGTCGCGGCAGTGGCTGCGGGTGCGGGTGCGCGAGTCGGTGCCGACGAGTTTCCGCGACGGCGAGACGGAGACGGAGCTGGTGGTGCCGCCGAAGGGGGCCGAGCGCTGGGAGTACGCGATCACCCCGCGGGCGCGCGGCCGCTACGAGTGGGGGCCGCTGTCGCTGCGCTACCGGTCGGCGCTCGGGCTGTGGGAGCTGCCCGCCGGCGAGCCCGCGGCCGGCGAGAGCCGCGTGTACCCGAACCTGTCGCAGCTGGAGCGCTACCACCTGCTGGCGCGCTCGGACCGGCTGGCGGCGCTCGGCATCCGCCGCGTGCGGTTCAAGGGCGGTTCGACCGAGTTCGAGTCGCTACGCGAGTACGTCCCCGGCGACGACGTGCGGCAGCTCGACTGGATGGCGACCGCCCGCCGCGCGAAGCTGACGGTGCGACTCCGCGAGGCCGAGCGGAACCAGACGGTGATCCTGTTCGTGGACTGCGGCCGGCTGATGAACGCGACGGAGAACGGCACGTCGAAGCTGGACTTCGCGGTCGATTCGGCGCTGCTGCTGGCGCACGTGGCGCTGGCGCGCGGCGACCGCGTGGGGCTGTGCGCCTTCAGCGGCACGGTGCACGCCTGGCTGCCGCCGCGCGGGAACGTGGCGCAGAACCGCCTCATCGCCGAGACGCTGTACGCGCTGGCCGGCGACTTCACCGAGACGGACCACGCGCGGGCGCTGAAGTTCGTGACGGCCCGCTACCCGAAGCGGTCGCTGCTGGTGGCGCTGACCGACTTCGTGGACGGCGTGACCGCCGCGGACATGGTGGCGCACCTGCAACTCGCCGCGCGGCGGCACGTCGTGCTGTTCGCGGCGCTGAAGGACGCCTTCCTGGCGCGCGCGGCGGCGAGTGAGCCGACGACCGACCGCGAGGGCTTCCGCAAGGCGGCGGCGGTGAGTCTGCTGCGG
>JBGAQM010000509.1:0-3482 GCA_044220735.1 Urbifossiella sp. | reverse complement strand
GGGCGAGGTGTACAAGGCCCGCCAGGACGACCTCGACCGCACGGTGGCGCTGAAGGTCATCCGCGCCGGCACCGTCGGCCCGCTGACGCGCGCCCGCTTCCTCCGCGAGCGGCTGGCGCTGGCCCGCCTCCACCAGTCGAACATCGTGCCCGTGTACTACGCCGGCGCGGCCGGCGACCTGCTCTACTACGCCATGCAGTACGTGCCGGGGGCGCCGCTCAGCCGCGTCGTCACCGCCGTGTACCAGCGCGCCAGCACCGACCGGAAGAGCGCCCAAACGCCGCCGCTGTCCGAGGTCGTGGGGTCGCTGTTGAAGCCGGAACCGTCGCCGAACGCGCCGCCGGCGGCGCCCACGTCGGACGTGACGCAGGTGGCGACGCAGACGGGGCCGGCGGCGCGGTACGAGGCGCCGGCGGTGCCGGTGTGGCTGTCGGCCGACTACTTCGAGTCGGTGGCGGTGGCGCTGGCGCAGGCGGCGGACGCGATCCAGCACGGCCACGAGGCCGGCATCCTGCACCGCGACATCAAGCCGTCGAACCTGATCCTCGACGCCCGCGGGGTGTGCATGGTGATCGACTACGGGCTGGCGCGGGGGTGCGGCGCGGCGCCGTTCGCCCCGCCGACCGACGCGGCCGAGGGCGTGCTCACGCACGGCGGCGTCGGCACCCCGCAGTACATGGCGCCGGAGCAGTTCGACGGCGACGCCGACGCGCGCGCGGACGTGTGGGGGCTCGGCGTGACGCTGTACGAGCTGCTGACGCTGCGGCCGGCGTTCGCGCCCGGGCGGTGGGTGGACGTGCAGCAGAGCGTGAAGCACGCGACGCCGCCGGCGGCCCGGAAGTCGTCGCCGACGGCGCCGCCGGACCTGGTGGCGATCTGCGGGAAGGCGATGGCGAAGAAGGCGGCCGACCGTTACCAGTCGGCGGCCGAGTTTGCGGCCGACCTGCGGCGCTGGCTGGGCTGGCAGCCGACCGCGGCGCGGCCCGGCTGGGGGACGCTGCGCCCGCTGCGGCTGTGGGCGTGCCGGCACAAGGGGGCGGCGGTCGCGGCGCTGCTGGCGGTCGCGTCGCTGGTGGCGTCGGCGGCGGCGGTGACGGCCACGACGCGGGCCGACACGGAGGCCGCGAAAGCCGATGCGGCCGGCGCCCGCGCCGCCGCCGAGGGCGCCCGCGCCGACGCCGCCGACGCGCGGGCCGAGGGGGCCGCCGAGAAGGAGAAGCGGGCCGCCGCGGAGGCGCAGGCCGACGAGAGCCGCCGCGCCGCCGCGCTCGCCGAGGCCGGCGAGCTGCGCCGCGGCCGGCCCTTCACCGGCTGGTCGGCCGCGGTCCGGGCGAAGCTCGACGCCGCCCGCCAGAACCGCCACGACGACGCCTACACCGACGCCTACGCGGCGACGCTCACCGGCCCGGACGCCCGCATCCTCCGGGAGTACGCGCACCCCGAGTACACCGGCCCGCGGGGGGGGAAGCCCGTCGGCGGGTTCGGGGCCGCCGCGTTCGGCCCCGACGGGCGGCTGGCGCTGGGCGGGTTCGGCGCCACCCGCGGCGCCGTGCTCGACCTGAACCAGAAGGGCGACCCGGCGTTCACCGCCCGCGACGGCGGCGGCCCGGTCGCGTGGGCCGACGCCGGCACCCCGCTGCAACTGCTGGAGCCGCGCGCCGCCCCGGCCTTCGTGCTGTGGCACCTGACCGAGAGCCGGGCCGTGGCGGAACTGCCGCTCCCCGGGCGGGCCGTGCCGCCGCTGTTCGCCTCCGCCCTGTCCGCGAACGGCCGGCGGGCCGCCTTCACGGTCGGCGTCGCGGGGCCGTGGTGGAACCCGGCCGCGGTCACGACGCCCACGACGGTGGTGTGGGACGTGGACCCGAAGGCGGCCGCGGCCGCGCCGCGGGAAGTCGCGCGCTGGGACCGGTCGGCGACGGCCCTGGCGTTCTCGCCGGACGGCCGCTTCCTCGCGGTCGGGACCGACGACGGCACCGTCGCCGTCCGCGACGTGTCGACGAACGCCGAGGTGGCGACGCTCACCGCCGGCCGGCTGCCGATCCGGTCGCTGGCGTTCGGCCGGAACTACCGCTCCGACGCCACCGGCCGGCCGCCGGCCGGCCCGGCCGGGGCGTACCTGCTGGCCGCCGGGTCGGGCTCCGGGGCGGTGACCTGGGACCTGGGCAGCCGCGAGCGGGTGAGCACCTGCCGCGGGGCGTCGCAGTTCGTGAACGGGCTGGCGTTCACCCCGGACGGGGCCACGCTCGTCACGGTGGGGCACGCCACGCCGATCGTGTGGGACGTGGCGACCGGCCAGGCGGTGTTCGAGTTGTCGTCCGCGCGGGTGAACGCGGACTGGTACGAGACGTTCATCACGTCGGTGGCGGTGTCGGCGGACGGGCGGCGGGTGGCGGTCACCGGCACGAACCAGCTGGGCACCCCGGCCCGGCTGCGGGTGTTCGAGTTCGAGGCCGACCGCGGCGTGGCGGTGTACCGCGGGCTGAGCGGCATGTGCCAGCAGACGTGGCTGTCGCCGTCGGCCGGGCTCGTCGCCGGGCTCACCGACGACTGGCAGCTGGGGGTGTGGGACCGCGAGAGCGGGCAGCTGCGGCGGGTGTGGGACGTGCCGGGCGGGTGGACCACCGACAACGCCGACGTGGCGTTCGACGAGCCGGCCGGGCTGGTGTACTTCGCCGCCGGCAAGGCCGCGTGCCAGCTCAACCTGGCGACCGGCGCCCGCGACCGGCTGTGGACCCTGCCGAAGGGGCTCAACGACGGCCTGGCCGTCCGGCCGGGGCGGCCGCCGGCCCTCACCCGCCGCGAGCTGACGGCCCCGGACGTGGAATTCCCCACGCGCCCGCTGACGCTCCGCGGCCGCGAGCTGCTGCCGGACGGCACGACCCGCGACACGTTCCCCGGCTACCAGCCCGCGTTCGGCCGGATCGAGGGCATCCGCCTGAAGGGCGGGGGCAAGTACCTGCACGTGAACTACGACGGGACGCGGCCGGCCGGCGCGCCCTGGCTGCTCGACGCGGCGACGGGCCGCCCGGTCGCGGTGGAGCTGCCGGCCGGCGTGGTGCTGACGACCATCGAGGGCGTCTCGTCGGACGGGACGCGGTTGCTCGCCGGCGGGTCGGTGAACGGCGGGCCGGCCGCACTGCTCCAGTTCCGCTTCCCCGCGATGACGCTGCTCCGCTCCGACCCGGGGTTCGTCGGCTGGAACATCCAGTTCGACGACTCCGGCACGGCGGGCGTGACGTCGAGCGCGCCGGCCGGGCGGGTCGGGTTGTTCGTGCGGCGGACCGGCGAGTCGCGGCCGGTGGCGGTGCTCGACCCCGGTCACGAGCCGGTGGCGCACCGGCTGTCGCCGGACGGCCGGTACGCGAGCTGGGGCCGGGAGGACGGGTCGGTGCGGGTGGCCGACCTGCCGCGGGCGCTGGAGCGCCTGGCGGCGCTGACCGGGCGGTAGCGGAACCCACGGGCCCGCTTGCAGCTTCGCGATG
>JBGAQM010000508.1:0-3483 GCA_044220735.1 Urbifossiella sp. | reverse complement strand
GTTTCCAACCGGCCGGCGATACCAGGCCGGTTGGAAACCGGCCCCACACCAACCCGCGACACCGCTCCCGAGCCGACACGACCTCCCCCCGTCACTTCGCCCGCGCCGCGCGGATGACGAGGCCCTCGGCCTTCGCCGAGTCGAACCCCGCCGGCCGCGGCCCGCCCGGCTTCAGCGGCTGCGCGAACGTCAGCTCGGCGCCCTTCACCTCCAGCAGCGCGGCGATGACCGGGTCGGCCTTCATCCCGAACACGTCGCACTCGACCCGCCCGGCCTTCCCGTCGGCGAGCCGGTAGAAGGAGTTCAGCAGCTCCTTGCCGCCGGGCGCCGTCACGACGTAGCGGTCGCCGGCGAATGTCAGCGACTCCACCCCCGCCGTCGCCGCCGTCAGCTTCACGCCCTGCACCTCCGCGCCGGTGACCGTCCACGTCCCGGCCAGCACCTTCGCGGCCGGGTCCGTCGCCCGGGTGTTGACGCGCCGCAGCGGGTACTCCTTGCCGTCGATCGTGACGAGCACCCCGTCCTTCTCGAACCGGTAGCCGAGCTTGCGGGTGTAGCCCTTCGTGATCGTCAGCTCCGCGACGCCCTTCGTGAACGTCGCGTCCGTCAGCGCCACGAACGCCGACCCCGGCACCGCCGGCGTGGCGGTCGCGTCGCCGACGGCGTAGCCGACCCTGTCGCCCATGACGAGGAGGCGCACCGGCAGCTTGGCCGCGGCCGCGGAGTGCCACACGCCCTGGAGGCCGCCGCGGTCGTCGGCCGGGTCGGCGGCGAAGAGGACCGCGGGGCACGCGAACAGGAACAGGGGAACGGCGCGGCGCATGACGTGCTCCCGGGGTCAGGCGGTCGTTGTACGCGCGGCGGTCGTACAACAGCGGCGATGCACCGCGAAATCTCCGGCGCCGACGAGCCGTTCCGCCCGCAGTCCGCGGCCGGCCTCTACGCCCTCACCGCGCTCGTCGGCGCGCTCCTCGCCGCCGACCTGGGGCCGCTCCTCGTCGCGTGGCTCGCCGGGTTCGGCGCCGAGCTGCCGACCTGGGGCCGCGAGCTGTTCGGCTACCGCTTCGCGCTCCTCGCCGCGGTCGTGGGCGGCGCCCGCGTCCTGTACAACTCGCTCGAATCGCTCTTCGACGGCCGCATCGGCTCCGACCTGGCGCTGGCCGTGGCGTGCCTCGCGGCCATCCTCCTGCGCGAGGAACTCGTCGCCGCCGAGGTCGTGTTCATCGGCCTCGCCGGCGAGTGCCTCGAAGCCGTCACCTTCGCCCGCACGCAGCGCGCGCTCGGGTCGCTCGCCGAACTCTTCCCGCGCCGCTGCTGGGTGCTCCGCGACGGGCAGGAGGTCCGCGCCTTCACGACGGACCTGCTCCCCGGCGACCTCGTCGTCGTGAAGCCCGGCGGCCGCGTCCCGGCGGACGGCGTCGTGACCGACGGCCGCGCCGCGGTGGACGCGTCTGCGCTGACCGGCGAGAGCCTTCCCACCGACAAGGCGCCCGGCGACGCGGTGCTGGCCGGGAGCATCGTGCAGGGCGGCAGCCTGACGGTCGAGGCGAAGAAGCTGGCGAAGGAGACCGTCGCCGGGCAGGTGATCGAGCTGACGGCCGCGGCGCTGAAGGACAAGGCGCCGCTGGAGCGGCACGCCGACCGCCTCGCCCGCTACTTCCTCCCGGCGGTGCTGGTTCTCGCGCTGGTCACGTTCGTGGCGAACGTCGGCTTCCAGCTCGCCGCGACGCCGCCGCCGGACGTGCCGCGGCCGGGCGTGGGCGCCGCGGCGCGGGTGGCGGCGTACCCCGCGCTGGGGGTGCTGGTGGTGGCGTGCCCGTGCGCCCTCATCCTGGCGACGCCCGCCGCCGTGATCGCCGCGCTGGGCCGGCTCGCGGGCACGGGCGTGTTCATCAAGGGCGGCTCGGCCCTGGAGCGGCTCGCCGGCGTCACCGCGTTCGCGTTCGACAAGACCGGCACGCTGACGGAAGGGAAGCTCGAACCCGGCGACGTGCTGCCGCTGAATGGTGCGAGCGCCGAGGACGTGCTGACGGTCGCGGCCGCCGCCGAGGCGCGGAGCGAGCACCCGCTGGCGCGCGTGGTGCTCGCCGCCGCCGCCGCGCGCGGCCTGACCCCGCCGACCGCCGAGACGTTCGAGGCGTTCCCCGGCGGCGGCGTGAGCGCGACGGCCGGCGGCGTGTCGATCCTGGTCGGCACGCGGCGGCTCCTCGCGGAGAAGGGGATCGAGATTCCCCCGGCGGCGGACGCGGCCCTGCGCCAGCTCGACGAGTCGGGCCAGAGTTCGCTCCTGGTGTCGAAGGACGGGGTGATCGTCGGCGCGGTCGGCGCCCGCGACCGCGTCCGGCCCGAGGCCGCGGAGGTGATCGCGGAGTTGCGGGCGCTGGGGATTCAACCCGTGGCGCTGCTGACCGGCGACCGCGCCGCCGCGGCGCGGGCGGTCGCGGCGCAGGTGGCGGTGACGGAGGTTCACGCCGAGTTGCTGCCGGCGGCGAAGGCCGAGTGGGTCGCGGCGGGCGGCCGGGTGGCGTTCGTCGGCGACGGCGTGAACGACGCCCCCGCGCTGGCCCGCGCCGCGGTCGGCATCGCGGTCGGCGCCGGCACCGACGTGGCCGCCGAGGCCGGCGACATCGTACTGATGGGCGAGCCGCTGCGGCCGCTGCCGCTGCTCGTGCGCCTCTCGCGCGAGACGGTAAAGATCATCCGCCAGAACATCCTCGGGTTCGGGTTCGGCGTCAACCTCGTCGGCATCGTCCTGACGGGCTGGGTGTGGCCGCTGCTGGCGACCGGGCCGGGGTGGTACGAGAAGGCGCCGCTGGTCGGCGTGCTGTACCACCAGCTCGGTTCGCTCCTGGTGCTGCTGAACTCGATGCGGCTGCTCGCGTTCGACCGCACGCCCGCGAGCCCCGCCCTGAACCGCGTCCGGTCCGCGGCCCGCGGCTTCGACCGCTGGGTGAACACCGTCCACTTCGACGACCTGTTGCACGAGGTCGGGCACCACTGGAAGTGGGTCGGCGGCGCGGCTGCGGCGGCGCTGCTGGTCGGCTGGGGGTTCACGTGCTTCACCCAGATCGAGCCCGGCGAGGTGGGCGTGGTGCAGCGCTTCGGCGCCGTCGCCGCCGACCTGGAACCCGGCCTCCATGCCCGCTGGCCGTGGCCGGTCGAGACCGTCACCCGCGTGCGCACGGCCGAGGTGCGCACCGTCGAGGTCGGCTTCCGCGGCGTGGTGCCGGAGGCGCGGGCGGCCGTCCTTCCGCCGCCGCCGGACCGGCTGCGCCGCCCCGGCGGCGAAACGCTGACGTGGGCCAGCAGCCACGGCGAGGGCACTTCCCCGCTCACCGACGAGGCGGTGATGATTACCGGCGACGGCGACCTGGTCGAGGTGCGTGCCACCGTCCGCTACCACGTCGCCGACGCGCGGCGGTTCCTGTTCGCGGCCGCCGACCCGGCGCCGCTCGTGCGCTCGGCAACCGAGTCGGTGCTGCG
>JBGAQM010000507.1:0-3484 GCA_044220735.1 Urbifossiella sp. | reverse complement strand
TCGGCTCGCCGGGTGTCATCGCTTGGTCACGGTCACGAAGAACGCCCCGCACAAGTCCATGCCGGCCGGGTCCGAGAACCACGCCTTCAGCCGCGTGCGGCCGGCCGGGAGCTTGACCCGGATCGTCACCCCGGTTGCCTTCGGGTCGGCCGGAGCGCCCCGGCGGCCCCCCGCGATCTCGACCGTCCCCCGTGCGATCGTCGGGAATCCAACGGTCTTCAACTTCGCCTTATTCCCGGGAGACATGTCCGACGGCTCGTAGCGGTCGCCGAGCGAAGCTTTCGTCTGCTCGGGCCAGCGTCGCAGGGTGAAGTCGTACTCCCCCGCCTCCTCCACTGTCACGTGCCAGGTGCCGCCCGTCGGGCCGCCGACCGCCTCGCGGACGTAGCCGGTGTTGTCCGCGTAGATGTTCTCCCAATCACCGCTGTTGAGCTCTACCACCGGTTGCTGCTTCGCCCCCAGGCTGATTGGCACGAAGTCGTTCAGCGTCGGCTCAACGCCCTTCCACCACTCGTCGTAGTCGGCGCGAAGGCGATTCACGACGTCCGGGTGCTTCGCAGCGAGGTCGGTGACTTGCGCGCGGTCGGCGTTGATGTCGTACAGTTCGGTCCCCTTCACCAGCCGCCAGCGGCCGCGGATCACACAGGCCTCGTGCTCCTTCGGGGTTTGGCCGTACTGCACGACCATGGTCCGCTCGGGGAGTTCCTTCACGCTGCCGGTCAACAACCCGGCCAGACTCGTTCCGGCGTACCTCGCATCTGCGGCAGCAAGCTCGGGAGGAGCGACGCGGCAGAACTCGCAGAGCGTCGGCAGGATGTCGGTATTCTGCGTCGGTACCGTGATGTCGCGCGGCTGACCCAGACCGCCGGCCGGCCAGCGGACCCAGCACGGGACTCGGTGGCCGCCGTCGTAGTACGTCGTCTTGCCGGCGCGGAGGCCGGCGTTGAACGTCGCCACTCCCGCGGTACCCCCGTTGTCGGTCATGAAGATCACGACCGTGTTGTCGCGCAACCCTTCGGCGCCGAGGAAGCGATCGAGGTCGCCGAACCGCTTGTCCACGTGGGCGATCATGCCGAAGAAGCCGGCCGGACCACGACCCTGGTAGGGGCGGACGTACTCCTCCAACTCCACGAACGGGGCGTGCGGGGCGTTCGTCGGGACGTAGCACAGGAACGGCTCGCCGCGGGCCTTCCGCTCCTTCATCCACGCCGTCGCGGAGTCGAACCAGAAGTCGGTGCAGTGGCCTCGGTAGCGCTTCTCGAGGCCGTTGTGGAAGTAGCGGCCGTCGATCAGCGGCATGTCGAACTCGGGCGTGGAGTTGAGTTGCCCCCAGCCGAGGTGGTACACGCTCTCGTGGAAGCCCTTGTCGATCGGCCGGTGCGGGTAGTGGTCGCCGAGGTGCCACTTGCCGAACAGGCCGGTCTTGTATCCGGCGCGGCCGAACACGTCCGCCATCGTCGCCAGGCCGGGGCGGAGGAACGTGCGGCCGGCGGTGACCGACGTGGCACCATTCCGAAGCGCGGCGAGGCCGGTCATCAGTTGGCCGCGCGTCGGCGTACACATCGGGGCGACGTGGAAGTCGGTGAGGCGGACGGACTCGCGCGCGAACGCATCGAGGGCCGGCGTCCGCAGGACGGGGTTGCCGGCGTACGAGAAGTCGCCGAGCCCCTGGTCGTCGGTCATGACGATGACGACATTCGGCCTCGCGGCCTGCGCCGGAGCCGGCGTGATCCATCCCAGCGCGGCCGCGGCCGCGAGAACCCAGCGCATCGCACCCTCCCGGCTATTTCGGCGGGGCGTTCGCCCGCCACCCGTCGGCCAGTCGCCTCGCCAGCCCCGCGACCACGTCGCGGTTCGCTGCGTCGGCGGCCACGTTCTGGTCCTCGGCGGCGTCAATTCGGTGGTCGTAGAGTTCGCGTGCAACCACCTCGCCGCCGTCGCGCTTCCGCCACTCGACGTAGCGGTGCGTGTCGCTCCGCACCGCGTACCCCATCAGCGGCCCGACGCCCGGACCGCCCGGCCGCGGGTACTGGCTGAAAGCCGCGGCCTTCCACGGCCGCGCGGGGTCGCCGAGCAGCGGGGCGAAGCTGTGCCCCTCGACTCCCGCAGGCGCGGGCAGTCGGCAGACCTCCGCGAGCGTCGGGTAGATGTCCACGAACTCGACGAGTCGGTCGCACGACCGGCCGGCGGCCCGCTGACCCGGCACGCTCATCACGAGGGCGGCGCGCGTCGCCAGCTCGTAGTTCGTGTGCTTGCACCACATGCCGTGGTCGCCGAGGTGCCAGCCGTGGTCGCCCCACAGGACCACGACCGTGTTGTCGGCGAGACCAGCTTCGCGGAGAGCGTCCATGACACGGCCGAGTTGCGCGTCCATGTAGCTGACCGCGGCGTAGTAGCCGTGGACGAGCCGGCGGGACGTGTCGGCCGGCACCGCACCCGACTTGGGGATGCCGACGTAGGCCCGCAACTCGCCGCCGAATTGCGGGGCGTACTTGGGCGCCCCGGCCGGCGGCTCGGCCGACGTGCTGACCGGCAGCTTCGCCGGGTCGTACATGTCCCAGTACTGCTTCGGGGCGACGAACGGCAGGTGCGGTTTGGCGAACCCGACCGCGAGGAAGAACGGCTCCGCCTTTCCCTTCCGCTCCTTGAGAATCTCGATCGCCCGCGCCGCGGTCCAGCCGTCGTTCAACTCGCCGTCGCCGACCGCGGGTGCCTCGACCGGCAGGCCACGCACCTTCGACACGTCCTCGTTGGCGGCCTTGGCCTTCGCCTTCGCCTCTGCGACCACGCGCTGCCCGGTCGGGCCGAAGTTCTTCCCCTTCGTCGCCTCCCACGGCGCCGACCACGACGGCTCGTCGTTGAACCCCGGGTGGTAGATCTTGCCGACGCCGTGGACGTAGTAGCCGTTCTGCTTGAAGTGCTGCGGCAGCGTCACCACGTCCGGCAGAGCGGTTCGGAAGTGGGTGACCAGGTCGTACACGCGCGTGGTGTCGGGCCTACGGCCGGTGAGGAGCGACGACCGCGAAGGGCTGCACACCGCCTGCTGGCAGTAGGCGCGCGTGAACACGGTGCCGCGTGCCGCGAGTCGGTCGATGTTCGGCGTCTTGGCGTGCGGGTCGCCGGCACAGGCGAGCGCGGGCCGCAGGTCGTCTACGGCCACGAACAGCACGTTGGGCTTGGCGGCCGGCTGGGCTCCGACCTGGCCCGCGACCGACACGAGCCCGACGAGGGCGAGGACGAGGCGGCGCATGATTCACTCCATCGGGTGTCGGTGCTATTGCACGTCCCAGACCACAAGCCCGGTGTCGCCGCCGGCCGCGGCGAGCAGGCCGTCGGGCGTACACGCGACCGACTTGACCGGACCGACCTGCCAGTCGAAGCGCTGCAACCGCCGCCCGCTCGCCGGGTCCCACGAGCAGACGGTGCCGTCGTCGCCACCCGAGACGACCGATCCGTCGGGGCACGACGCCAGCGAGCGCACCGG
>JBGAQM010000506.1:0-3499 GCA_044220735.1 Urbifossiella sp. | reverse complement strand
CCGCTCGTCCCACTGCCGCTTCGGCACGAAGTACCCGAGCTCGTCGTTCGCCAGCCCGACCAGCATCCGGTGCTTGCCGCGCATCTGCTCGTAGATCGCCGGCTCGGCCGGGGCGTCGGGGAAGTCCGCGCCGGGCTCCGCGGGCGTGACCACCTTGCCGAGCACCAACTCCGGGTAGATCTCGCCCGGGATCGCCGCGACCTCCAGCCCGCCGAGCTTCAGGTAGCCGACCTCCGTCTTGATCGCCACCGGCTTCTCCAGGTTCGGGGCCGGCGTCATCGCCTTCGGCGTCGGGTCGCCGTCCCACAGGTAGACCTGCCGCTTCAGCACGCCGAGCTGCGACGCGAGCCGGTAGACGGGGTTCTCCATCGGGATGAGCACGTCGCGCGTCCGCACGTCGAACGGCGTGAGTTCTAGCGGCACGGCGTCCTTGATCGCCCGGTCGGCGGCCTCGCCGACGAGCGAGCCGTAGCGGTCGGCCTTCTCGAACGTGCCGTCGTCGAGGTCCTTCCCGGCCGCGTCCTTCACCGGCAGGCGGAGCGTGGTCATCAGCCCGCCGACCGTGCCGGTGAGGTACACGACGGGGCACTTCTGCGACTTCCGCAGGTGGCCCACGGTGTAGCCGACGAAGTCGGCGGTGATCGCGGTGTTCTTGCTGTCGAGCACCTCGGGGTGGCAGTTCCACTGCACCACGACGCCGCGCGCGGCCCGCGTCTTGGGGTCGTGGAACCGCAGCGCGACGAGTTCGTCGTGCAGCACCACCGGCAGCCGGGTGTCGCGCAGCAGTTCGGGCGCCTTCGCGGTGCCGATCGCGGCGGCGGCGGGGGCGCGGGCCTTGTCCGCGGCCGTGACCGCCTCCAGGCAGCCGGCCTGCACGCGGGCCAGGTAGTCGCGGTCGATTCCCGACTGGAGCGGCGTCGGCCCCCACAGGCCCATCGTGTCCGGCCCCTCGTGGTTGTGCGTGGCCGACACCAGGACGTACTTGAACCCCGGCAGCTTCGCCCGCACCGACTCGACGAACGGGAGGAACAGCCCGACCACGTCCACCGACACGAGCGCGACCTTGTCGGGGCCGTCGGCGAGCACGACGGCGCGGACCATGAGCGGGTCGTGGACCGACTTCGCCAGCCGGTTCTGGCCGAACCCGGCCATGTACACCGGCCCCTTCCCGAGCGCCGGGGTAATGTCGGCCTCGCCGAACCCGACGGTGAGTTCGCCCGCGGCCGCGGGCAGCGCGGACGCCAGGACGCAGAGCAGGGAGAGGGTCCGAGTCATGCCGCGCACTCCCGCATGTACCGGATGCTCTCGCGGGCGATGGTGTCGGGGTCGGGGGTGTAGTCGAACACCTCGACCGACACCCAGCCGGCGTACCCCACGTCGGCGAGCGCCCGGAAGATCGGTTTGAAGTCCACGTCCCCGAACCCGGGGCCGCGCTTGTTCGGGTCGTTGGCGTGGAAGTGGTGGAAGTACTCGCGGTTCGCCCGGATGATCTCAGGCACCGGCGTCCCCTCCGACGACATCGCCTTCACGTCGAGGTGGAGCTTCACGAACGGGTGCGCCACCCGCCGGCACAGCGCCGTCCCCTCGGCCGCGGTCGTCATGTAGTTCGTCTCGGCGGTCGTCAGCGGCTCCAGGCACAGGGTCACGCCGCCGTCTTCGAGCGCCATCAGGCAGTGGCTCAGGGTGTCGGCCGCGCGGTCGTCGCCCTCGGCCTTCGTCACGCCGGCGTCGAGGTTCCGCTGGAACGGCGAACCGAGCACCATCAGGTTCCCGCCCAGGTCGGCGGTCGCGCGGGCGAGTTCGGCGAGGTACTGGCCCGTCGCCTTGCGGACGGCCGCGTCCGGGCTGGTGAGGTGGAAGCCGGTCGTCTTCGCGAGCAGCCAGTGGAGGCCGATGATCGTGACCCCCGCGGCTTCGGCCTGGCGGCGCAGCTCGGCGCGGCGCGCGGCCGACACGTCTGTGATGAGCGGGGCGAGGGTGAACGGGGCAACTTCGAGGCCGGTGTACCCGAGCTCGGCGGCGTGGGCGCAGACGCGGGCGTGGTCCCAGTTCTCGAACGTCTCGTTGCAGATCGCGTACTTCATGCGGCGGCGCGGGGGAATGGGTGCAGCCGGGTAACCGGCGGTGACGATACGAGACGAAGCGGGCAAGGCTTGGGGGAGACATGCGCGGGGTCGGCCGGCGGGTTCGGGTCGCAGTCCTCGCCGCGGCTACCGCCGCGGGCGGGTGCGCTACCAAGCCCTACGACCGCGACCCGCTCCTGAGCACCGGCCGCGGCGTGCGCGGCGACCGCACGGCGGCCGCCCGCGCCCTCCCGCCGCCGGCCGAGCCCGGCGGGCCGGAGGCGCCGCCGGGGCCGGTCCTCGGCGACCGCGGGCTCGCCGGCGTCACTTCGCGCTGATCTTGGTAATCACCACCGTGCCGTTGTCGTGCCCGGAGATGAGCGACTTCCCGTCCGCGGTGAAGGCGACGCAGTAGCCCGGCGACTTCACCTGCGCCGCGAACGCCTCCTTGTCCGCGCCCGCCGGCCACACCGTCAGCCGCCCCGAGTAGCCGCACACGCCCAGCGCCTTGGCGTCCTTCGACCACGCCAGCCCGTAGGGGTCGTCCGGCGTCGGGCCGACCTTCTTCGTCTCCTTCCCCGAGGCCGTGTCCCACAGCCGGATGGTGCGGTCCATCGAGGCGGACGCCAGCGTCTTCTCGTCGCCGAGGAACGTGATCGCGGTCACGGGGTGTTCGTGGCCGCTCAGCGTCTTCGACTCCTTCATCGCGGCCACGTCCCACAACTTCACGACGTGCTCCTTGCCGGTCTTGCTCGAGTTGTCGCCGCCGGCCGACGCCAGCAGCTTGCCGTCGGGCGAGAACACGATCGTGTACACGGAGCCGGCGTGGCTGCCGAGGTTCTTCGTCTCCTTGCCGTCCTTCGCGTCCCACAGCCGCACCGACTTGTCGGCGGCGCCCGTCGCGAGCAACTTGCCATCCGGCGAGAAGGCGATGCCGCTGACGATGTCGGTGTGCCCCTTCAGTTCCACCGTCGCCTTGCCGTCCTTCACGCTCCACACCTTCGCCGACTTGTCCTGGCTGGCGGTGGCGACGACGCCGGCGTCCTTCGGGTGGAAGGCGACGGCGTACACCGGCCCGGTGTGGCCGGTCAGTGCCTTGAGTTCCTTCAGCGTCCCGTCGGCGTTGACGGTCCATAGCTTGACGACGTTGTCGAACCCGGCGGTGGCGAGCGTCTTGCCGTCCGGCGACAGGGCGACGGCGTGGACGAGGGCGCCGTGGGCCTTGGTGGCGGTGCCGGGCTGGGCGGGGGCGAGTGGGAGGTACGTACCGACGGCGAAGGCGAGGAGAGCGAGCCGGGCGCGGGTCATCGGGACGGGCTCCGTGCGGAGTGGCGGGGCGGGGACGACGGCGGACATTGTGCCCCGTCCGGGGGCGCGCGGCAACCTACAAAAATGACGCGACAAGATCGGTTGCCGCTTGCGGCGTCGCGCCGCCC
>JBGAQM010000505.1:0-3995 GCA_044220735.1 Urbifossiella sp. | reverse complement strand
GGCCGGTTGGAAACCGGCCCCACGCCGGGCGTTACCCCACGTACACGCCGTCGAGTAGCACCTGCCCGGCGAACGGCACGAGGTCCTGAAACGCCCCCGGCTCGCCGCCGCCGGTCACGGCCTGACCGGGGTACACTCTCACCCGCGCCGGGGCGCCGGCGCCGCTGCCAGCCACCAGGTCGGCCCGGCCGTCGCCGTTCGCGTCCGCCGCGGCGACGCGCACCCCGCCGCGGTCGGCGGAGTCGTTCGCCACGAAGAAGTTCGCCACCGGCCCCGCCTGCGCCGCGTCCACCCGGCCGGCGCTCACGACCGCCCCGCTCAGGACGAACACGCGCGGGGCGCCGCCGGGGCCGCCGCCGAACACCAGGTCGGCGTACCCGTCGCCGGTCAGGTCGCCGAGCGCCACGTACGCGCCGTTGCGGAGCGTCACCGCGTCCGACCCGGGGAAGGCGAAGAAGTCGGGCACCAGCCGCGCCCGCGCCCCGAGCAGGGTGGCGCCGTCGAACAGCGCCACGCGCGGCCCGCCGAGGAAGCCCGCCGCCACGGCCACGTCGGGCCGGCCGTCCTTGTTCACGTCGCCGACGGCGGTGCGGGCGCCGCCGCGGAAGTTGGCGTCGTCGATGCCGAGGAAGTCGGCGCGGAGGGTGAGCCCGCCGGTCGCCGGGAGGCTGAACACCATCACCCGCGGGCCGCCGCCCTGGTCGGGCGTAATCACGATGTCGGCCCGGCCGTCGCCGGTCACGTCGCCGGCCGAGACGAACCCGCCGCCGGCGAACGACTCGCTCCCGAGGAACGGCGCCATCGGCGCGACCAGCAGCGTGGCGTTGTCGGCGCCGCTGACGACCGCGAACCGCACCGGCGTGCCCGGCCCGGTGATGACGATCGTGTCCGGCTTGCCGTCGCCGTTCACGTCCGCGGTCGCCGACCGAACCACGACGCCGAGGCCGGGGAACGGGTTCGGCGTGGCCGTCGGCGTGGTCGCGTACACGCCGCCGGTCGTGGGGTCGAACACCGCCGTGCCGCCCGGCGCGCCGCCGACCGACAGCCGCGGCGGCAGCGGCGGCGGGGCCGAGATCACCGGCGCGGTCTGCACCGTGAGCGTCAGCGTGTGGACGGAATACCCCAGCGCGTTCGTCGCGGTCACGGCGAGCGGATACGTTCCGACCGGCGTCCCCGGTGCGATCGTGAGCAGCCCCGTCGCCGGGTCGAAGGCGGCGCCGGGCGGCAGGGTGCCGGCCAGCGTCAGCGCCGGGGCCGGGAGGCCGACCGCGCTCACCGCGAACGTGCCGCCGGTGCCGTTGCTCAGGACCACGCTATCGACGCTGGTGATCGCCGGGGCGTACCCGATGGTGAGGACGAACAGCTGCGCCGCGGCCGGGTTCACGCCGTTCGACGCGGTGATCGTCACCGGGTAGACGCCGACCGCGCTCGACGTGCCGGCGAGGAGGCCGCTCGGGTCGAGGGCGACGCCCGGCGGTAGGCCGCCGGCGGTGACCGCGAACGTCGGCTGCGGGAAGCCCGTGGCGTAGACGCCGTAGCTGCCGGGCTGGCCGGCGCGGAACGCGGCGGATGCCGCGCTCGTGAACGCCGGGCCGTTGCCGACGACCAGCGCGAAGCCCTGGTTGAACCCGCCGAGCGGGCTCGCGGCGGTGAACGTCAGCGGGTACGTTCCCGCCGCGGCGCCGGGGCCGACGGTCAGCACGCCGGTCGCGGCGTCGAACGTGGTGTCGGCCGGGAGCGTGCCGGCGAACGACAGCGCGGGTGCGGGGTTGCCGGTGCGCACGACCTGGAACGTGCCGCCCGTGCCGGCGGGGAAGCGGGCCGTCTGCGGGCTGCTGATTCCCGGGAACGCGCCGGCCTGCACGTCGAGCGCGAAGTTCTGCGTGAACGTGCCGCCGATGCCGTTCGCGGAGGTGAGCGTGAGCGGGTACGTCCCCTCGCTGCCGACCGCCGGCGTGCCCGAGAGGAAGGCGTTCCCCGGGGTGAACGTCAGGCCCGGCGGGAGCGTTCCCGTCAGGGTCAGGGTCGGGAACGGGCTGCCGGCGGTCGTGACGGTGAACCCGCCGGCGAAGCCGCTGTAGAAGGTCGCGCCGGGGTTGCTGGTGAACACCGGCGCCGTGCCGACGGTGAGGGCGAACGGCTGGCTGTGGGTGGCGACGCTGTTCGTGGCGGTGAGGGTGATCTCGTAGCGGCCCGTGCTGCCGGCGGCGGCGGTGCCGGCGAGCCGGCCGGTGGCGGGGTCGAACGTGATGCCCGCGGGGAGCGCGCCGACGACGCCGAGCGCGGGCGCGGGGTCGCCGGTGGCGGTGACCGTGTAGGCTTCCGCGAACCCTTCGGCGAAGAGCGTCGCGGTGGGGCCGGGGATGAACGGCGGGGTGGCGGGCGTGGCGCGGTCTTCGAGCGCTTCGAGGGCAGGGCGCATGCGGTGCGTCTCGCGGCGGGGCCGGCTCCCCCCCGGGGGGTCGAGGCCCGAATTGAGTCGATGCCACAACAGAGTGTTGGCCCGCCCCGCCTGCCGCGCGGGCGTCCCGACCCTTGTGCGGCGCCGGCGGCGGGCCTATCCTGTGCTTCCGCCGAGCCGCACCCGGGGGCGCCGATGACCGACCCGTTCGACCTGGACCGCTTCGTCCGCCCCAGAAGGACGATCACGCCGACGCAAGGGTCGAGGTCCGCTGCCGGGCGGAAGGAGTCGCACTGGATGTGGTTCGTGTTCCCGCAGTTGGCCGGGTTCGGCTCCAGCCCGACGGCCCGGTACTACGCCCGCCGGTCGCCGAGGCCGAGGCGTACCCAAGGCACCCTCGCCGGCCCGCGACTCCGCGAGATCACCGCGGTCGCGTCAGTGGTCGAGGGCGGGTCGGCGTACGACGTGTTCGGCTCGCCGGACGACCTGGAAGCTGTACCGTGCGCCATTGCCCGCGCGGTGTCGCCGCCGGGGTCGGTGTTCGACCAGCTGCTGGCCAAATACTTCGACGGCCAACCCGACCGCCGCACGCTGGACCTGCTCGGGGCCCGATTCCGACTGCTCTCCAGCCGGACCGTCCGGGTGCCGCGGGCGCGAAGTCGCAAGCGGCAACCGAACCACCCGCAGGACCGCCTGCGGGGGTTTCCCCGCGTCGGGAAGCGCGAAGCCGCAAGCGGCAACTGAACCACCCGACCGAACGCTCGCGGCTTCGCGCCGCGGCGCCGGGCGGTCACGATTCAACCCGATCGGGTAGGAGTTCAGCGCCGGCGGCGCGGGCTTCAGCCGGCGCCGCCGATCGGGTCGTCGAGGTCGGTGCCGCAGAACGGGCAGGACGCCAGCTTCGGGTCCACCCGCCAGAACCAGCGGTTCGTCAGCAGCGGCCCCAGGTTCTCGCGGCACCACGGGCACCAGAACACGAGCTCCGCGACCACCACCTCGGCCGCGACCACCAGCCCCAACCCCGTCGCCGCCGCCACCGCCGACGCCGGCCACCGCAGCCCCGGCGGGGCCAGGAGCAGCCCCGCCAGCCCCGCCACGAGCAGCCCGACCCCGGCGGCTTCCAGCGCCAACAACCACCGCTTCCGGCGTTTCAGTCGCTCGCGGCCCGTCATCGCTCCCCCCGGCTCGTACAACCCGACCCCGCCGGCCGGTCACTCGACCGGGGCGTCCCAGTCGGCGGCGGACGCGCCCACGGGGTCGTCCAGGTCGGTGCCGCAGTACGGGCAGAACCGCACCTTCGGGTCCACCCGCCACAGCCCCTTCTGCGACAGCAGCGCCCCCAGCTGGCCGCGGCACCACGGGCACCGGTACAGGTACTTCTGCGCCGCCAGCACCGTCCCCACGAACACCACCACCCCCGGCACCACCACCGCCGCGACCGCCGGCCCGTCGAGCCCCGCCCCGACCAGCACCGGGAGCAGCACCAGGCCCGTCACGAGGAGGACGATCCCGACCGCGACGCCCAGCGCCGCCCACCGCTTCCGCCGGTTCAGGTGCTCGCGCCCCGTCATCGCTCCCCCCGCCGTGTGGGGCC
>JBGAQM010000504.1:0-3517 GCA_044220735.1 Urbifossiella sp. | reverse complement strand
TGGCCGACGCCGTCCTCGCCGGCCGCACGGTGGTCGAGGCCGACGCCACCACCCACCCCGGCCGGTCGGCCGCCGAGCGGGCGGCGTTCGCGGCCATCGACGTCCGCGGCCACGTGGACGTGCCGCTGGTGAAGGACGGCCGGTTCGTGGCCGGGATGACCGTCCACTGCGCCGGGCCGCGCGAGTGGACGGCCGACGAGGTGGCACTGATCGAGGAGACGGCCGAGCGGACGTGGGCGGCGGTCGAGCGGGCGAAGGCCGAGCGGGCGCTGCGGGCCAGCGAGGAGCGCTACCGCACCCTGTTCGAGTCGATCGACGAGGGCTTCTGCGTCATCGAGGTGCTGGCCGACGCCGCGGGCCGGCCGGCCGACTACCGGTTCGTCGAGGTGAACCCGGCGTTCGAGGCCCAGAGCGGGATGCGGGACGTGGTCGGCCGGCGGATGCTCGAGTACGTCGCGGCCATCGAGCCGCACTGGCTGGAGAACTACGGCCGCGTCGCCGACACCGGCGAGCCGGTCCGGTTCGCCGGCGAGTACAAGGGGCTCCACCGGTGGTTCGAGGTGTACGCCTTCCGCGTCGGCGCGCCGGCGGCGCGGCGGGTGGCCGTGCTGTTCACCGACATCACCGCCCGCCGGCGGATGGAGGACGACCTCCGCCGGTCGGCCGCCGACCTCGCCGCCGCGCACGAGTTCCTCAACTCGGCCCTCGACGCCCTCACCAGCCACATCGCCGTGCTCGACCAGGACGGCAGCATCCTGGCGGTGAACGAGGCCTGGCGGCGGTTCGCCGACGAGAACCACTACGACGGCCACAACTACGGGCTCGGGTCGAACTACCTGACCGAGTGCGAGCCGCACACCGGCGGGTGCGTGGAGGGCGTGGAGGTGGCCGGCGGGCTGCGGGGCGTGCTGTCCGGCCGCGAGCCGTACTTCGAGCTCGAGTACCCGTGCCACGCGCCGGCCGAGCAGCGGTGGTTCAACATGCGGGTGACCCGGTTCAAGGACGGCGGCCCGGTGCGGGTGGTGGTGGCCCACGAGAACGTGACCAAGCGCCGCGCCGCCGAGGAGGCGCTGAAGGACGCCGACCGCCGCAAGAACGAGTTCCTGGCGATGCTCGCCCACGAGCTCCGCAACCCGCTCGCCCCGATCCGCAACTCGCTCCACATCCTCAAGCTGGTCGGCGGGGCGGGGGCGGAGGCGGCCGGCGTCCACGCCATGATGGAGCGGCAGGTGAACCACATGGTCCGCCTGGTGGACGACCTGCTGGAGGTGTCGCGGATCACCCGCGGGAAGATCGACCTGCGGCGGGCGCGGGTGGACCTGGCCGCCGTCCTCCGCACCGCCGTCGAGACGAGCCGGCCGCTGATCGACGCCGCCGCCCACACGCTGACGGTGGACGTGCCCGACGGGCTGGTGGTGGACGGCGACGCGGTGCGGCTGGCGCAGGTGTTCGCCAACCTGCTGAACAACGCCGCCAAGTACACCGACCCGGGCGGCGCCGTCGTCCTCCGCGCCCGCCCGGCCGGGGCCGACGCGGTGGTGACGGTGCGCGACACCGGGGCGGGCATCCCGGCCGAGATGCTGTCGCGGGTGTTCGAGCTGTTCACGCAGATCGACCGGTCGGACGAGCGCGCCCAGGGCGGGCTCGGCATCGGGCTGACGCTGGTGAAGAGCCTGGTGGAGTTGCACGGCGGGCGCGTGGCCGTGCGCAGCGACGGCCCGGGGACGGGGAGCGAGTTCGAGGTGCGGCTGCCGCTGGCGGCGCCGTCGTAGGTCGTCCGGGTCTCAAGGCCCCACAGGTCTGCCCCGGGGGTGAATCACCTGCCGCGGAGTCCAGAAGCGGACCCAACCCGGACGGCGCGCGGCGGGCATACAATCAGCCCCACCCCCCGCGAGCCCCGACATGCCGCCCACCCCGCCCGTCGTCGATCACGCCGCCGCCCTCGGCCGCCTCGTCCGCTTCCTGTCGGTCGAGGGCGTCACCGGCCGCGAGGCCGACATCGCCCGCACCGTCGTCGCGGCGCTGCAGGAGGTCGGCGTCCCGGCCGACGCCATCCGCCACGACGACGCCAACACCCGCATCCCCGAGCCCACGCAGACCGGCAACCTCATCGTCACGCTGCCCGGCACCACCAAGAAGCCGGCGAAGCCGATCCTGTTCATGACGCACCTCGACACCGTGCCGCTGTGCGCCGGGGCGAAGCCGAAGGTGCAGGGGAAGCGGATCGTGAACGCGGCGGCGAACGCGGCGCTCGGCGGCGACAACCGCACCGGCTGCGCCGTGCTCGTCACGCTCGCCGCCGAGCTGATCCGCCACAAGCTGCCGCACCCGCCGCTGACGCTGCTGTTCACCGTGCGCGAGGAGAGCGGCCTGTTCGGGGCGAAGCACCTGAACCCGGCCGACCTCGGCGGGCCGGTCATGGGGTTCAACTTCGACGGCCGCAGCGCCGGCGACGTGCTCGTCGGGGCGATCGGCGCCGACCGGTGGACGGTGGACGTGCGCGGCCGGGCGTCGCACGCCGGGGTGGCGCCGGAGAAGGGCGTGTCGGCGACGCTGATCGTGGCGCTCGCGCTCGCCGAGGTCCACGCCGGCGGCTGGTTTGGCAAGGTGGTGAAGGGCGACAAGCAGGGGACGAGCAACGTCGGCACGGTGGCCGGGGCCGACGGCCGGGTGGCCGGCGACGCGACGAACGTGGTGACGGACTTCGTGCACGTGAAGGGCGAGAGCCGCAGCCACGACGCGAAGTTCGTGCGCGAAATCACGGCGGCGTACAAGGCCGCGTTCGCGGCGGCGGCGGCGAAGGTGCGCGACCACGAGGGGCGGCCGGGGAAGGCGGTGTTCACGTCCCGGCTCGACTACGTGCCGTTCCGCCTGAAGGACGACGCGCCGGTGGTGACGCGCGCCGCGGCGGCGGTGCGGGCGCTCGGCCGCGAGCCGGTGCTCCGCACGACCAACGGCGGCCTCGACGCCAACTGGATGGTCAAGCACGGCATCCCGACGGTCACGTTCGGCGCCGGGCAGAACGAGATTCACACGGTGAAGGAGTACGTGGACCTGACCGAGTTCGAGAGCGCTTGCCGGCTGGCGGTGCTGCTGGCAACGGGAGAATGATGACGGCACGTTGCCGCTTGCGGCTTCGCGTTGTGATGGGCGAAGCCGCACGCGGCAACCGTGCGAGTTCGTCACCCCGTCGCGTCGCAGGTGGGTACGCAGTGAATCCGACGTTCCCCGAGAGCTGGTACGCCGCCGGCGTCGTCACCGCCGCGAGCGCCGCCGACTTCGCGCGGTACGCGGCGGCGGCGCCGGCCACGTCGGCGCGGGCGTGGCGGTGGGCCGCGGCCCGCGACTGGGCCGAGGAACGCGGCCGGCTGACGGCCGACGAGTGCCGCGCCCTGTTCGCGCTCGGCGCCGCCGACCCCGACGCAAACCTCGGCACGGCCCTGATGTGCGCCGCGCTGGACGAGCCGGGCTGCCCCGCCGACGGGCGCGCCGCCGCCGCCGCGCACCCGCGGCCGGC
>JBGAQM010000503.1:0-3526 GCA_044220735.1 Urbifossiella sp. | reverse complement strand
GTCCGCTCCGGCCGGTTGGAAACCGGCCCCACACCGACCTACGAAGCAAAGCGCCGGAACGACTCGATCGTCTGCTTCGCCGCGGCGTGCGAGTCCGGCAGCGGCAGCACCTCCGCCGACAGGTAGCCGGCGTACCCCACGTCCCGCAGCGCCTTCACGACCGGCCCGAAGTCGGTGTGCCCCATCCCCGCGGCGCGGCGGTTCGAGTCGGCAAAGTGGACGTGGCCGACGTGCGAGCCCGCCGCCCGCAGCGCCCCCGGCAGGTCCGCCTCCTCGATGTTCATGTGGTACAGGTCGGCCAGCAGCTTCACGTTTGCCGACGCCAGACCGCTCACCAGCTTCACGCCGTCGTCGAGCCGGTTCACCAGGTTCGTCTCGTACCGGTTCAGCGGCTCGTACAACAGCGGCAGCCCGTACTGCTTCGCGTGCAGGCCCAGGTTCAGCAGCGCCTCGGCGAGGTAGCCCATCGTCGTGGCGTGGCCCGCGGCGTCGGCCGCGCGGCCCTGCATCGAGCCGATGATGACCGGGGCGTCGAACACGGCCGCGAAGTCGATCATCCGCTCGACGAACTTCATCGCCTTCGCGTGTGCGTCCGCGTCGGCGGTGGTCAGCGTCAGCTTGTGACGCAGCCAGCCGGCCCCGGTGCCGACGGCGGCCAGTGACAGCCCGGTGTCGTCGAGCAGCGCCTTCAAGTCGGCCGTGTCCACGGCGTCGGGGCCGGGCGGGAACAGCTCGATGGCGTCGAACCCGAGCGCCCGCGCCGACCGGCACGCGGCGGGGAGGTCGTCCCAGAACACGAACGGCCCGCCGCGGGCTTCGGGCACCAGGCTCACCGTGACGGCCGACTTCATGAGCGCTTCCCCGGTTAGGAGCGAACGAGGGCCGCGTAGTCGGCCTGCAACTGCGTGCTGATCGGCCCGACCGCGAACTCCCGGTCGTCGATCGAGCCCACCGGCTGCACCTCGACCGCGGTGCCCGTGAGGAACACTTCCGACGCGCGGGCCAGTTCCTCGGGATAAATCTCGCGCTCGACCACGGTGATGCCGCGCTTGCGGGCCAGGGCCATCACCGTCTGGCGGGTGATGCCGTTGAGGATCGTCTCCGTCGTCGGGGTGTGCAGCTCGCCGTCGATCACCAGGAACAGGTTCGCGCCGGTCGCCTCGCTCAGGCGGCCCTTGTAGTCGTGCATCAGGGCGTCCTGGTAGCCGGCGGCGGCGGCCTCGTCGCGGGCCAGCGTGCAGATGACGTACAGGCCCGCGGCCTTGCTCCCCGCCGGGCTGCTCTCCGGGCTCGGCCGCTTCCACCGGCTCGTGCAGATGCGGATGGCGGCCTGCGAGAAGTACTTGCCCCACGGGAACGCCGCGATCATGACGTGGACCTTCGTCCCCGCCGCGCTGACGCCGATGACCTCCGGCCCGCGCCACGCCAGCGGCCGCACGTAGCCCGAGTCCAGCTTGTTCTCGGCGACCACCAGCTTCGTCGCGGCGTCGAGCTCCTCGACGGTGTACGGCAGGTCGTAGGCGAGCATCTTGGCCGACCGGATGAGCCGGGCCGAGTGCTCGGTGAGTTTGAAGACCTTGCCGTTGTAGATGCGGTCGCCCTCGAACACGGCGTTGCCGTAGTGCAGCGAGTGCGTGAGAACGTGGACCTTCGCGTCGCGCCACGGCCGGAGCGACCCGTTGAACCAGATGACGCCGTCGCGGTCGTCGAGCGGGGGTGCGGTCACGGCCGGGCTCCTGCGGGTGGCGACTATTAGGGTATGTTACCGCCGGCCGGCGGGCGGGCCACGCCTACCGCGGCGTGGTACAATGCGGCACCGCTCGCGGGGAGGGCCGGTCATGCGGGTCGTGCAACTCACGGTAACGCCGGACGCCGACGGGGTGCTGCGGTTCGCAATCCCGGCGGGGGCGGAGGGCGTGCGGTTCCGGGCGGACGTGGTGCTCACCCCGCTGCCGGCCGAGAACGGGAAACACGCGGCGCCGACGGCGGAAGACCGAGGCTGGCCGCCGGGGTGGGAGCGGGTTTACGGCTCGGTTCAGGACGAGACGTTCGTGGAGCCGCCGGACCTGCCCTTCACCCCGGTGGAGCCGCTGGGATGACTTACCTGCTCGACACGAACGCCTGCGTCGTGTACCTGCGAGGGAAGAACGCAAAGCTCCGTAGCCGGGTCGATTCCAGTTCCACCGCGGACCTCGGCCTGTGCACGGTCGTGCTGGCCGAGTTGTACTTCGGCGCGGCCAAAAGCCGTGACCCCGTCGCGGAACGGGCGAACGTCGATGCGTTCGCCGCGCCGTTCGCCTGCATTCCGTTCGATCGTGCGGCGGCCGACGTGTACGCCGGCGTTCGCTGGGATCTCGAAGCCCGCGGCCTGATGATCGGTGGCAACGACCTGCTCATCGCCGCAATCGGGCTCGTCCACGGGCTCACGGTGGTGACGCACAACACGGCCGACTTCGACCGCGTGCCCGGGCTCGCAATTGAAGATTGGGAAGTGTAACCCCGCCTACAACCCTGCGGGTACGGCCAGCTCGTCCACCACCTCGCCGACGCCGACCGTGTTCTCGGCCAAACTCACCGCCCGCTTCCGCGCCGCGGCGTCGGGCATCACCCCGCGCAGCGTCACCTTCTCGCCCTCGGCCGTCACCGTGAACGGCAGACCCGCCAGCCGGCGGTCCGTCTCCAGCCGCGCCTTCACCCGGCCGGCGGGGTCGTCCGGCAGGCCGCGGCGGAACGCCCCCACCGGACCCGCCAGCGCCGCGTCCGTCGGCAGGGCGTCGCGCAGCTTCGCCGCCGTCAGCCGCGACACCGCCGCGAGCTTCTCGCCGTCGGACGGGCTGAAACGGCTCCCGACCAGCACCACGAAGAGCGCCAGCAGAATCAGCGCCGCCGCCATCTGACGCATAACCGGACTCCGCGCCGCGAGTTGGGGCGCGTTCACTCTGCCACACGAATTCCCGCCCGGCAACACGCCCGTCAGTCGCCCGGCAGCGGGTCGGTCTCGCGGCCGGCGATCGTCGCCAGGGCGAACAGCACCCGCGGGTCGCCGCGGTCGGTGAAGAACCGCACCCCGCCGTCCGCCAAACCCCAGTTCGCGCCGTGGGCGTGCGTGCCGCCGAACTGGCCCCCGCGGGCGAGTAGCGGCGGCGCCCCCGGGCCGTCGTCCAACCCCCGGAGCGTCGCCGTCCCGCCGCGCAGCCACGGCCCCAGGTCGCCGGACCGCTCGCCGAGCAGGAGCGTCTGACTCAGGCCGTCGGTGACGTAGGTGAACGGCGTCGGCCGGTCGTAGCGGAAACAGCCGGCGCGCGGCGGGGCGGGCGGCGCGTCCGGGAGCGCCAGCGTCGCGGCGTCGGGGCCGAGGCCGGCGACGCCGACGTAGCTGCTCGGCGCGGGGGCGGCGGGGTCGAGCGGCGGCGGGTCGGCGGGGCAAAGGACCGACACCAGCCGGGTGCGGGCGGCGCTCTGGTTCGCGGCGGCGGCGAAGGGTTCGAGTTGCTTGATGCCGTCGAGGAGGGGGGCGGTGTTCTGC
>JBGAQM010000502.1:0-3482 GCA_044220735.1 Urbifossiella sp. | reverse complement strand
GCGGCATCGCCGAGGGGTGCGGCAACAGCATCCTGGTGAAGGTGAACCAGATCCGGCACCGCGGCCAGGCGCTGGAGAGCGTCGAGCTGGCGAGCGGAACAAGTTCACGGCGATCCTCAGCCACCGCAGCGGCGAGACGGAGGACGTGACGATCGCCGACCTGGCAGTGGCGACGGAGCACGGCCAGATCAAGACCGGCAGTGCCAGCCGGACGGACCGCATCGCCAAGTACAGCCGCTGCGCAGATCAGGGGCGGCTCGGCTTTACCTCGGCCGTCTACGGGGTGAACTGCGAGCAAAACGCTGGAGAACGGCCCGCAAAAAAGGCACACAAAGCACAAAAGACAGAAATGCAGTGACTTGACTTCGGTCGAACTTTTTGTGCTTTTTGTGCCACGGCCGTTCTGTCTTCGGTTGGTACCTCGTCATGCCCGTGTTCCTCTCCGACCCGTCGTCCACGACGTACCTCGTGCTCGCGGCGCTGGTCATCGTCGCCGCCGCCGTCGCGGCGCGGTGGCAGGACCGCAAGCGCGTCGGCATCTTCCTCGGCGCCCTGTCGCTCCTGGGTGTCGTGTACCTGCTCGACCGGCTGTACGAGAGCCCGCGCGAGGAGGCGGTCGAGGCGTCCGTCGCCATCGTGAACGCGGTCACGCAGCGGAACACCGAAGCGTTTCTGAGCCACGTGTCCGAGTCGTTCGACGCGAAGGGACTGAAGAAGGCCGACCTCCGCCGGGCCGTCGAGCTGGCCCGGCAGTTCGACGTGAAGGTCGTGGCGTGGAACTTCGACCGCAACCGCGTCGTGTACCACGACGGCCCGCCGCCGGCGGTGGACGTCGAGTACGACGCCAAGGCCGAGGGGCCGGGCGGGATGGCGGCCAAACACGTGAAGGCGACGTTCGTGCGCGACCCGGACGGGAAGTACCGGATGCGGACGTTCACGACCTACAACATCGTGCAGAAGCAGGTCGAGGAACCGATCCCCGGCCTGGGCAAGGGACGGTGACCTGCGAGAACCCGCCGTGCTGCTCCTCACCCGCCGCGCGAGTTCGCCCATCCCGCTCGAAGTCGAAGGGATCATCCCCGAGAAGCTGGCCGGGCTCTCGCTCCTCGAAGTGTCGCAACTCCCCGTCTACCACGGCAACCGTAGTGAGCCGCTCGGCGAGTGGTTCGACGTGACCGGCGACGCGGCCGACGGCGTGGTCCGCTTCGCCGGCTGCACCGCGACCGTGAAGCACGTCGGCGCGGGCATGACGAGCGGCCGCGTGGAGGTCGAGGGTGGCGTCGGGATGCACGCCGGTGCGGCGATGCGCGGCGGGACGCTCGTCGTCCGCGGCGACGCCGGCGACTGGCTCGGCGCCGAGATGAAGGGCGGCTCGATCGCGGTGTACGGGAACGCCGGCAGCCAGGTGGGGGCGGCGTACCGCGGGTCGCGGCGCGGGATGACGGGCGGCGAGATTCACGTCCGCGGGGCGGCCGGCGACGAGGTGGGGTTGCTGATGCGCCGCGGGCTGATTGCCGTCGGCGGGGCGTGCGGCGAGTTCGCCGGGGCGTCGATGATCGCGGGGAGCGTGTTCGTGTTCGGGCGGCTCGGCGGGCGGGCTGGGGCGGGGATGAAACGCGGCACCGTGTACGCCGGCGGCGGCGTTACTGACCTGCCGCCGAGCTTCCGCAAGGCGTGCGGCTACGCCCCGTCATTCCTCCCGCTCTACCTCAGACACATCGCGCGGGTCGGCGTGGTATCCGTCGGTCGCACGGCGCGGGTGCGCTGCTGGCGCGGCGACCTGCTCCACGGCGGCACCGGCGAGGTGCTCGTCGGCGACGGGGCGCAGGGCGAACCGCGTTCGGCATTCGTGCTGCGTGAGTACCGCCCACCGGACGCGCCGGCGCTGCTGGACGTCTTTCGCGCCGCGATCCGCCGCACCGCGGCCCGAGACTACAACCCCGAGCAGGTTCGCGCCTGGTCCGACACGGACGCGGCGGCGTGGGCGCCGCGGTTCGAGGGGCGGTACGTCCGCGTTGCGGAGAGCGACGGCGTACCGATCGGCTTCGCCGAGTTGGAGGCGGACGGCCACATCGACCGTGTCTTCGTGTCGCCGGACCACGGCCGCCGCGGCGTCGGCCGGGCGCTGCTGACGGAGTTGCTGGCCGAGGCGAAGCGGCGCGGGCTGCCGCGGGTGTGGTCCGAGGTGAGCATCACCGCCCGCCCGCTGTTCGAGGCGGTCGGGTTCCGCGTCGTCGCCCCGCAAGTCGTGACGTGTCGGGGCGCGGAGTTCGTCAACTACCGAATGGAGCGGACGGGCTGACTCACGGCGCCCGGAACCGCAGCCACGCGTCGGGCACGACGAACGCCCCGCCGCGGGTCAGCCCCGCGGACCGGAGTAGGTCCGTCGACGGCGCCCCGGACCCGATCATCGTCGCCAGCCCGCCGGCGGCGAAGCCCGCGGCCACCGCGTTCCCGCGCACCGCGCCGCCGACCGTGCCGTCGGCGAACAGGTCCGGCTTCACCAGTAGCGCCACCCCCGGACCCGCCCCGTGCAACTGCGGGGCGTCCGCGGCCGCGACCGTCACCGCCGACCGCGAGTCGGCCGGCATCCCGACCCCGCCGGCCGGCGGCACGTACGACGCGAACACCGGCCGCCCCGGCGCGCCCACGAACTCCGCCAGGACGCGCGGGTTCACCTGCAAGTGCCGCCGCAGCGCCGGCAGCCGCGGGTCGTAGAGTTCCTCGCCTTCGAGCAGGATCGCGTAGCGGCCGTCCTCGGGCACGGCGAACTCCACCACCTGCTCGTAGATGCCGTAGGTCGGCTCGGCCACGAGCCGGTACGGGCCGCCGACGGGGCGGGCGATCTCCTTCAACTCGTCGCTCGCCCGCGCCGCGCCGGCGGGGTCGAGTTGCTGGAACACGCGGATCGTCAGCGGGAACACGGCGGCCGCGCCGCCGAAGGCGCCCGGGTCGTGCGTCTCGCGCCACTGCACCGTCAGCCGCACCTTCGTGCCGGCCTTCAGCGTCGGCGTCACGGTGCCGTCGGCGGCGCGGCTGGCGAGGAAGTTCAGTTCGCGGGTCCACTCGCCCTTCGGCACGGCCACGCCGGGCGGGGCGAACTCGGCCTTCGCGTTGCCGTTGGCGTCCACGAACGGCCCGCCCCACACCGACCCCACGGCCGGGCTCGCCGCCTGCACCCACACCGGCCGCGGGCTCCGCCGCGGCCGCGTCGCGCTCCGGCTCACCGGCTCCACCACCGCGTCGCCGGCGTACCCGGTGTCCACGTACCGGCTCAGGGCGCTCAGCCCGTCCATCGGGAACCCGGCGTCCCACGCCAGCGTGTTCACCACCACCGTCGCCCCGGCCAGCGCCACCATCGACCGCTGTAGCGCCGTCGCCCGCGCCACCGCCCGGCTCGCCGCCGCCTCCTCCGCGATCACGTCGTTCACCGCCTTCGTCGCGGCCGCGCGGCGGGCCGCGGCGCGGTCGTCGTCCGAGTT
>JBGAQM010000501.1:0-3537 GCA_044220735.1 Urbifossiella sp. | reverse complement strand
AACCCGGGGCGGGCTACGGCGAAGCCCGGTTGGTTCCGTACCTCGGATCACCGCCGACGCCGCCCCGGGTTCCACCCGACACCCCTCCGGGGGTTTGGCCCCGAGCCGAAGCCCCGAGCCGGCCGGCTGGAAGCCGGCCCCACGCCGCCGCCCCTTGTGACCGCCCCGCCGCGGTGGTAGCGTACACCCCGCCGCCTCGACTCTCCCGCGGAGCCCGCGCATGACCCGGTTCGCCGCCGCCCTCGCGCTCGTCGTCGCCGGCGCGGCCCCGGGGTTCGCGCAACTCGTCAACCGCCCCGTCCCCTACCAGCACGGCCCGGTCGCCCTCGAAGGCGTGGCCGTGTTCGAGACGATCGGCCCGCCGAAGCGGCCGGGCGTGCTCCTCGCGCACGAACAGGGGCCGAACGGCGTCGCCGCGAAGGCCAAGGCCGCGCAGCTCGTGAAGCTCGGCTACGTCGTCCTCGCCGCCGACCTGTACGGCAAGGGCGTTTCGCCGAAGGACGCGGCCGACGCCGCCGCCCGCCTCGGGCTCGGCGGCAAGGACCGGGCGCTCGTCCGCGGGCGCGTCGCCGCCGCGCTGGCGGCGCTGGAAAAGCTGCCGAACGTGGACCCCAAGCGGCTCGCGGCCGTCGGCTACGGCGCGGGCGGCACGGCCGTGCTGGAACTCGCCCGGGCCAAGGCCGAGGTCGAGGGCGTGGTCTGCGTCCACGGCGACCCGACGCCGGCGGGCAACGACGGCAAGAGCGTCGGCGCCTCGGTGCTGGTCGTGGTCGGGGCCGACGACCCGGCCGTACCCGCGGCCAAGCTCGCCGCGTTCGAGGCCGAGATGCGCGCCGGCGGCGTGGACTGGCAGGTGCTCCGCATGGGCGGCGTCGCCGGCGACTTCACCAACCCGCTCGCCGGCCGCGACCTGAAGACCGGGAAGGCCTTCGACCCGGACGCCGACGCCCGCACGGCCGACGCGGTGAAGGTGTTCCTCGCCGAGATGTTCCCGCCGCCGAAGGCCGCCGCCGTCGCCCCGAAGGCGGTGCCGAAGGTGGCCCCGAAGGGGGTGCCGGACAAGGCGCTGAAGGTGCTGGAGCACGTGGACCGTACCGGCGAGGCGATGGACAACTACGAGGGCGGCCGCACGTTCGGGAACTTCGAGCGCCGCCTCCCGCAGACCGACGCCCGCGGCGGCCGCGTGCGCTACCGGGAGTGGGACGTGAACCCGCTCCGCCCCGGTGTGAACCGCGGCGCCGAGCGGCTGGTGACGGGGTCCGACGGCTCCGCGTACTACACCGCCGACCACTACGACTCGTTCACCAAAATCCGCTGACGGGAGCCGCCATGCTGGTCCGCCTCGACGCCCGGCAGTTGCCCGACGCGGCCGCCCTGCACGCCGCCCTCGCCGCCGCGCTGGGCTTCCCGCCGGCGCACGGAAAGAACCTCGACGCGCTGGTCGATTCGCTCACCCACCTCGACGACCCGCGGACGCCGACGGCGCGGGTGCAGGCCCTGCCCGGTGAACTGACGGTGTTCCACGTCGAGCACGCCGACGCCGCCCCGGCGGTCGTGCGGGCGCTGGCCGACGTGGTGGCGTTTGCGAATTTCCGTCGGTTGGAGAAGGGACGCGGCCCGGTCGCCGCGGTGGCCTACGACCGGGGGTAGCGCGGGGCGGGGCGGCCGTTATTCTTCCACGGGCCGGCAGTCGGTGAAGGTCAGGACCTCGGCCCACCGCGGGTGCGGGAGCAGCCCGTCGCACCGGCCCTCGAGCACGACCGTGGTGCCGACGGCGACCGGCTCGCCGGTCAGCCGGAAGACGACGTTCGGCTCCCCCCCGCGCGGCACGCCCGCCCCGAGGTCGGCGGGCGCCCCGACCCACGCTTCGCCGTCCGCCCCCACCCCGGCCGCTTTCACCTCGACCCGCACCCGGACCCGCCGGTTGGTGTAGCGCTCCTCAGCTTTCCCGCGGTCGCTCTTGTAGGCGTTGGTGACCCGCGTCAGCGACAGGACGGGCAGCGGCCCCTCGGGGCCGGCCACGCCGTCGTGCGTGAACTCCGCCCGCCGGGCCTGCACCTCGGCCCGCATCATGTCGGCCCGCGCGACGTCGACCTCGTGCCGGACCATCGCCTCCCGCCGGCTGAACACGGCGAGCCCGAGCCCGACGACGACGAGCACGGCGAGGGCGCCGCCGCCGACCGCGACCCACACCCACCCGGGCATGCCGCCGCCGGACGCGGCGCCGCGGCGGGGGGCGTCGTCGTCGTCGTCGGTGAGGTAGGTGTCGCGGCGGGGCATGGGTGTGCTCCGGGACGTCGGGACGGGGGTGGATGGGAATCGAACCCACCAGGGGCGTTGTTCACACCCCTCACCGGTTTTGAAGACCGGGGCCGGCACCAGCCGGGCAAACACCCCCGAGACCCCGGACGTCCTCGCTATCGTACCGCGCGGATGACGCGGTCCGCAAACCGTTCCATCTCCTCCAGCTGCGGGCTGCACTGGAGCAGCAGCAGGTTCACGCCCGCGGCCGCGAACGCCGCCACGCGGTCGGCCACCCGCGCCGGCGTGCCGATCAGCCCGGCGCGGAGGCCGCGGTTGCTCACCGAATAGTCCTCCAGCGACACCCGCTGTTCGAGCTGCGTGCCGGCCAACCACTGCTGGTAGTTGTGGTAGCCCGCCGCGCTCTGCTTCACGTCGGTGATGCGCGCCAGCTCCGCCTGCGCCTCGGCCTCCGTCTCGCGGACGATGCTGTACCCGGCGACGCCGTACTGCATCGGCGGCAGCCCGAGCCGGTCGCGGCGGGCGGCCATGTCGTCCACCTTCGCCTTGACGCGCTCGGGCGGGTCGCCGTGCATGACGTAGGCGTCGCAGGTGCGGGCGATGAGCTCCTTCGCCGTCTCGCTCTCGCCGCCGGCGTAAATCACCGGCCGCGGCTTGCTCGCCGGCTTCGGCTGGAGGATCGTGTCCTTCACGCGGTAGTACTTCCCCTCGAAGCTGTAGCCGTCGTGCTTCCACAGGTTGTCCACGACGGTGAGCCACTCGGCGGTGCGGGCGTAGCGGTCGTCGTGCTGCTCGAACCCGACGCCGTACTGAATCGCCTCGTCCTTCCACCAGCTGCTGACGACGTTGAGCGACAGCCGGCCGCCGCCGCCGATGTGGTCGATGTTCGCGGCCTGCTTGGCGAGCAGCGCCGGGTTGTGGAACGTGGGCCGCACCGCGACCATGTATTCGAGCCGGTCGGTGACGGCGGTGAGGGCGGCGGCGGTGCTCCAGGCGTCGAGCGACGGGGCGGCCTCGCCCTTGATGTCGTTGAGGTTCAGCTCGGCGACGAGGGACAGGTCGAAGCCGATCTGCTCGGACCGCTGCGCGAGCCGCTTGCTGTACGCCCACGTGGCGTCCATGCGCTCGTCGTCCACGTTGCGCAGCCACCCGCCGAACACCGGCATCCAGTACCCGAAGCGCATGTGTTCTCCCGGTTCGGTCGTGTTGTGGTCCGTCCGGAGATCGGCGTGGGGCCGGTTTCCAACCGGCCGTGCCTCAGACGGCCGGTTGGAA
>JBGAQM010000025.1:0-30371 GCA_044220735.1 Urbifossiella sp. | reverse complement strand
GTAGATGAGGCGGACGAGTACCGGGTCGTTGAAGAACTCCTCGACCGAGAGTTGGGCCGAGTTGTCCTGCGTCGCCAGCCCGTTGAAGCTCGCGGGCAAGACCGGTGGCGGTCCTGGCGGGCGGAGGGTCGGTATCTGACAGGCTGGTACGACCAGAAGCACCCCGAGTGCGAACACTCGCCGGACGTGCTTCGCGACCGCCGATTCCGTGGCTGCGTCCATCCGCCTCGTCCTTGAGACGACCGACTTCCCGGCATCCCGGGAGTTATCGGCAGAACCACCACGCCGGGTTCAAACGCTTCATCCGGTCGTGGCGGAAAGGTTGTCAGGAATCCGACCTGATGCCGTTCAAGTCGCATTCCCGCCGGACTTCGGCGGGGTCGCTGGCGCGGGCCCGTGCCCTCCCGGCGGAGCGGGAATTTCGTCCGCGAGGGGCATGTTGTGCTCCAACAACTCGCTGAGTGGCTCGCTCACCTCGTCCTGGAGGAGTTTCTTGCCGTCGGCGATCTTCGCGAACAGGTAGTACAGGCCGGGGATCACCAGCACGCCGATCACGGTGCCGACCAGCATCCCGCCGGCCGCCGTGGTGCCGATCGTGCGGTTCCCGATGGCCCCGGCGCCGGTGGCGAACACCAGCGGCAGGAGGCCGGCGATGAACGCGAACGAGGTCATCTGGATCGGCCGGAACCGCAACTTCCCGCCCTCGACGGCCGCGTCCTTCAGCGACACGCCCTCGCGCCGCCGCTGCACCGCGAACTCGACGATCAGGATGGCGTTCTTGCCGAGGAGGCCGACGAGCATGACGAGCCCGATCTGGGCGTACACGTCGTTGGCCAGCCCCATCGCCTGGAGGCCGAAGAACGACCCGAACACGCCGATCGGCAGGGAGAGCATCACCGCCAGCGGCAGGATGAAGCTCTCGTACTGCCCGACCAGCACGAGGTACACGAAGATCACGACGATCACGAAGATGATGACCGCCTGCCCGACCTCGACGGTTCCCACCCTGGGTATCGGGATTTCGACGCCCTTCTTCGACTCGTCGTACGAAAGCCCCTCCCACCCGAGGCCGTAGCCCGGTGGTAAAGTGGCGGCGACCTCCTGGATTGCTTTGAGCGCCTGCCCGCTGCTGTACCCGCGGGCCGGTGCCCCCTGGATGGCGGCGGACGGGTAGAGGTTGTACCGCGTGATCTCGTTGAGTCCCTGCCCCTTCTTCAGCGTCATGAACGCCGAGTACGGGACCATGTCCCCGTCCACCTTGACCTTGTGCGTCTCCCCGGTCTTCTCGTTCCGCACCTCGATCTCGCGCTCGTTCTTGACGAACAGGTTGTCGAGGTCCTCGGGGAACCGGCGGAACTCCGGCGCGGCCTGCACGTACACCTTGTAGAACTGGCCGAACCGCACGAAGCCCTGCTCGTAGGTGCTCCCGATCATGATGTTCAGCGAGTCCATCGCCTTCCCGATGCTCACCCCCTTCTGCATCGCCTTGTCGTTGTCGATGACGAGCTCGTACTGCGGGTAGTCGGCGGTGTAGAAGGTGAACAGGTTCGACAGCTCCGGCCGCTGGGCCAGCCCGGGGACGACCACCTTCCCGTCCTTGTCCTTCTTCCCGTACATGAACTGGTTGGTGACATCGCCCAGCTCCTTGTACGTGGCCGATTCCGACTTCGCGAGGAGGCGGACCGAGAACCCGCCGGCCGCCCCGAACCCCGGCACGGCCGGCGGCTCGAAGAACTCGATGCGGGCGTTCGTGACCTCGTGGGCCTTCCCCTCCAGCTCGCCGATGATGTCGCGGGCGGTCTTCTTCCGGTCGCGCCAGTGCTTCAGGTTGATGATGCACGTGCCCGAGTTCGACCCGCGGCCCTCGGTGAGCACCTCGTACCCGGCCAGCGACGTGACCGTCGTCACCCCGTCCACCGACTTGCACACCTCCTCCAGCTCCCGCGACTTGGCGTTCGTGTACTCCAGCGTCGAGCCGGCGGGCGTCTGGATGATCCCGTAGATGATCCCCTGGTCCTCGCCGGGGATGAACCCCGACGGGAGGTGGATGTTCGTGTACACGGTGCCGGCCGCGAAGCCGGCGATGACCAGCGCCGTCAGGAGGCGCAGGGTGACGATGCCGCGCAGGATGCCGGCGTACCCCTCCGTGACCCACACGACGGCCTTGTCGAACGGGCCGCGGACGAACGGCAGCGCGAGGATCGCGAACCCGGCCGGCCCCCACAGCTTGTACGCCAGGTAGCCCAGCCCCGCGAGCATCGCCGCCCCGACCACCAGCGAGACGATCAGCCGGAACCAACTCCGCTTCGCCTTGGCGTGGCCGTTGCCGTGCCCATTCCCGTTGCCGTGCCCATTCCCGTGGCCGTTCCCGTGCGCGGGGGCGTGCGGCTTCAGGATCATCGCGCAGAGCACGGGCGTGAGCGTCAGGGCCACCAGGCCCGAGAGGATGATGGACGTGGCCATCGTGATGCCGAACTGGCGGTAGAACTGGCCGACCGGCCCGGGGATGAACGTCACCGGCACGAACACGGCCGTCATCACCAGGGTGATGGCGATGATGGCGCCGGTGATTTCTTGCAACACCTCTCTCGTCGCCCGGTACGGCGACAGGTGTTTCTCCGCCATCTTGGCGTGGACCGCCTCGACCACCACGATCGCGTCGTCCACCACCACGCCGATCGCCAGCACCAGCGCGAACAGGGTGATGAGGTTGATCGACAGGCCGAGTAATTGCAGGAAGAAGAACGTCCCGATCAGCGACACTGGAACGGCCAGCGTGGGGATGAGGGTGGACCGCACGTCCCCGAGGAACATGTACACCACCAGCGACACCAGGATGAACGCCTCCAGCAGGGTGTGCATCACCTGCTCGATGGAGGCGTCGAGGAAGTTGGAGACGTCGTAGCTGATCTCGTAGTCCATCCCTGGCGGGAACGACTCCTTCTTGATCTGCTCCAGCTCCTTCTTGACCTCCTCAATGACGGCGGCGGCGTTCGACCCCGGCGCCTGCTTCAGCGCGATGGTGGCGGCCGGGTGGCCGTCCACGTCGGAGTAGATGTCGAAGAACTCGGGGCCGAGCTCGACGGCGGGCGTCTCCGGCTTCCGGCCGACCACGGGGCCGGCGCCGACGACGGCCTGGAGGGCGAACCGCGTCCGCTCGGGGAGCGGGTCGGGGACGCCGCAGATGTCCTTGAGCCGCAGGATTTCGCCGTCGGGCGTGGCCTTGATGATGATGTTGGCGTACTGGTCGGCCTTGTTGAACCGGCCGACGTAGGTGAGGACGTACTCGAGCGACTGCGACGTCTTGCCGGTGGCCTGCCCGAGCCGGCCGGGGGAGCCGATGATGCTCTGCTCGGCCAGCGACTTCATCACCTCCTCGGTCGAGATCTTGTACCGCCGCATGCTGTCGGGGTTCAGCCACACCCGCATGGCGAACGACCGGTTGCCGAGGTTCCGCGGCAGGCCCATCCCCTGGATGCGCTTGATGACCGGCATGACGCGGACGTTCGTGAAGTTGAACAGGAACGCCTGATCGACCCCCGGGTCGGTGCTGTAGATGTTCACGTACATGAGCATGGACGGCACGACCTGGCTGACCAGGATGCCCTCGCGCTGCACCAGCGGCGGGAGCCGGTTCATCACGATGTTGACGCGGTTCTGCACGTTCACGACGTTGATGTTCGGGTCGGTCCCCGGCTCGAAGTAGATGCGGATCACCGCCTCGCCGGCGCTGGTGGCCGACGACGCGATGTAGCGCATCCCCTGCACGCCGTTGATCGACTGCTCGAGCGGGATGAGCACCGAGTCCACGAGCACGTTGGCGCTGGCCCCGGGGTACGCGATGGCGACCTCCACGGTCGGCGGCGCCACGGACGGGAACTGCGACCTCGGCAGCGTGATGTACCCCATCCCCCCCAGGAACAGGAGGAGAATGGAGATGACGATCGCCAGCGCGGGCCGGTAGAGGATGTTCGTGAACATGGAGCCGGTGCGGTCCCCGAGAAGGTAGGTGGGCGGCGGGCGGCTACTCGGCGCGGAACTTCTGCTTCGCGAGGATCTGCTCCGCCGTGCGGAACTCGGCCTCCACCTTTTCGCCGTCGTGGACCTCGCGGACGCCCTCGACGACGATCCGGTCGTCCGGCCCCAGGCCCGGCCCTACGACGTACACGTCCTCCTGCTCGTGCAGGACCGTGATCTCGCGCTGGCGGACCACGCCGTCCTTGTCGATCACGTAGACGTACTGCTTGTCGAGCACCTCGAACGTCGCCCGCTGCGGGATGACGACGGCGCCGGGGAACCGGCGGTGGATCAGGATGGTGCCGGTCTGGCCGTGGCGGAGGAGCCCCGCGGGGTTCGCGAAGTCGGCGCGGAACTGGATGTTCCCGGTCTCGTTGTTGAACTTCCCCTCGACGGTCACGAGCTGGGCCGGGTAGGGGAACTTGACGCCGTTGGCGAGTACGAGCTCGACCTGCTCGCTCTCGCCGCGACTCTCCCGGGCCTTGTACTCCAGGTAGCGGGCCTCGGGCACGTTGAAGTACACCCACATCAGCCGGTTGTCGTACAGGGTGGTCAGGACGTCGCTCTCCTTGACCAGGCTCCCCCGCCGCTGGAGGAGGTGATCGACGATGCCGTCGAACCGCGCCGTGATGGTGGTGAACTCCATCTCGGCCTCGGCCTTCTTCACCTTGGCCTGGGCCTTCGCCAGCTTGGCCTCGTACAGCCGGACCTCCTGGTCCGAGACCACCTTCTGCTCGTTCAACTTCTTCGTGTTCTGGTACTCGATCTCGGCGAGCCGGGCCTCGGCCTGCTCGGCGTCGAGGGTGGCCTTGTAGAGGACCGGCAGGACCTTGAACAACACGGCCCCCTCCTTGACCGTCTGCCCCTCCTTGACGGCGATCTCGTCGAGGTACCCGCTCACCAGCGGCTTGACCTCGATGTTCTCCTGCGAGCGGATCTGGCAGACGTACTGCTGGGTGATCACCACGTCCCGGACCGTGGGGCTGGTGGCAACGATCTTGGCGTGGCCGTGGGGGGCATGCTCTCCGTCGTGCTTGTGGCACCCCGGGAGGAACGCCACGCCCAGGACGACGGCCAGACTCGGTCGAACCTGCGCGACGTGTTGGCCGCCGGCGCCGACCTCGTCTGCTTCAGCGGCGGGAAGGCGGTCCGCGGGCCGCAGGCGACCGGCATCCTGTGCGGCCGCCGCGACCTGGTCGGCCCGGCGGCCCTTCAGATGCTCGACCTGGACGACCACTTCGACCTGTGGGACCCGCCCCCGGAACTGATCGACAAGGCGCGCCTGCGGGGGCTGCCGCGGCACGGGGTCGGCCGCGGGATGAAGGTGTCCAAGGAGCAAATCCTCGCCCTCGTGACGGCTTTGAGGCTGTTCGCGTCGGGCGCCTACGACGCCGAGTTGTCGGCGATGCGTGGGCACCTGGAGGCGGTGGCGGACGCCCTGACGGGCCGGCCGGTGCGGTGCCGGCTGGTCGTGCCCGCCGATGGGCAGAGCCCGCCGCTACTGGAACTCACGATCGACGAAGTCGCGCTGGGGCGGACGGCGGTCGAGGTGTGCCGGCGGCTTCGGGCCGGGCGACCGCCGGTGTACCCGGGGCACGGGGGCTTGCGGGAGGGCCGGCTGACCATCAACCCTCTCCACCTGACCGACGAGCGGACCCGGCTGCTGATCGGCCGGCTACGCGAGGAACTCCCCCCGCTGGCCGTTCTCCCGCCGGGCGACCGGCCCCGGACAACGCTCGGGGATTCGTGATCGTCCCCGGGTGCGCTCTCGGGTAGGATGGGCATGGTTCACCCCCGCCGGCCACCCGGGCCACCCTCGATGCGCTCCGCCTCCCTCACCACACTCCTGCTCCTCACCGCCCCCGCCGCCGCGCAGCCGGACGCCGCCGCGCACTTCGAGAAGGCGGTGCGCCCGGTGCTCGTCGAGAAGTGCGTCTCGTGCCACGGGCCGGACAAGCAGAAGGGCGGACTGCGGGTCGATTCGCGCGCCGCGCTGCTCGCCGGCGGCGACCGCGGTCCCGCGCTCGTCCCCGGCGACCCGGGCAAGAGCCTCCTGCTCCACGCCCTCGCCCACGACGGCGAGTTGCGGATGCCGCCGAAGGACAAGCTCCCCGCCCCCGCGGTCGCCGCCGTCGCCGCGTGGGTGAAGGCCGGCGCCCCGTGGCCCGACTCCGCCCCCGCGGCCGCGGCGCCGAAGGCCGCCGGGCCGCGCCCGATCACCGCCGAGGAGCGGGCGTACTGGGCGTTCCAACGGGTGACTCGGCCGGCGGTGCCGGCCGCGGCAGTCCGAAACCCGATCGACGCCTTCCTCCTCGCCCGACTCGCCGAACAGGGGCTCGCCTTCGCGCCGCCGGCCGACCGGCGCCTTCACCTCCGCCGCGTCACGTTCGACCTCACCGGCCTGCCGCCGACGCCCGCCGAAACCGACGCCTTCCTGCGCGACACCGCCGCCGACGCGTACGAGCGGGTGGTCGATCGCCTCCTCGCGTCGCCGGCCTACGGCGAGAAGTGGGGGCGGCGCTGGCTCGACGTGGCCCGCTACGCCGACAGCAACGGGATGGACGAGAACCTCGCCTACGTCAACGCCTGGCGCTACCGCGACTGGGTGATCCGCAGCCTGAACGCCGACAAGCCGTACGACCAGTTCGTCCGCGAGCAGCTCGCCGGCGACCTCCTCGCCGGCGGCACCGACGCCGAGCGCGCCGACCGGCTGACCGCCACCGGGTTCCTCGTCGTCGGGCCGAAGATGCTCGCCGAGGACGACCCGATGAAGATGCGCATGGACATCGTGGACGAGCAGCTCGACACGCTCGGGCAGGCGTTTCTCGGGCTGACGCTCGGCTGCGCCCGCTGCCACGACCACAAGTTCGACCCCATCCGCGCCGAGGATTATTACGGCCTCGCCGGGATGTTCTCGTCCACGAAGTCGATGCGGAACCACTCCGTCGTCGCGGCGTGGAACGAGCGCCCGATCGGCAGCGCCGCCTCGGCCGCGGCACTGGCGGCGCACGAGAAGACCCTCTCGGCGGCGAAGGCGGAGGTGAAGGCCGCCGACGCCAAGTTGAAGGCCGCGGTGACGGCGCGGCTGACCGACGAGCGGAAGCGCGCGGCCGAGTACGCCGCGGCGGCAGCCGAGGTGGGTCGGCGGTCAGGCCCGCTGAAGCTGGTTGCCGCCGACCCGTCGAAGGACGCGCCCACCGGCACCGTCCGCGTGGAGGCCGAAGCATTCGCCCGCGGTAACGTGTTGAAGCTGACCGACGGCTACGGCGCCGGCATCGGCGTCGTCATCAACGCCGGGCCGCAGCCGAACGTTGCCGAGTACGACGTCGAGGTGCCCGCGGCGGGGACGTATCAACTTGCCGTCCGCTACGCCGCCGCCGACCCGCGGCCGGTGCAAGTGACGGTGGGCGGGAAGGTGTTGAACGGCGCCGGCTGCGGCGGCAAGACCGGCTCGTGGAACCCCGACACGCAGACGTGGCACGCCGAGGGCGTCGTCGCACTCCCGGCCGGGAAGGCGGTGGTCAAGTTCGAGCGCGCCGGCCCGTTCCCGCACCTCGACAAGTTCGCACTCCTGCCGATGACGCCCGAGCAGGTCGCAGCGGTGCCGCTGTCGGTCGAGAAGGCCGCGGCGGACCGGAAACTCCTCGCGTCGGTCCTTCGCCAGTGGGTCGAAGACGCGGCACGAAAGGGCAACGACTCGTTCCGCACGTCGCCGGCGGTCGAGACCGAAGTTGCTCCTGAGGCGAAGCGCGAGGCGACACGGCTGCGCGAGGCGCTGACGACGGCCGAGAAGGCGCGGCCGCCGGTGGACGAGGCGATGGCGGTCGAGGACGCGAAGGGCGAGAACCTGCGCGTCCACCTCCGCGGCAACCACCTGACGCTCGGCGCCGAGGTGCCGCGCCGCGTCCCGCAGGTGTTCGCCGACGCCGCCCCGCCGATCGGCCCCGACCGCAGCGGGCGCCTCGAACTCGCCGACTGGCTCACCCGGTCCACGAACCCGCTCACTGCCCGGGTGATGGTGAACCGTCTTTGGGCTGGGCACTTCGGCGTCGGGTTGGTGCGCACACCCGACAACTTCGGCCGTCTCGGCGAACGGCCCAGTCACCCCGAACTGCTCGACTGGCTCGCCGCCGAGTTCGTCGAGAAGGGCTGGTCGCTCAAGCACATGCACCGGCTGATGGTCACGTCCGTCGCATACCGCTCCGCCACGCAGGCCGACGCCGAGGCCGTGCGGCGCGATCCCGAAAATCGCCTGCTGTCGCGCTTTCCTCGGCGCCGGCTCGACGCCGAGGAGGTGCGCGACGGGATGCTCGCCGTGTCCGGCCTGCTCGACCGCACGATCGGCGGCTCGCTGCTGAAGGCGACGCCGCGCCAGTACGTCACCGGCACCGGCAGCCGCAACTACGAGGACTACGACCACCCGCGGCGCACCGTGTACCTGCCGGTCGTCCGCAGCGCCGTCTACGACGTGCTCCAGACGCTCGACTTCCCCGACCCGTCGGTCCCGGCCGGCCAGCGGCCAAGTACCGTCGTCCCGACGCAGGCGCTGTTCATGCTCAACGGGGCGCTCGTCGATCGCGCCGCGGAGGCGTTCGCGCGGTCGCTGCTTGCCGCGCCCGGCGACGACCCGGCGCGCGTCGCGGGGGCGTACCGCCGTGCCTTCGGCCGCGCCCCAATGACCGCCGAGGTCGACCGCGTGACGACGTACCTGACGCGGTCGGAGGCGGCGGCCGACCCGGCGCTGGCCCCGCCCGAGCGACGACTCCGCGCCTGGCGCGGGCTGTGCCGGGTGTTGCTGGCGTCGAACGAGTTCGTCTTCGTGGAGTGACGCCGATGATCTCGCGCCGCGACGCGCTCCGCTCGTCCGCCCTGGGGTTCGGCTGGCTCGCGCTCGCCGACCTGCTCTGCGCCCAGCCGCCGGCGCGCGACCCGCTCGCGCCGCGGCCGCCGCACTTCACCCCGAAGGCGAAGCGCGTCATCTTCCTGTTCATGCACGGCGGGCCGTCGCAGGTGGACACGTTCGACCACAAGCCGCGCCTCGCCGCGGACGACGGCAAGCCGCTGCCGTTCCCGCTCCCGCGGGTCGTGTCGAGCGCCACGGGGAGCCTGCTGAAGTCCCCGTTCGCGTTCCGCCAGCACGGCCAGAGCGGCGCGTGGGCGTCGGAGCTGTTCCCGCACGTCGCGTCCCGCGCCGACGACCTGTGCTTCATCAAGTCGATGCACGGCTCGAACTCGCGGCACGGCGGGGCGCTGCTCGAACTGCACACCGGGTCGGACACGTTCGTGCGCCCCAGCATGGGCAGCTGGGTGACGTACGGCCTCGGCACCGAGAGCCGCGACCTCCCCGGGTTCGTCAGCATCTGCCCGACGCTTACCCACGGCGGCGTGAACAACTATTCGTCGGCGTTCCTCCCCGCGGCGTACCAGGCGACGCCGCTCGGCAACGCCGGCACGCCCGCCGGCCGCGCCGCGGTGCCGTTCGTCCGAGGCACCACGCCGCCGGCGCAGCAGCGGCTCGAAATCGACCTCCTCGCCGACCTGGAGCGGCAGCGCACGAGCGCCCCCGACGCCGCGGCCGAGGGGCGCATCCAGTCGTTCGAGACGGCGTTCCGCATGCAGGCCGCCGCCCCGCTGGCGCAAGACCTGTCGAAGGAGACCGCCGAGACGCACCGCCTCTACGGCCTCGACGAGCCGGCGACGGAGAACTTCGGCCGCCAGTGCCTCATGGCCCGCCGGTTCGCCGAGGCCGGGGTGCGGTTCGTGCAGTGCACGCACAGCTACAAGTGGGACCAGCACGAGAACCTGAAACGCGACCACACCACGAACGCCCGCGAGGTGGACAAGCCGGTCGCCGGGCTGCTGACGGACCTGAAGCGGCGCGGGCTGCTCGCCGACACGCTGGTGATCTGGGGCGGCGAGTTCGGCCGCACGCCGGTGGCGCAGGGGAAGGACGGCCGCGACCACAACCCGCACGGGTTCACGATGTTTCTCGCCGGCGGCGGCGTGAAGGCCGGCCACTCGCACGGCGCGACCGACGACTACGGGTACTTCGCGGTCGAGAACAAGGTCCACGTCCACGACCTGCACGCGACGATGCTTCACCTCCTCGGCCTCGACCACACGCGGCTGACGTACCGCCACGCCGGCCGCGACTTCCGCCTGACGGACGTCCACGGCGAGGTCGTGCGCGACGTACTCGCCTGAGCGACCCGTCCCGAGTCGCCCGCTCGTTGGGGCATCCGGCTGTACCGACTCGGCGCCCCGATCGCGACCGGGCGCCGCCGTCCCTCTCGATGGGCGCGTCGTTGTCGAAACGGGGCCAACCGAGACCTTGCACGGCCGACCGCGGCGGGTATTCTGGGACGTCATGCCCGACGCCACCCAGCTGCTCGCCGCGGCCGAGGCCGGCGACCCGGCCGCCGCCGCCGACCTCCTGCCGCTCGTCTACGACGAACTGCGCAAGCTCGCCGCCGCCCGGCTCGCGGCCGAGCGGCCCGGCCACACCCTTCAGCCCACCGCGCTGGTTCACGAGGCCTACGTTCGCCTCGTCGGGCCCGGTCTCGGGCCGGGCTGGGCCGACCGCGGCCACTTCTTCGGCGCCGCCGCCGAGGCGATGCGCCGCATTCTCGTCGAGGCCGCCCGCCGCAAGGGGCGCGTCCGCCACGGCGGCGGCCTGGCGCGACACGACGCGGCGACGATCGAGGTGCCCGCCGCCGAGCCCGACGACGACGTCCTCGCCCTGGACGAGGCTCTCGCCCGGCTCGCGGCCGAGGCGCCGGACAAGGCCGAGTTGGTGAAGCTCCGCTACTTCGCCGGGCTGACGCTGGAGCAGGCGGCGGCGTGCCAGGGGGTGTCCCTCGCCACCGCCAAGCGCCGCTGGGCCGTCGCCCGCGCCTGGCTCTACGACGCCCTCCGCGGCGGGGAGGCGGACCCGCCCGCGGGGCCGTGAGCCGCCCGAACCTCAAGCCGGCCCCATTGTGTGTACGCCACCCCCCCGGGGGATCGCGGCACGAATTGAGTCGAATGCACAAAAGTATGTAGGTGCAATGCCGCGGCCCGTGGTCCGCCGGAAGCCGTTCCGTCGGGCCGGTTTCCGACCCGTTCCACGATTCATGAGCCGTTTCGCATCACGGCGTCGCACTGGTTCCAGACGACTCGCCCGCCAGCCCCGGTGCGCCCGTGCCCGACGAACTCGACACCATCTTCTCCCAGGCGGTCGCCATCCCCGACCCGGCCGCGCGGGCGGCCCACCTCGACGGGGCGTGCGCCGGTAAACCTGCCCTCCGACGGCGCCTCGACCAACTCGTCGATGCCCACTTCCGCGCCGAGGCCGACTTCCTCGAACGCCCCGCCGGCGGGGCCACGGCGGCCTACGACACCGTCGGTTTCGTGCTCTCACCGCCCGCCGGCGGCGCCCCCAGCGAGCAGGTCGGGCCGTACAAGCTGTTGGAGGTGATCGGCGAGGGCGGGATGGGGACCGTCTGGCTGGCCGACCAGCAGGAGCCGGTCCGCCGGCGGGTGGCGGTGAAGGTCATCAAGGCCGGGATGGACTCGCGGGCGGTGCTGGCCCGGTTCGAGGCCGAGCGGCAGGCGCTGGCCCTGATGGACCACCCGAACATCGCCAAGGTGCTCGACGCCGGCGCCACCCCGGACGGCCGCCCGTACTTCGCCATGGAGTTGGTCAAGGGCGTCCCCATCACCCGCTACTGCGACGACGCCCGCCTCCCGACGGCCGGGCGGCTCGCGCTGTTCGCCGACGTGTGCGGGGCGGTCCAGCACGCGCACCAGAAGGGCGTCATCCACCGCGACCTCAAGCCGTCGAACGTGCTCGTCGGGCTGTACGACGGCAAGCCGGTGGTGAAGGTGATCGACTTCGGGGTGGCGAAGGCGGCCGGGCAACCGCTCACCGACCGGACGCTGTTCACCGGGTTCGGGGCGGTCGTCGGCACGCCCGAGTACATGAGCCCGGAGCAGGCGACGTTCGACAACGTGGACGTGGACACCCGGAGCGACGTGTACAGCCTCGGCGTGCTGCTGTACGAGTTGCTGACGGGGACGACGCCGGTGACGCGGGAGCGGGTGCGCGAGGCGGCACTTCTGGAGGTCCTGCGGGTGGTGCGGGAGGAGGACGCGCCGCGGCCGAGCACGCGGATCAGCTCGACCGATGCCCGGGCGAGCATCGCGGCCGTGCGCGGCACCGAACCCGCGCGGCTGTCGCGGCTCCTCCGGGGAGAGCTGGACTGGGTGGCGCTGCGGGCGCTGGAGAAGGACCGCGGGCGGCGGTACGAGTCGGCGGCGGCGCTGGCCGACGACGTGCGGCGATTCCTGGCCGACGAGCCGGTGCGGGCGCACCCGCCGAGTGCCCTGTACCGGCTGCGGAAGTTCGCCCGGCGGAACACGGCTGTTCTCGCCGCCGTCATGGTCGTGGCCGGTTCGCTCGTCGCCGGCACGGCGGTGAGCGTGTGGCAGGCGGTCGCCGCCGACCGGGCCCGGGCCGACGCCGTCGCGGCCCGCGGGCTCGCCGACGACCGGCTCCGGGACGAGCAGCGGGCGCGGGCCGACGCGGACCGGGAGAAGGCCCGGGCGGGAGAGAACTACCGCCGCGCCCGGGCGGCGGTGAGACAGATGCTCACCCGGGTCGGGGCCGAGGAGGTCGGCCGCATCCCTGGCATGAAGGAGGTGCGGAGGAAGCTGCTCGAGGACGCGGCCGCGTTCTACACCGAGTTGCTCAAGGTCGACCCGAGGGACGCGGAGGCGTATTCCGAGCGCGGGGCCGTGTACGAGTCCCTCGCCCGGTTCGACGAGGCGCTCGCCGACCACGAGAAGGCGGCCGAACTCGACCCCGGGTGCGTGCAGTACCACGTCGCCGCCGGGCTCCTCTGGACCGACAAGAAGGGGGACCGCCGGCGGGCGCTGGCCCACTTCCTCCGGGCGGTCGAACTCGACCCGGCGGACCGGCGGGACCGGACGTGGGCCACGACGACCGCCCAGCTCCACTACTGGGTGATGCGCACCTACGGCTACCTCGGGAACCAGGACGAGTGCCGCCGGTGGCTCCGGTCGCACGCCGAGTTGGCCCACCCGACCGGCGGGACGTCCTGGGGCATCGCCCGGGCGTACCAGATCCTCGGCGACCGCCACGCGGCGGTCGACCACGCCCGGCGGGCGGCCGCCGAGCAGCCGAGCGTCCCGTGGGGGCAGTTCGTCCTGGCCCAGATGCTCGCCGACGTGGGGGACCAGGCGGGGGCGATGGCGGCGAGCGAGGAGTCGATCCGCCTCATCACCCACCCGCACGACCCCGTGAACGCGAACTACTACGCCACCCGGGCCGACCTGCACCTGCGGGCCGGCCGGTACCGCGAGGCCGAGGCCGACTTCACCCGGGCGTTCGACCTCGCCCCGCCCGGGGACTGGCACCACCGCAAGCGGCGGGCCGTCGCCTACTTCCACCTCGGGGACTACCCGCGGGCGCTCGCCGACGTCGCGACGGCCGTCGGCCTCAACCCGGACGACGCCAGCACGATCACCTGGATCGGGCCGGAGGCCATCGCCGCCTGCCCCGACCCGGCGTTCCGGCGGGGGATGATCGAGCAGGCGACGCGGGTCGTCGACCTGACGAAGGGGTCGCCAGACGCACTCACCGCGCGGGCGACCCTCCACGCGGCGATGGGCGACGACGCGAGCGCCCGGGCCGACTGGGCCGCGGCGACGGCCGCCTACCGCCGGCAGCTCGGGGGTCTCGACGGCAGGCCGGGGGGCGACCGCGACGCCGTCCTGAGGAGACTTTCCGGCCTCCACGCACAACTCGGCCAGTACCTCCTCCAGAGCAGGCGGTTCGAGGAGGCGGAGCCGGTCCTCCGGGAGTGCCTGGCGGCCCGCGAGACGCTCCTCCCCGATTCGTGGCTTCGCTTCAACACCCAGAGCATGCTCGGCGGCGCCCTGCTCGGGCGGGGGAATCACGCCGACGCCGAGCCGCTGCTGGTGGCCGGGTACGAGGGGATGAAGGCCCGCGAGGCAACCATCCCGGCCGGCCTCCCCCGGCTGGCGGAGGCGGCCGAGCGGCTGGTGGCGCTGTACGAGGCAACCGGCCGCCCACGCGAGGCCGACGCATGGCGGGCGAAGCTGCCGCTGCCGGTCGCCCCGCCGCCGCGGCCGCGGCCGTAACTTTCTTTCGATTCCGTGAGCCGTTCGCCCGCGCGGCGTCGCACTGGGGGTGTCCCGACCCCCTCCACGGAAGCGCCCATGCTCCTCACCCACTGGCTCCGGCCCCGGCCGGCGGTGTCGTCCCTGAAGCCCTCCCGGCGGCTGGCCGCCGAGCGGTTGGAGGAACGGGACGTCCCGGCCACCCTGCCGCGCCACCCTGCCGCTGCTGAACAGCAACCCGGGCGCCCCGGCGGCCATCTACCTCGACTTCAACGGCCACCTGGAACCGTCCGCCTTCGGGTCCACCAACGTCACGACCCCGGCGTACGACCTCGACGGCGACACCGGCACCTTCACCGACGCCGAGGCCGACGCCGTCCGGGCGATCTGGTCCCGCGCGGCCGAGGACTTCGCCCCGTTCAACATCAACGTGACCACCGTCGAGCCGGCCGTGCTGGCCCCCGGCGCCCCCGCCACCGCGTCCTACGGCAAGGCCGTCCGGGTGTCGATCGGCGGCGACGGGATGTGGTACCAAAACGGGTCGTACGGCGGCGTCGCCTACGTCGGGTCGTTCCCGAGCGGGTCGGTCCGCGTCTGCTACGTCTTCGCCAAACCGACGAGCAACCTCCGGTGGGTGGCGGACACCGTCTCGCACGAGGCGGGGCACACCCTCGGCCTGAGCCACCAGAGCACGTACGACGCGGGCGGGGCGCTGGTGGCGACCTACAACTCGGGCACGCCCGGGGTGTGGATCCCGATCATGGGGACGAACTCGTCCGCCGCCCCGCTCTCGACGTGGCACAACGGGACGAGCCACAGCGCGACCACGTTCCAGGACGACCTGGCGGTGATCGCGGGCACCACGAACGGGTTCGGCTACCGGGCCGACGACCACGGCAACACGGCCGCCGCCGCGACCCCGCTCGCCGCGGGCGGCGCGACGTGGACCGGGGCCGGGGTCGTCGGCACGAACACGGACGTGGATTACTTCTCGTTCACGATCGGCACCGCGGGCGTCTACCGGGTCACCGCCGCCGGCCCGGGGTCCGACGCCAACCTCGACGCCGTCGTCGAACTGCGGACCGCCGCGGGCTCGCTGCTCCAGGCCGCCGACCCCGACACGTCGCTCAACGCCTCGGCCGTCCGCCGCCTCACGCCGGGGACGTACACCGTCGCCGTGCGGAGCAACGGGACGTACGGCCGGATCGGCTCGTACGCGGTCACCGTCGATACCCCGCCGGCCGGCGTCACCGTCGCCCCCGCGACGCCGCTCCTGACGACGCGCGAGGACGGCGGGTCGGCGTCGTTCACGGTCGTCCTCGACACGCCCCCGCTGGCCGACGTGGTCGTGCCCGTCTACTCGACCGCCCCCGGGGAGGGGGTGCCGTCGGTGTCGAGTCTGACGTTCACCCCCGCCAACTGGAACGTGCCGCAGACGGTCGTCGTCTCGGGCGTCGCGGACGGGGTGGCGGACGGCGACGCCGCGTACGCCGTCGTCGTCGGCGCGGCCGTCAGCGGCGACGCCGACTACGCCGGCCGCGACCCCGCGGACGTGGCGCTGGCCAACGTCGATGCCGACCCGACCGGGTTCCTCTACCGCGTGGACAACGCGACCGACACGATCGAGCGGGCGCGGCTGGACGGCACCCGCGGCGAGACGCTGATCGACCTCGCGGCGACGTTCGGGGCGGGCACGTACTCGCCCTACGGCATCGCCGTGGACGAGGCCGGCGGGCGCGTCTACTGGGTCGATAACTCGATGGATGCCGTGTACCGCGCGAACCTCGACGGGTCCGCGGCCGAGCGGGTGCTGACCCTCCCCGCCGGCGCGGCGTGGAGCCTGGTCATCGACGCGGCCGCGGGGAAGATGTTCTGGCCCGACGCTGCCAACAAGACGATCCAGCGGGCGAACCTCGACGGCACCGGCGTCGAGACGGTCGTCACCCCGGTCGGCGCCCCCTACGGCCTCGCGCTCGACGCGGCCGCGGGCGTGCTGTACTGGACGGAGGTGACGGCGAACGTCTCGACGATCCGCCGCGTGGCCGTGGCCGGCGGCGCGGCCGAGACGCTGTGGACGAGTACCGGGGCGTCGGCCGCGACCACCCTCGCGCTCGACGTGGCCGCCGGGAAGATGTACTGGTCCGACTCGGTCCAGAAGCTCATCCGGCGGGCCGACCTGACGGGCCTGAACGTCGAGGTCGTGGTCGACGCCGCGCCGCTCGTCCCGAACGCCGCCTCCTCGCTCCGCGGGCTCGCCGTGGACCCCGCCGGCGGGAAGCTGTACTGGGCGGACTGGGGTTCCAAGACGGTCTACCGGGCGAACCTGGACGGCACGACGGCCGTCGCCCTCGGGTCGGCGCAGAGTTCGTTCGGGTTAGCGGTCGTGCGGCCGACCGCGGGCGTGAGCGTGACCGGCCGGACCGGCCTGGTGACGACCGAGGGCGGCCCGGCCGTGTCGTTCCGGGTCGTGCTGACGACGGCGCCGACCTCGACCGTCGTGATCCCGGTCAGTTCGGGCGACACCACCGAGGGGACGGTGTCGGTCACGAGCCTGACGTTCACGCCGGCGAACTGGTCCGTCCCGCAGACCGTGACGGTCACGCCGGTCGACGACGCCGCGACCGACGGGAACGTGACCTACGCGATCGTGCTCGGCACGACGAGCAGCAGCGACGCGGCGTACGGCGGGCTGAACCCGGCCGACGCCACGGTGACCAACAACGACAACGACTTCACCAAATTCTTCGTCGCCGACGACGGGGCCGCGGACCGCACGTACCGGTACGGGGCCAGCGCCAACGACCGGGGCAACTCGGCCCTGACCGCCAAGAACACCGCCCCCCGCGGCGTCGCCACCACCGCGGCGGGCGACAAGGTGTGGGTGATCGACGCCAACAAGACGGTGTACGTGTACTCCGCGGCCGGGGCGCTGCTCGGGTCGTGGTCGGCCGGGTCGCTCCCGAAGACGGCGGTGGTCGAGGGGATCACCGTATGGGGCGCCGACGTGTGGGTCGTGGACGCGGCCGGCCGCCGGGTCTACCGGTACGCGAACGCGGCCGGCAAGCTGTCCGGGAGCGTGAACGCGGCGGGGAGCTTCCTGCTGGCCGCGGCCAACACGGGGGCGAAGGACCTGGTGACCGACGGCACCCATGTCTGGGTCGTGGACAACCAGGTGCTGGACAAGGTGTACAAGTACACGCTCGCCGGCACGCTCGTCGGGAGTTGGGCGATCGACCCGGCGAACGGCAGCCCGACGGGGATCACCCTCGACCCGGCGAACCCGCGGCACCTCTGGATCGTCGATAACGGCACCGACCGGGTCTACCAGTACGACAACGCCGTGACCCGCGCCGCCGGGTCGCAGGGGGCTTCGGCGAGCTACGCGCTGGCGGCCGGGAACACCAACCCGCAGGGCATCGCCGACCCGCCGCCGCAGAACGGGGAGGGCGCGACCGCCGCCGGCACCCCGGCCGGGGACCGCCCCGACCCGGCGGTCCGGCTCGCCCCCGCGCCCGAGACGGCCGACACGGCGGCCCCGGACGCGCCGGCCCGGCTCGCCCCGGCGCAGCACCTTCCGCCTCTCGCCGCCTCCCCGGCAGCCGACGTGACCGTGCGCGGGGAACGACTCGCCGCAGTCCGTCCCCGTTCGGACCAGGTCGGGATTCCCGCCCGCACCACGAACGCGAGCGACGACGCGGAGGGCCTGCCGGTGACGTGGGGAATCCCGGTCGGCGCGGCCCCCGGTCGTCCGGAGGACGTGCTCGCCGCGTGGTGAGTCGTCGCGCCGGTCGGGACGGCGACGACGGCCGACGCGCGTGCGCGGCGGTCACGGGTACCGCCGTGACCGTCCCCGAGGACGGCGGCGGGGCGTAAGGTGAGGACACCCGCCACGCCGTGACCGCGCCCGTCACGGGGGCTGCGGGTGGTCCGCCCGCACGCCCCGGCTGCCAGGAGCCCGATGACCACCGGCCGCGACCCGACCCCGTGCCCCGCCTGCCGCCTACAAGCCTGGCTGTGCGTTTGCGCCCTCGCCCCGCGGGTGGCGACCCGCACCCCGCTCGTCGTCGTCGCGCACGTTCACGACCTGGGCCGGACGAGCAACACGGTCCGCCTCCTCGCCCTGGCGGTCCGCGACGCCACGGTCGTCCCCCACGGGGTCTACCCCGCCCCGGCCGACCTCGCGGCGCACCTGCCCGCGGGCGCGACCCCGCTCGTGTTGTTCCCCGGGCACGGGGCCCGGCCGCTCACGCCGGCGCTCGTCGCCGCCCTCCCGTCGCCGCCCGCGCTCGTCGTCCCGGACGGCAACTGGAAGCAGGCGAGCCGCATGGTGAAACGCCAGCCGCTCCTCGCCGGGGCGGTGAAGGTCGCGCTCCCGGAGCGCGACGTCCCCGGCCTCGCGCTGCGCCGGAACCACCACGGCCACCACATGTCCACGTACGAGGCGGTGGCCCAGGCGCTCGGGGTGTTGGAGGGCGAGGCCGTCGCCGGCCCGCTCCGCGAGTTCTACCGGCGGGCCGTGGACCGGATGCTGTTGGTCCGCGGCAAGCTCCGGCTCGACGACGTGTACGGCGGCCTCGACGGGCCGCTACGCCCGACCCCGTGTCAGGCCTAGCGGGCCCGGCGGGCGGGCGGTCACTTCGACTGGGGCAGGTTCGGCACGAGCTTCGGGTCGTAGGTCGCCCCCTTCGCCACCTGGACCATGGTGATCCGCACGCGGGTCGGGAAGAACCGCTCCGGGTCGGCCCGCTTGTGGGCGTGCCCCCCGCCCCCGCTGTCGTCCTTGATGACCAGGTGCATTTCCTTGACCCCGTGCTCCCACAGGAGGCCGTCGTTCTGCCAGAAGTCGGTCATCTTCACGTCCCGCTCGTACACGCCCTTTTCCTTGTAGACCTGGGTGCCGGTGCAGCCGTAGCCGCCCTTCTGCCCCTTGTTCGGGATGTAACACAGGGTCCAGGTGGTCGGCGCGCCGCCGACCGGCTTCTCGATCACCTCGAGCCGGATGTGGACGGTGCCGTTCCGGTAGTCCACCGGCGCCGTCCAGTCCTTCGGGCGGTCGGGGTTGATCATCCGGTCCCGGACGTAGTAGTGCGACTTGCTCGGCCGGGAGTTGTCGGCGTCGTCCTTGGTGTACGTGAAGGTGGTGTCGAACAGCACGAACTGCTGCGCGTGGGCGGGTGGGCCGGCGAGGAGCAACGCGGCCCCCGCCAGGACGTACGCGGCCCGATTCCCGTCCCGTCCGATCCGAGTCATTGACGCACCCTCCGACGGGCACCGACGCCACCGGCGTGGTGGCGGGCACGCTCGTGGTTTACGCACTCCGGCGCGGGTTCGGAGGGGCCGCGCGCGAGATCAGCGAGCGCGCCCGCGCGGGAGGCGGCTCGCACGCCGAGAACCGCGGGCCGGCTCACCGCGCCAGTGGCGGACCGGCAGGGCCAAGCGACCCGGGGTCGGGCGGACGTTCTCGGCTCCCGCACGCCGGCTTCGTCGGCCCGCCGGGCGTGGGGTCATCCCGTCGCCGGGTCGCAGGTCAGACCGGCCGTCAGCCGGTCCATCCACTGCTGCACCTGGATCGCGTCGGCGTAGGTCGCCCCGACGGGCACGGGTTGCTCCCCCCGCACGACGCGGCAGAAGCAGCGCAGCTCCTCGGCCATCATCCCGGTGGCGCCGGCCGCGTCGGCGCGGATCTCCAGCGCCAGCGGCCATTGCGCCCGCTCGTCCCACACCTCGATCGGGCGGGGGTTCGGGCTGACCCGCGCCGACCACCCGGCGCCGAACACCTCCATCCGGTCGAACCCCCGCGGCGGCATCCCGGCGGGCGTCAGGTACGACGCGGCGAACGACGCCACGAGCCCGTCGGCCCACTGGAGGTGGGCGACCGCCAGGTCGATGTTCCCCGCCGGCGTGCGGCGGAAGCGGGCGCCGAAGTGGACCGGGTCGGCGCGGTTCACGAGCACCTGGGTGGCGTACAGGTCGTGGACCATCGTCGCGTGCAGCGGGTTCTCCCCGGGGAACGCCGCGACGGTGCTCGCCGGCCGGTGGCGGACGCAGTCGATGTACGCGAGCGGGCCGCGCCGCCGGGCCTCGTCGCACAACTGTCGGAACTCGGTGTTGAACAGGACGACGTGCCCGAGCATGAGGTTGCCGGAGTCCGGCCGGACCAGCGGCGCCAGGCTGCGGGCGTCGGCCAGGTTGTCGGCGACGGGCTTCTCCAGCAGCACCGTCTTGCCGGCCCCCAGTAGCGCCCGCACGACGGGGACGTGGGCGGCCGTCGTGCACGCGACGACCCACGCCTCGGCGGGCGATTCCGCGACCGCGCGTTCGAGGCTTGTCCACCCCGGCACGCCCGGCAGTTCGGGGGCGAGGGCGTCGAGACTGGCCTGTCGCCGCGCCACCAGCGCCACCAGTTCCGCTTCCGCGAGGCGGGCCAGGGTCAAGGCGTGGAGCCGCCCGAAGCGGCCCAGCCCGACCACGCCGACCTTCACGGGTACGCGGCTCGTCGCGGTCATCGTCGCCCCCGTTCGCGTGACCCTGGCGGCGGCGCGCTACGGCCGCGGCGCCGGCTCCCACGCCAGCCCGGGCGGCTGGCGCAGCGCCCGACTCGCGGCGACGGCCCACGGCGTGTTCGGGTGGTCGCGCTCCACCGCCTCGAGCCGCTCCCGCGCCTCCCGCATCTGCCGCTTCACCCCGGCGCCGGCGGTGATCGTCTCCGACGGCCGCAGGCGGTAACCGACGTGGCGCGCGGGGTCGAGCGGCGGCAGGTTCTCCGTGCGGACCCGGCCGAGCAGCTCGTTGTACTCCTGCATCACGGCCAGCCGCCACGCCATCTGCGCCCGGGCGTAGTCGAAGTGCGCCTGCCACCGCTTCGGCTCCCGCCCGCGGAGCGGTTCCAGCGACGCCAGGTCGGGTTGGAGCAGTTCCAGCCGGATCACCGCCGCGACGAGGGTGTTCTGCTCGCGGCGGACGTCGGTCTTCGTCGCCGGCGTGATTTCGGCGGGGACGGCGACGCGGAGCTGGCGGCCGTCGTTCGCCCACCCGTCGCGCATCGCCTCGAAGGCCTCGAGCACGGCGTTGCGGAGGACGTACTTCTTGGCGTTCTCGGACTTGCGGACCTCGGCCAGCGGCACGTCGGCGGCGTAGGCCGCCAGCGCCGCCGCGGGGTAGCGTACCTTCGACGGGTGCGGCGCCGTGGGGGCGTGGACCGTCGGCAGGTCCATCTCGGCGGTGATCGACTCGACCTCGGCGGCCGGGGCGAGGGGGCTGAACGGGAACGCTCCGGCGGCGGTCGGCGCGAGTACGGCGGCGGCGAGGAGCAGGCGGCGCATCGGGCGGGCCTCCGGGGACGCTCTTCGGACGTGGCGGGGGCACGCCGGGTTCCGCCCGCCGGGCGAAACTCGGCTTCCCCCGCCCCGCCCGGCGGCTCTACACTGCCGGCCCGCGGGGAGGGAGCTCGGATGCGCATCTGTATTTACGACGACCGCCGGGCCGCCGACCTCGGGCCGCTCACCGCCACCCGGCCGGCGTCCGACCTGCTGTGCGGCCTCACCACGCTCGCGGAGAAGCAGGCCCGGTACTTCCGCGCCGAGAGCGTCGGCTACCTCGTCCGCCCCGAGCTGGCGCCGCTGCTGAAGGCCCGGGACGCGAACACGCCGGTCAACGACGCCGGCTGGCTCCGCGCCGCCCCGACGGTACTCGTCAACTCGCGGTGGGTGGCGCCGCCGCCGCCGTTCCCCGGCCCGGCGTACCGCGACCTGTTCAGCGGCGGCAGCGTCGTCGGCGTGTGCGGCACCGAGGTGGCGTTCGCGTCCGTCGGCACCGACCCGCTCCAGGCCGTCAGCCCCGCCACCATCGACGACTGCGTGAACGACTGGAGCCAGGCGCTGCCCGGCGTCGAGGCCGGCGGCCACGTCGTCCGCCGGCCGTGGGAACTCGTGGACCTGAACCCGGCGCAGATCGTCGCCGACTTCGCCGCCTGCGACCCGACCGCGACCGGCTACCACCCCGCCGGGTTCGCCGTCGTCGGCCCGGCCGACCGGCTGTTCCTCCACCCCACCGCCCGCATCGACCCGATGGTCGTGGCCGACACCACCGGCGGCCCGGTGTGGATCGGCCCGGGGGCGGTCGTCACCGCGTTCACGCGGCTAGAGGGGCCGTGCGTGGTGGGGCCGCACACGCAGCTGTTCGGCGCGAAGGTGAAGGCCGGCACCACGCTCGGGCCGCACTGCCGGGTCGGCGGCGAGGTCGAGGCGAGTATCGTGCTCGGCTACGCGAACAAGTACCACGACGGGTTCCTCGGCCACAGCTACGTCGGCGAGTGGGTGAACCTCGCCGCCGCGACCGGCACCGCCGACCTGCGCTGCGACTACCGGCCGGTGACGGTGAAGATCAACGGCGAGGTCATCGACACGGGCCGGCTGAAGGTCGGGAGCGTGTTCGGCGACCACGCCCGCACCGGCCTCGGCGTGCTGCTCGACGCCGGCACGGTGGTCGGCCCGTTCGCGGCGGTGCTGCCGTCGGGCCGGCTGGCGCCGCGGTGCGTTCCCGGGTTCGCGCGTACCGGCCCAGACGGCACGGTTTCGATGGAGGTGGAGGGGCTGTTCGCCGCCGCGGACCGGGCGATGAGGCGCCGCGGGCGCGAACTGACGCCGGAGCTGCGGGCGGTGTACGCCGTGGCCGCGGGGAGTCCGGAGACGCCGGCGACGCTGCCGCTGCGTCGGGCGGCGTAACTCCTACGTTGCCGCTTGCGGCTTCGCGTTGGGCCGCGCGAAGCCGCAACGCAGGTGCGGCGGTGTACAATACCGTCATGTCCCTCCCCGTCCGGTCGCTCCCCGTCGCGCAGAACTGGGACTGCCGCGGCTGCGCCGCCTGCTGCCGGTCGTACAGCATCCCCGTGAGCGCCGACGAGCGGACGCGCATCGAGTCGCAAGGCTGGGACCTCGGTACCCCGCTGTTCGACGCCCGCGGCACCACCCTGAATCACCGTCCCGACGGCGCCTGCGTCTTTCTCGACGACGACGCCCGCTGCCGCATCCACGCGAAGTTCGGCGCCGCCGCCAAGCCGCTGGCGTGCCGCGTCTACCCGTTCCTGCTGGTCCCGGCCGGCGACCACTGGCGCGTCGGGCTGCGGTACGCCTGCCCGAGCGCCGCCGCGAACGACGGCCGGCCGCTCGACCAGCACCTGCCCGACGTGCGCGAGTACGCCGCGCAGCTGGAGGAGAACGAACCGGCCGCGAAGACGCAACCACCGCCCCCGCTCCGCGCCGGGACACTCGTTCCGTGGGACGACGTGCTCCGCATCGTCGGCGTGGTGGCAAAGGTGCTCGGCGAGACCGGCGTGCCACTCGAACGTCGGTGGCGGAACGTCCTGACGCTGGCGTCGCTCGCCGACGGGCTCACGTTCGACGGCGGCGGGAGCGCGAAGAAGGCGGTCACCGGCGGCCGGCTGAGCGAACTGTTCCACGTCCTGTCGGAGACGGCCGCGGAGGAGACGCGGCCGGCGGATCAGGTGCCGCGGCCGGGAAGGGCGGGGCGGGTCGTATTCCGTCAGGTGCTCGCCGTGTACGCCCGCAAGGACCACGGCGCCGAGCGCGGCACGGCCCAGCGCTCGGCGTTCGGCCGCGTCGCCGCGGCGGTCCGCTTCGCCCGCGGTTCGGGCGTGGTGCCGAAACTTCACGCCCGCCTCCCAGACGTGCCCTTTTCCGCCGGCGAGAATCCATTCGGGCCGTTGCCTGAAGAATGCGACGCACAGTTGACCCGGTATTACCGCCTGAAGGTCCAGTCGATCCAGTTTTGCGGTCCGACCAACTTCGGCGTACCATTCTGGGAAGGGCTGCGGTCGTTGGCACTCACTCTCCCGGTGCTGATGTGGCTGGCCCGGGTGTTCGGGGCCGGCGGCGAGTCGAAGCCGGCCGCGGTCGAGCGGGCCGTGCGCGTGACGGACGACAACTTCGGCTTCAACCGGCTCCTGGGGATGGGCCGGCAAAAGTTCGCCCTTCGGTTGCTGGCCGCACGGGACGACCTCCCGCGGCTCACGGCCTGGTACGGACAGTGAAGGGGGAAGAAGTGGAGACGTGGTTCGAGGGGATCGCGCTACTCGGCCGGATGGCGTGGGTCGGCACCGGCTGCTGGCTGCTCGCCAAGGGCGACGAGGCCGCGGTGCTGGAACTGCCGCCGTCGGTGTGGGGTGGCCCGGACCCGGTGCGGCTGGCCGCGCGGGCGGCGAAGGAGCGCGGGCTGCGCGTGAAATACCTCCTCTGCACCCACGCCCACCTCGACCACTTCAGCCGCCCCACCCTGCGCCGCATGCGCGCCACCTTCCCGGACGCGGAACCCGTCCTACAAGCCGGCTTCCGCGGCGTCGTGGACGACCAGCTGGGCGTGCGCTTCTTCGACCGCGCCGAGGTGCTCGACCTCGGCGGCGAGCCGCTGTTCCTGGTCCACGCCCCGAAGCACAGCCGGACCGACACGCTGGTGATCTTCCGCGGCGCGGTCTGCACCGGCGACTGGGAGCTGGGCACGCGGCGGACGGTCCACGACTGGAACCCGCTGTGGCGGGTGCCGGAGGAGACGCGGCTGGAGTCGTGCGAGCGGATGATGCGGTTCCAGCGGGAGCGGAACTACGACGTGCACCGGGTGTACTCGGTCCACGGCACCGAGCGCCGCGAGAACGTGGACTTCCCCGCGCTGATGGCCCAGACCCGCGAGGACCGGCAGCTGTGGTGACCGCCGCCGGTTGACCTTTCACGTCCGCGCCGAATCTGGCACACTCCGGGCCGCATGGACGCGCCCCGATTCCCCCGCCGCCGCCTGCTCCGCCTCGCGGGAGCCGCCGCCGGCCTCGCGCTCGCCGCCGAGGCCGGGCGTGTTCTCTTCTGGACCAACCGCCACGCCGTCGTCCCCGGCCGCGTCTACCGGTCGGCGCAGCTCTCCGCGTCGGGCCTCGCCGACGAGATCGCCGGGCACGGCATCCGCACCGTGGTGAACCTCCGCGGCACCTGCCCGGACGTGCCGTGGTACCTGGCCGAGGCGCGAACGACCGTCGCCGCCGACGTGAACCTCGAAGACGTGTCGCTGTCCGCAAAGCGGCTGCCGGCGCCGGCCGAGGTCCGCCGGCTGGTCGAAATTCTCGACCACACCGAATACCCGATCCTGCTCCACTGCCAGCAGGGCGCCGACCGCACCGGCCTCGCCGCGGCGGCGGTGCTGCTGCTCCACTCCGACGCGACGCTCGCGCAGGCCCGCCGGCAGTTGTGGCCGCGCTACGGGCACTTCCGCGTCGGGCGGACCGAAGCGATCGACCGCTTCTTCGACTTCTACGAGGCGTGGCTGGCGGCGCGGGCCGAGCCGCACTCGCGCGACCGGTTCCGCCGCTGGGCGACGGCCGAATACTGCCCCGGCCCCTACCGCGCCCGCCTGGCGCTGGTCGGCACGCCTCCCGCCGTCGCCGCCGCTAGCGGCTTCGCGCTTCCCATCGTCTGCACGAACACGGCGATCGAACCGTGGACCTTCCGCACCGGCGCCGCCGGCGGCGTGCAGCTGCGCTACTCGCTGTTCACGCCGACCGGCACGAAGGTGTACGTCGGCCACGCCGGCCGCTTGTCCGCCACCGTCGTACCCGGCGAGAGCATCACGCTGGTCGCGGGCCTGCCGCCGGTCCGCGAGCCCGGCCGGTACGTGTTCCACGCCGACCTCGTGGACACGCAGGTAATCGACCTCCACGACGCCGACTTCGTGCAGTACGGCTCCGAGCCGCTCGTCGCCGACGTGACCGTGAAGTGAGGCCAGAAATGCTGTCCGTCGTGATCCCGGTGAAGGACGAGCGGGACAACGTCCGCCCGGTGGCCGACCGGGTGCGCGACGCCCTCCGCGACGCCGGCCCGTGGGAACTCGTGTTCGTGGACGACGGCAGCACCGACGGCACGTTCGCGGCGCTCGAAGCCGTGGCGGCGTCGGACGCGCGCATCAAGGTCGTGCGGCTGCGGCGCAACTTCGGCCAGAGCGCCGCGACGCAGGCCGGCCTCGACGCCGCCACCGGCGACGTTGTCGCCACCCTCGACGGCGACCTGCAGAACGACCCCGCCGACATCCCGCGCATGGTCGCCAAGCTCGACGAGGGGTACGACGCCGTGCTCGGCCTGCGCGAGAAGCGGCAGGACAAGCTGCTCGTGCGGAAGGTGCCGAGCCTGGCCGCGAACCGCATCATCCGCCGGGTACTCGACATCCCGTTCAAGGACTTCGGTTGCGCCCTCCGCGTCATGCGCCGCGACGTGGCCGACGGGCTGGAACTGTACGGCGAGATGCACCGGTTCATCACCGCGCTGATCCTCCAGCAGGGCGCCCGCGTGACGCAGGTGCCGGTGCAGCACCACCCGCGCACGGCGGGGCAGTCGAAGTACAACCTGACGCGGACCGTGCGGGTGGTGCTCGACCTGATGACGGTGAAGTTCCTCGGCAGCTACCAGACGCGGCCGATGCACGTGTTCGGCAGCCTCGGCCTCGGCTGCATGGCGATGGGCTTCCTGTCGGTGGTGGCGTCGGTGGTGATGAAGTACACGACCGGCCCGGGGATGACGTCGAACCCGCTGTTCCTGATCGGCGCGGTGGCGGCGCTGACCGGGGTGCAGTTCCTGTCGCTGGGGCTGGTCGGCGAGGTGCTGACGCGGGTGTACTTCGAGAGCCAGGGGAAGCGGCCGTACACCGTCCGCGAGCGCCGCAACCTCGACGCCGGCCCCGCCCCGCTCCGCCGGGCCGCGTAGACTGGACGCATGGCGACGACCTGCGACGTGATCGTGATCGGCGTCGGCGGCATGGGCTCGGCGGCGTGCTTCGAGCTGGCCCGCCGCGGGGCGCACGTCGTCGGCCTGGAGCAGTTCCCGCTCGCCCACAGCCGTGGCAGCTCCCACGGCCGCACCCGCATCATCCGCACCGCGTACTACGAGCACCCCGACTACGTGCCGCTGCTGCGCCGCGCGTGGGAGCGGTGGTACGAACTCGAACAACTCACCGGCCGGCACCTCCTCACCGAGTGCCCGTGCCTGATGGTCGGCCCCGAGAACGGCGAGGTGGTGACCGGCGTGCGCGCGGCGACGAGCGTTCACGGCCTCGCGGTCGAGAGCCTGACCGCGGCCGAGTTGAACCGCCGCTACCCGTTCCGCTTCCCCGTCGCCTACGCCGGCGTGCTCGAACACGCGGCCGGTTTCCTTGCCGTGGAAGAGTGCGTCCGGGCGCACGCGCTCGCCGCTCTGGGCGCGGGTGTGGACGTGCGCGTTGAGGAAACCGTGCGGTCGTGGGCTCCGCGCGGCGACGGCGTGGAGGTGGTCACCGACCGCGACACGTACCACGCCGGCCGGTTGGTCGTGACCGCCGGCGCCTGGGCGACGCAACTCGTCGCCGACCTCGGCGTGCCGCTGACGGTGATGCGGCAGGTGCAGACGTGGTTCCGCACCGACCCGGCGGCCGTGCGGCGCGACCGCTTCCCGATCTTCCTTGCCGACGTTCCTGCCGGCCCGTTCTACGGTCTCCCCGCGCTCGACGCCGACGGCGTGAAAGTCGCCCGCCACTACAACGCCCCCGAATTGCACGACCCGAGCGGCGTGGACTGGCAGTCGTCACCCGCGGACTTCAAGCCGACGCAAGAATTCCTGCGCGAGTACACGACGCTACCGACCCCCGAGCCGACGTGTGCCGAGGTGTGCCAGTACACGCTGACGCCGGACCGGCACTTCGTCATCGATACGCACCCGCGTCACCCGCAGGTGTCGGTGGCGTGCGGGTTTTCGGGGCACGGGTTCAAGTTCGCCCCCGTCGTCGGCGAGATTCTGGCCGACCTGGCGCTGACGGGTCGAACGCCGCACCCGATCAGCCGCTTCGCGGCGACTCGCTTCGACAACGGGCGTTCACCGGCCGCGCCCGTCGGGTAGAATGCCCCTTCCATGCCGCTCCCCCGCAACGTTCCCGCACTGCCGCCCGCCCTCCCCGCCGCCGTCCGGCGGTACTGGGGCTTCACCGCCCTCCGGCCCCTACAAGAAGACGCGATGCGGCTGGCCCTCGCCGGCCGCGACACCCTCGTCGTCATGCCCACCGGCGGCGGCAAGTCGCTCTGCTACCAGGCACCGGCCGTCGTCCGCGGCGGCCTCACCGTCGTCGTGTCGCCGCTCATCGCGCTGATGAAGGACCAGGTGGACGGCCTCACCCGCGTCGGCGTCCCCGCCGTGCGCCTCGACAGTTCGATGACGCCCGACGAGAAGGCCGACGCCGACGCCGCGATCCGTTCCGGCGAGGTGCGGCTCGTGTTCACGTCGCCGGAGCGCTTGGTAAGCGGCGGCCCGAAGCTGGCTCAATACCTCCGTGCCAGCGGCGCGAACGCCATCGCCATCGACGAAGCCCACTGCATCAGCCACTGGGGGCACGACTTTCGGCCCGAGTACCGACAGATGGCGAAGCTCAAGGAGTGGTTCCCCGGCGCGGCGATCCAGGCGTACACCGCCACCGCGACCGAGCGCGTCCGCGCCGACATCGTCGAGCAACTCGGGTTGCAGGACGCGACCGTCCTCGTCGGCAGCTTCGACCGGCCGAACCTGACCTTCCGCGTGCTGCCGCGCGTCAGCCCGGTCGGGCAGGTGCGCGAGGTGCTCGACCGGCACCCCGGCGACGCCGGCATCGTCTACTGCCTCCGCCGCGCCGACGTGGACGACATGACCGCCCAGCTGAAGGCGGCGAAGTACAAGGCCGTCGGCTACCACGCCGGGATGAGCCCCGACCAGCGCCGCCGGGCGCAGGAGTCGTTCGCGTCCGAAGAAACCGACATCGTCGTGGCGACGGTGGCGTTCGGGATGGGGATCGACCGGTCGAACGTGCGGTTCGTGGTGCACGCGGCGATGCCGAAGTCGATCGAGCACTACCAGCAGGAGACCGGCCGCGCCGGCCGCGACGGGCTGCCGAGCGAGTGCGTGCTCCTGTTCAGCGGGGCCGACTTCATCACCCTCAAGAACATCACCGAGAAGTCGGCCGCGGAGGCCGGGGCCACGCCCGAGTTCGTGGCGAGTACCGTCAAGCACCTCGACGACATGGCGAAGTACGCCCGCGGCGCGGTGTGCCGGCACCGGGCGCTCGTCGAGTACTTCGGGCAGGCGCTCGACGCCCAGAACTGCGGCGCGTGCGACATCTGCCTCGGCGACACCGACGAGGTGCCGGACGCGAAGCTGGTGGCGCAGAAGATTCTCTCGTGCGTCGCGCGGGTGAAGGAGTCGTTCGGCGTCAACCACGTCCTCGACGTGCTCAAGGGGGCGGACACCGAGGGCGTGCGCGCCCGCGGGCACAACAAGCTGACGACCTACGGGCTGCTGGAAGACGTGCCGAAGAACGACCTGCGCGACTGGATTTACCAGCTCGTGGGGCAGGGGGCGCTGGCGGTGAGCGAGGGCGAATACCCGCTGCTAAAGCTGACGCCCGCGTCGTGGGCGGTGATGAAGGGTGACCAGTCCGTGCGGCTCATCCGGCTGGCGCGGAAGGCACGCCGGACCAAGCGCGACCGCGACGCGGCCCCGGCGTCGGCCGCGGAGCGGCCCCAGCCGGGGACGCTGCCGGAGGGGGCCGACGCGGAGTTGTTCGAGCGGCTGCGGCAGGTGCGGCGGCAGGTGGCGGCGGGGCTCGGCGTGCAGCCGTACCTCGTGTTCCCCGACTCGGTGCTCGCCGAGTTCGCCCGCGCCCGGCCGAGTACGCCGGCCCGGATGCGGCAGGTGAGCGGCGTCGGCGACCGCAAGCTCGCGGACTTCGGCGAGACGTTCCTGGACGCCATCCGCGCCCACTGCGGCCAGGCCGGGCTGGCGCAGGACGTGGACGCGGCGGTGCAGCGCGGGCTGGCGCCGGCGAAGCCGGAGCGGAAGCCGTCGGCGCGGCGCGACAAGGTGTTCGAGATGTTCCGCGGCGAGGCGCACCTCGACTACGTGGCGGCGAAGACGGAGATGACCCGCGCCACGGTGGTGGACTACCTGACGGAGTTCATCCGCGCCGAGAAGCCGGCGAGCATCTTCCCGTGGGTGCCGGAGGACGTGTGCGAGCGGGTGGCGGCGGCGGCCGAGCAGTGCGGCACGGCCCGGCTCAAGCCGGCGTTCCTGGCGCTAAACGAGGAGGTGCCCTACGACGCCATCCGCATCGTGTTCGCGTACCTGGACAGCCGCTGACGTGGGGCCGGTTTCCAACCGGCCGCGTGAGGC
>JBGAQM010000500.1:0-3574 GCA_044220735.1 Urbifossiella sp. | reverse complement strand
GAGGTGGCCGGTGTCGAAGATCACGTCGTCCTGCTCGGTCACCTTGAACAGCGTGTGCGACAGCCCGGCCCCGGCGACGTGCAGGTGCCCGACCAGCACCGTCGGCAGCTTCGGGTCGAGCGCGTCGGTCGCGTCCTTCAGCCAGTCCACGACGCGGTTGTTGAGCGCCCGGTGCTCCTGGTCCTTCGTCAGGAACTTGTCGGTCGGCAGGCCGTAGCGGACGGTCGTCGGGTACGGCATGAGGAGGAACTGCACCCCGGCCAGCGTGGCGGCGAACGGCTGGTTCAGGACGTACGCCCGGCCCGCCCTCAGCTCCCGCCCGCCGGTCGGGGTGGCGAGCCGCATCCCCTGGCGGACGAGCTCGACCCGCGACTCGCGGTCGTGGTTCCCGGTCACGGCCAGGAGCGTCCCGTCGCGGGCGAAGAAGTCGGCGAACGCGGCGTGCAGGTGTTCGAGCGCGGCCTTCATCTCGTCGAGCGACGCCTGCTCGGAGAACACGTCGCCGGCGACGACGAGCACGTCGGCGTGGTGGTGCTCGCAGAGGGCGGCGATGTGCTCGACGCGGGCGCGGAGGTCGGGCGTGCGGTCCACCCGGCCGAGCTTGTCGCACAGGTGCCAGTCGGCGGTGTGGAGCAGGCGCATGGGGGCTCCGGGGGCGTGCAACGCCGCAAGCGGCGGGCGGACGGGAGGGGTTGGCGGGAACGGGCGGCGGCGTTACGCGAAATCGGCGCCCGGCCGCGGCTTCTTCGCCAGCGGCGCCGCGCCGCCGGGGGTGAACGGGGCGTCCGCGTCTTCCTTCTTCAGCGCCCACGGCGGGTACGGGATGCGGGCCAGCATCGGGGCGCGGAAGCTCGGCAGCACCAGCAGCTTCTCGTCGGCCTGGAGCTGCCCCGCCTGCGTGCGGTCGGCCGGCGGGAGAAACTTCCACACCTCGGCCGTCAGCTCCAGCGACCCGCTCCGGCCCACAGCGCGGACGCCGGCGTTTTCGATCACCCGCGGCGACACCAGGCTCGCCTGCTGCTGGGCGCCGAGCAGAATCACCCCCTGCGACCGCATCTCCGCGGCCACCTCCTCGATCTTCTTCGTGATCGGGTCCGACCCGGTCTTCGGGGCGAACCGGTTCAGCTCGTCGAGGGTGACGACGTACCGCAGCCCGTCCACCGACGCGGTGCCCGAGCGGTTGCGGATCATCTGGTGGAACACGGCCGCGACCACGAACCGCTGGAGCGACGGCGTCTGCCGTATGCCGAACAGGTCGATCACCCACGGCCCCGGGATGCCGGCCTTCGGGAGCACCAGCGGGCTCCCCGTCGGGTCGTGCCGGCGGAGCACCCCGTCGCCCTCGTGGACGATGTACTTGAGCCGCCGCAGCAGCTTCCCCCGGGTGCCGGGGGCGGAGTCGCCGAACGACGCGCCGTTGTCCCGGAACCAGTCCACGAGCCGGTCGAACGTCGCCGTCTTGCCGCCGTTCGGGTTCAGCGCCCCGGTCCGCGGGTCGGTGAGGCGGTCTTCCAGGTCGCCGGCCAGCCCGCCGAAGTTGGCGTCGTAAATGTCCTCCTCGGCGAACAGGAACCGGAACAGCCCCTGCTCGATCACGTCGGCCAGCGACCAGCTGTACGGCTTCACCACCCCGTCCGTGCGGCCGACGTTCACCGGCTCCGCCTGCCCCTTCAGCTGCGGGGCGAAGAAGCGCACGTCGCGGAACGGGGTCGGGTTCTCCGTGCCGAGGTACTCCTTCCACTCCGGCCGGGCGTCGGCCTCGAACTTCCGCCAGCCCTTGCCCCAGTGGTCGATGAAGAACAGGTCGAAGTTCTTGACGTTGAAGATCACCGGCACGACCTGCAGCCGGTCCTTCGCGTTCATCCCGCGGGCCGCGACCTGCCGGTCGGCCTCGGCCAGGAGGAGCGAGTTGACGTGGAGGAGGAAGCTCGTCTTCGCCCCGAGCCCGGCGATGCCGTTGACGTTCAGGTGGCCGCCGTTCTCGCCGAGCAGGTAGTCCAGGTCGATCGCCGCGGGGCCGGCGAACGCGGTGCCGCCGTTGCGGAGCTGCCCCACGTCGAGCCGGTGCCCCATCTCCGGGTAGCCGTACCCCTCGCCCGCCTCCTTCGGCCCGGCCAGCGCCACCTCGCTCTCCTCGGTCGGCGGCGTGTGCGCGACCGGGGCCGTGCGGAGGATCGTCGCCTCGGCGAAGGTGACGCCCTCGCTGTCGAACGGCGGCCGCTCGGCCGTCTTCCCGTCGAACCGGGCGGCCTCCTCGTGTACGTCCTTCTGCCGGCTCCGCCGGTACACCTCCTTCACGATCCCCACGAACCCGACCGGCCGGCCGGCGATTTCGCTCGTCGTGGTGACCACCTGCGTCCGCTCCACGGACTGCGTGCGATCGACCCAGAAGTAGAACGTGCCGCTCGTGGATTCGTGTTCCGGCGGCGCGGCGACGCGGCCGAGCGGGGCGGGGGCGTCGGTCACGACTCATTCCCTCTGAAGAGGCCCACGGTGCGGTAGAGGCGGTTGACCAGTACCGGCGCCGCCGTGAACAGCGGCTTCAACGAGTCCTCGGCCCGGACGATGGGGTCGAGCGATACCGGCATCCGGGCATAACTGTCGGTCCGGCAGCGGGCGTCGATCAGCCACCGCGACAGGCGGTCGATGAGGCCGAAGTCGCTCCCGCGGTTCTCGAACTGACCCCACGGGATCTCAACGCGGACGTAGCCCCAGTTCGGCGCGAGTCGCGGACCGCCTGCGAGCTTGAGGTACCACGACGCCACCGGCATTCCGCCGTGTTCCCCGCGGACACCTTCGTACCGGAACGCCGGCGTGCGCTGTCCGGGTTTCAGGCTCAACAACGTCCGCCAGCCTTGGTCGTGCAGGTAGTTCGCCGCGTGTGACTTCGCCACGCCGACGACCAGCGGGGACGCGGGGTTCGGGGCGCCGGTGACCCGGTTGAGCGGGCCGTCCACCAGCGTGGGGACAGACCGATCGGCGGCAAGCGCGAGGCGCTCCAACGTCCGCATTTCGAGATGGATGCGGGCGCGGGCCTGTTTCCGCATCACTTCGTAGTCGAACGGACTGTGGACCTCGTCCGGGAACTTCGCCGGCAGGACCCGGAGTTGAAACTCGGGCTTGTTGAGCAACCCGGCCGCGAACGCCTCGACCTCCGCCCACGGGAACGGGTCGGGGATGAACGACAGAACCCGCTCGACGGTGGCGAATTCTCGCTCGAACCGGCGGCCGACGGCCCGCAGTGCGACCGCCCCGACCTCGCCGAGCAAGAGAGGGATCGGCCAGCCTTGCGGTGCCTTTACACACAGCACCGGCTGGTCCGTGTGCGACCCGTCGATGAAGCGTCGCGGCAGGTCGTCGTCGGGTCCGATCCACTCGGGAACCGGTTTCGGCTCCCACTTCTCCTCGGGCTTGACCTCGATCGTCCGATCGATGGTCGGCTTGTGGTCCTCGTCGTCGTGTACGGCCGGTTGCACGGGCGTTACTCCGACCGGTTCCACGGCGTAGGCGTGGAGGAATCGGCGGACGGCGTCGGGGTTAGTCGTCATCGCCCACCCCCAGCGCCTTGAGGCGG
>JBGAQM010000499.1:0-3597 GCA_044220735.1 Urbifossiella sp. | reverse complement strand
GGCCCTTGCGGTCGAGGTCGATCGGGCAACCCAGGTCGATCCAGCGCACCAGCGTCAGCCGGTCCTCGTCGGTCAGAGCCTTCACCTTCCCCGCCTTCACCGCGTCCGGCGGCGGCATCACGCTCCCGGTGAAGTCGAGGTCCGCGCGGTTGCGGCTGGCCGCGGTGTTGGCGACCGGCTCGCCCTTCAGCTGAAGCGTGCGGGCGTTGCCGGGCTCGGTCTCGGTCGGGAAGTCGTCGTTGCTCCAGCCGTCGAGGCGGCGGCCGAACACCTTCCACACCAGCAGGCTCCGGCGCGACTGGAACATCCGCACGTACCGCGAGGCGTTCGGCAGCCGCCACGACTCCGTCAGCGGCTTGTGCCCGAACCGCGCCGCCCCGTCCATCGCCAGCCGGTAGTACGTGCCGGGCACGTCGTCGCAGTCCGGCAGGTTCACCGTCTTCGCGTCGTCGAGGACGAGGTTCCCCGCGGCCTTGCCGTTCTTCGCGGTGTGGCAGGCGGCGCAGCTGCGGTCGAGGATCGGCTGGACGTCGCGGAAGTACTCCACGTCCACGACGCCGGTCGCGGTCTTCAGACCGCTCTCGTTCTTGTCGTCCCAGCGCCGGCCGGTCGGGTCGTTCGCCCGGGTGGTCAGCAGCGGGGCGCCCTTGGTCAGGTCGAACACGTCGTATTCCGGCCGGGCCGCGGCGGTGCGCTCGAACAGCGTCGGCTGCTGGCTGTGGGCGTGGCACCCGCCGCAGTCGTTGCGGATCTCGCCCGGCCGCACCTGGTGCCACGTCTGGGCCATGTTCAGCACCATGCCGTGCCGGTCGACCGTCTGGAACGTGAACCCCACGTCGGCGGGGATCTTCGCCAGGAAGCTCGTGTCCGGGTTGCCGTCGGGGTCGAGCGGCTCCTTGCCGTCGGTGAACTTCCGCACCGGGATTTCGCCCAGGATGCGTAACCGCTCCGTGGCGTGGCTGCGGAACGTGCGGCCGCTCGCGGGGCCGACGCCGCGGTCGGTCAGCGGCTCCATCATCACGACGCGGACGGCGTGGACGTCGGCGTTGGTGTAGCGGCCGGCGTCGGCCCCCTGGTTGAACCAGTTCCCCGCCGGCAACTCGGCGGAGTTGAACGCGCCGAGGTCGGCGTAGCCGGCGGCGTCGGCCGCGGTCGCGGTCACGCCCTTCACGACGCCGTTCGGGTAGCTTTCACGCTTGAGCATGCTCGACGTGCCGACCAGCCCGAACGGCGTCCCCGCCGGCAAGTGCTTCGACAGCTTCCCGTCGTTCGCCAGCGTCGGCAGCTTCGCCGGCGCGGCGACGCCGTGGACGGCCGAGTACGGCACCACGGCCCGCGGCCAGTGCTCGTTGTAGCGCGGGTCGTCCTTGATCTTCAGCAGTTGACCCGGCTCGTCGATGGCCCTGCCGTCTTTGAGCAGGTAGATGCCGCTGTCCACCGCGGGGAGGTGGACCGTGTACCCGCCGTTCACCGGGCCGGGCGACCACGCCAGCAGCAGGTGATTCTTCGGCGCCGCCGACGGGTGCGTCACCTTGCCCACGCGCGGCAGCGTCGGCTGGGTGCGCGGGCGAACCGAGCCCGGGGGGATGGCGGTGGGGCTGGCGTAGTCGGCCGGGCCTTCGTCGGAGCGGGCGAAGCGTGTCAGCGACGTGATCCCGTGCGGGCTGAACGGCAGCCGCCGCACCCGCGGCTCGCCGCCGACGCGGCCGTGTTCGAGCGCGGGGTTGCGCGGGTCGGTCGCCAGCCCGGGGCCGAACGGCGGCTCCCCGGCCGGCGGCCCCGGCGGGAACGCTACCAGCGACCCGAACCCGTTACTCGTCTGGTTGTAGTACTCCTCTGCGACCACCCGGCCGTCGCTCAACTGCGTCTGGAAGTGGTACGCGGTCGGGTTCGGCCCCGGCATGAACGCCGACACCAGCGGCCCCCAGTTCGTGCCGTCCGGGTGGATCGTCCACAGCCCCCACAGGATCGAGTGCCGCAGCCCCTGGCTTTCCAGGCTGCTGAACATGACGCGGCCGTCCTTCAGCATCGTCGGGTGGAGCGCCCCGCCGAGGTTCAGGTGGCCGACGCACTCGACGTTCGAGCCGTCGTCGTCCATCACGAACAGCTGCATCAGGTGCGGGATGCGCTTCGGCGGCTTGAAGGCGTTGCGGTTGCTGGTGAACATCACCTTGCCGCCCGGCAGCGGGCACGGGCCGAGGTTGAACACGCCGAACGGGATCGAGTTCTTGCCGGCCTCCGACGTGCGGAAGTCCTTCGACCAGTCGCCGGCGCCGAGGTTCGGCGTGAACGTCTGCTTCGTGAGGACGACGTTCTGGCGCGTCTTCAGGTTGAGCTTGCAGATGTCGGCGCCCGCTGGCGGCCCCTGGTTGTGGGTGCCGCCGGCGAGGTCGTGGAAGAAGGCGTAGTAGACCCACTCGCCGTCGAACGAGACGACGGGGTCGGTGGCCGCGCCCTTGCCGCCGGGGACGAGCACCTCCTCGGTGCCGTCCGGGTGGAGCAGCATGAGGTCGGCGCCGGGGTCGGTGTAGGTGGGGTTGGCGATCTCGGCCCAGCTGGTGCCGACGGCGTCGCCCTTGCGCGGCATGCGGACGTAGACGACGTCGTAGTCGATCCGCACGGCGGGGTCGGCCGCGACGGGCTTGGGGTTGATGTCGAGCGGGCGGGGCGGGGCGACGGGCTGGGCGATTGCGACGGAGGCGAGGGCCGCGAGCGGCACGAGGGCGGCGAGGCGGAACATGCGGCCTCCGATGTGCGAATGCGGAACAGAGGGCAGAGGACAGACGACAGAGGACAGAAGTCAGACGACCGGAAGCCACACGGGATTCCGGCTGTCCGATCTCTGTCCTCTGTCTTCGGACCTCTGATTCCGGCCTTACTCGACGGCGCTGCGGGCGGCGGCGGCGATGTCGGCGGCCTTGGCGACGGCCGACTTCGTGTCGCTGAACCCGTAGCTCTGGGTGATCTCGCCGCCGCGCTTGTAGACCAGCACGGTGACCGCGGCGCTCTTGTTGAGCTTGTACGCGGCCGGGCCCTCGGCGTCGGTGGCCACGGTCAGCGGGGCGGTCAGCTTGTGGGTCGTCTGGAGCTTCTCCAGGTCCGACCCGGTGACGCCGCCGACGCCGATGACGCAGGTGCCGAGCTTGGCGTTGGTCTTCTGGACGGCGTCGACGGCCTGGACCAGCTTGGCCACGTTCTCGTCGGCCTTCTGGGTGAAGATCAGGACGGCGGCCGGCGTCTGGTCGGCGGAGAACTTGCAGACGTAGCAGAGGGTCTCGCCGGCCTTCTCGCCGGTGAACGCCTTGACGTTGAAGGCGCCGCCGATCTTCTTGCCCGGCCCGGACTTCACGTCGTCGGCCCGGGCGCCGGTGAGGGCCAGCCCGACCACCGCCGCCAGCGACAGCATCACGCGCATCACATCGTCCTCCAGGGTGCTACGGTCCGGTCCCGCCCGCCGGAGAGGGGGCGGGCGTGGGGGCCGGCCGGGACGATTGTAGCCCGCCCGGCCCCGTGCGGACATACAGACGGCCCGACCCGCCCCCGCATTCAATCCCCTCCCGGGCTAGAATCGCCTCACTGCCCCGACCCACCGCCCCG
>JBGAQM010000024.1:0-30999 GCA_044220735.1 Urbifossiella sp. | reverse complement strand
CGACGACGGCCGCGGCCGGCCACGGCTCGACGTAGCAGGCCAGCAACTCCGCGTCGTGGGAGCGGGCCAGGGAGGAGGCGACTTCGAAGGCGCTCTGCGAGGCGTCGGAGAAGTCGGTCGGGTGCAGGATGCGGCGGACGGCGAACATGGCGACCTCCTCGGCCGGGTGTCGGGCTGCGGGTGATCGGGTGACGCTGACCGACCCCAAGGCAAACCCGGTGCCGCGCCGGCCGGCGCCACGAATCGCCACGAATTCCCGCGTCGCCGCCGCCAAACGCGGGGGGGAACCGTCATCGCGGCTCCGCCCGCGCTCGGCCCCCGCCCGCGGGTCGGTGTGCCGGCCCGACACACGGCACAGCGCGCCGCGCCGGCGTGGCACACGCGGGCGGCGGCGGACGCGGCATTTCCCGCGTTTCGGAACTGGCACCGGGCTTGCGATGGCCCCCGCCGACTCGCCCCACGGAGGCTCCCATGCGTCGTACCGTTCGTCCTGTGCTCTGGTCCGCGGTCGCGCTCGTCGCGGTAGGCGTCAGCCCGGCCCAGCCCCAGCCGAAGCAACCGCCGGTCATGGTCCGCAAGCTCACCCACGCGCAGAAGGTGTTGGAGGCGCTGGCCCGCGAGGACTACGCCCAGCTGGCCACCCACGCCGACGGCCTGGCCGCGTGCGTGAAGGACGCCACCTGGCGGATCAACCAGACGGAGCGGTACGTCATGTTCAGCACCGACTTCTCCCGCGGCATCGCGGGCCTCCAGAAGGCGGCGAAGGACAAGAAGAACGACGCGGCCACGCTCGCGTTCATCGACATGACCATGACGTGCGTGAAGTGCCACCGCTACCTGCGCGACGAGGGGATCACCCGCGTGCCCGACCTCGGCCCGCTCCCCCCGCCGGCCCGGGCGGCGGAGTAACGCCCGCGACGCGGGCCGAGTCGTCTTGACGCCGTCACCGGGCACCGGACAATTATGAAAAGCGCCAGCGCTTGGACCGATCGTCCCCCCGAGGCCGGCCGCCGCGAACCCGACCGGCGGCCGGCGAGGGCCCCGCCGACCGACTCGCCGACCTCCTCGACATCGCCGAGGACGGCATCGTCACGACCGACGCCCGGCAGGAGATCGTCCTGTTCAACCGCGGCGCGGCGAAGCTGTTCGGGTACGACCCGGCCGAGGTCGTCGGCCGCCCGCTCGACCTCCTCCTCCCCGCCCGCTACCGCGCCGCCCACGCCGGGCAGGTCGCCGGGTTCGCCCACACCCCGGAGGCGGCCCGCCTCATGGGCGAGCGGCGCGAGGTGTACGGGGTGCGCAAGGACGGCACCGAGTTCCCCGCCGAGGTGTCGATCTCGAAGTTCGGGGCCGGCGCCGACACGCTGCTCACGGCCATCGTCCGCGACGTGTCCGAGCGGAAGCGGTACGAGGCCGCCGCCCGCGAGCTGGACGAGCTCCGCACGAAGGCCCGCCTCGCCGACGCGGAGGCCGCGGCCCGCCACTCCGACCACCAGTACCGGCGGATCGTCGAGACGGCCAACGAGGGGATCTGGCAGCTCGACGCCGACGCCCGGGTGGTGTTCGCCAACGACCGCATGGCCGAGCTCCTCGGGTACCCCGCCGACGAGGTCCGCGGCCGGCGGCAGTGGGAGTTCCTGTTCGACGACGACCTGGCGGCCGGGCGCGCCCGCTTCGACCGGCGGCGGGCCGGGGTGAGCGAGCAGGCCGACGTGCGGTTCCGCCACCGCGACGGCCGCGAGGTGTGGACGCTCATGTCGGCCCGCCCGCTGCACGACGCCGGCGGGCGGTTCGACGGCGCGCTCGACATGTTCACCGACCTGACCGAGCGGCGGCGGGCCGAGGCCGCCCTGCGGGACCGCACCGAGGAGCGGCGGGCGACGACGCAGCAGCTGTGGCAGGCGGCGAAGCTCGCCGGCGTCGGCGAGCTGGCCGCGAGCATCGCCCACGAGCTGAACAACCCGCTCGGGACGGTGAGCCTGCGCGTCGAGGGGCTCCTCGCCAAGACCCCGGCCGACGACCCGCGGCGGCGCCCGCTGGAGGTGATCGAGCAGGAGGTCGAGCGGATGGCCGGGCTGGTCGGCAACCTCCTCCAGTTCAGCCGGGCCGGGCGCGACCAGGTGTCCACCGTGGACGTGCCCGACGAGGTGGTGAAGACGGTCGAGCTCGTGGGCCACCACCTGCGGAAGCGGCAGATCCGGGTCGAGCCGGATTTCGCCCCGGGGGTGCCGAACATCCACGCCGACCGGCAGCAGCTCCGGCAGGTGTTCCTGAACCTGTTCACCAACGCCGCCGACGCCATGCCCGGCGGCGGCCGGCTCGTCCCCCGGGTCCGCCCGGGGCGCCTCACCTCCGACCGGCCGGCGGTCGTGGTCGAGGTGTCCGACACCGGGACCGGCATCCCGCTCGAACTCCTGGCCCGGGTGTGCGAGCCGTTCTTCACGACCAAGGACGAGGGGAAGGGGACCGGCCTCGGGCTCGCCATCTGCCGCCGCATCGTCCAGCAGCACCACGGCACGCTGGAGGTCGAGAGCCGGCCCGGCGAGGGGACGACGGTCCGCATCACCCTGCCGGTCCGCCCGGACACCAACGTCGCCGGCCTCCACGCGGACTGACCGGACACCCCGAACGTGACGAGGCCGCCCATGACGACCCCCGCCCGGACCGGCCGGCTGATCGTCATCGACGACGAGGTCGAGCTCATGACCGCCCTGTGCGAGTCGCTCCGGGAGGAGGGGTTCGACGCCGTCGGGTACTCGGACCCCGCCGCCGGCCTCGCCGCCCTGCAGGGCGGCGAGTTCGACGTGCTCCTGAGCGACCTGATGATGCCCGGCACCGACGGCGTTCAGCTCCTCCGCCAGGGGTTCGCCGCCGACCCCGACCTGGTCGGCATCATCATGACCGGCCAGGGGTCGATCCAGACGGCCGTCGAGGCGATGAAGGCCGGCGCGTTCGACTACGTCCTCAAGCCGTTCCGCCTCCAGCAGATCCTCCCCGTCCTCGACCGCGCGACCGAGGTCCGCCGGCTGCGGCGGGAGAACTCCCAGCTGCGGCGCGTGGTCAAGGCGCTGACGTTCGAGTCGCCGCGGTACCACATGGTCGGGGCGAGCCCGGCGCTGCGGAAGGTGCTGGCCCTGATCGAGAAGGTGGCCCCGACCGACGCCACCGTGCTGGTCCGCGGGCCGAGCGGGACCGGGAAGGAACTCGTCGCCCGGGCGGTCCACGGGAACAGCCCGCGGCGCGACAAGCCGCTGGTCACGGTGAACTGCGCGACGCTGCAGGAGTCGCTGCTGGAGAGCGAGCTGTTCGGGCACGAGCGCGGGTCGTTCACCGGCGCCGACCGCGTGAAGCCGGGGCTGTTCGAGGTGGCCGAGGGCGGCACGCTGTTCATCGACGAGGTGGCCGAGATGTCGCCGGCGCTGCAGGCGAAGCTGCTGCGGGTGCTCGAGGACGGGCACTACCGGCGGGTGGGGAGCACGCAGGAGCGGCGGGCGGACGTGCGGGTGGTGGCGGCGACGAACAAGCCGCTGGAGGACGAGCAGAAGGCCGGCCGGTTCCGCGAGGACCTGTTCTTCCGGCTGAACGTCATCACCGTCACGCTGCCGCCGCTGCGCGAGCGGGCGGAGGACGTCCCGCTCCTCGTCACGCACTTCCTGACCACCCGAGCGGTCGCGGGCGCGCCCCGGAAGATCGAGCCCGAGGCGCTGGCCGTCCTCGCCCGCTACCCCTGGCCGGGCAACGTCCGGGAACTCGCGAACGTCGTCGAGCGGGCGCAGATCCTGGCCGAGGGGGACACCATCACGGTGGACGACCTGCCGGAGTCGGTGGTCCGGGCGGCGTCGGCCGCGAACCCGGCGGCCGCGGCCGACCCGGACAGCCTGGACGCGGTCGAGTCACGTCGCCGACGTGCTGCGGCGCGAGGGCGGGAACAAGGTGCGGGCGGCGAAGGCGCTGGGGATCAGCCGGCGGACGCTGTACCGGATGATCGAGCGCTACGGGCTGGACGCCGCCGGCGGCACCCCCGCCGGCGGCGGGGAATAATGCCGGTTCCGCGGCCCCGCTTCCGCCCGACGGGCGGCGGGCGGAAGCCGCCGGTCAGCTGCTTGACCACGTCGGCCGCCCGCCCGGCGTCACGACCCGACGCGGGCGCGGACCGCGTACTGGATGAGTTCGGCGCTCGTCCGGATGCCGAGCACCTCCATCATGCTGTACTTGTGGAAGGCCACCGTCCGCGGGGTGATCTTCAGGGCCGACGCGATCTCCTTCATGGTGTGCCCGTCGGCCAGGAGTTCGAGCACCTCCCGCTGCCGGTGACTGAGATCGACCGCCTTCGGGGCCGGCTCGCGCGGGCGGAGGAGCGTGTCGACGAGCCCCCGCGTGGCGAGCGGGGTGATGTACGCCCGGCCGCGCGACACCTCCTGAATCGCCTGGACCAGTTCCGCCGCCGCGGCGTGCTTCAGCAGGAAGCCGGACGCCCCGACGCGGAACGCCTCGGCGGCGAGGTCCGGGTCCTCGTTCATCGTCAGGAAGATGACCTTCACCTCCGGCATCACCCGCTTCAGCTCGCGGGCCGCGTCCAGCCCGTTCATCAGCGGCATCGCGACGTCGAGGACGACGACGTCCGGCCGGAGCCGGGGGGCGGCGTCGAGCAGGTCGCGGCCGTCGCCCACGGCCCCGACGACCTCGCAGTCCGGCTCGAGGAGCCGGGCGAAGGCCTCCCGGAGGAGCCGGTGGTCGTCGGCGAGCAAGACGCGCGGGCGGGTCACGACGGGTCTCCTTGCGGCGCCGCGGCCGGCGGAACGAACGCGTCGAGTCGGGTCCCACCGCCGGGGCGGGCGTCGATGGCGAGCCGGCCGCCGACCAGGTGGAGCCGCTCCCGCATGCTCACCAGCCCGAGGCCGGCGGGGCCGGCGCGGGGGTCGAACCCGACGCCGTCGTCGCGGACCAGCAGCCGGAGGCCGGCCGGCGACCCGCCCAGCTCGACCGCGGCGCGGGCGGTGCCGGCGTGCCGGACCACGTTCCGCAGCGCCTCCTGCGCGATGCGGTACAGGCACAGCGAGGTCGGGGCCGGCACCGACTCCGGCACCCCGTGGTGGGTGAACTCGACCTCCATCGCGTGGTGCTGGGCGAGCTCGGCGCACAGCCCGCGGACGGCGGCGACGAGGCCGAGGTGTTCCAACTTGACGGGGTGGAGCTGGCGGGACAGGTCGTGGACCGCGCCCGACGCCTCCCGCGCCCGCGCCGCGATCGCGCGGGCCTGCTCGGCCACCCCGGCCGGCGTGGCCGGCGGGCGCTGGGCGAGCAGGTCCAGTTCCACGCACAACAGCGCGAGCGACTGGTTGATGTCGTCGTGCAACTCGCGCGCGACCCGTCGGCGCTCCTGCTCCTGGACCCGGATCAGGTGGCCCGCCAGGGACTTCAGCTCCCGCTGGCTCTCCCGCAGGTCGGCCTCGGCCCGCCGCCGTGCCGTCAGGTCGATCACCGAGGCGAGCACGAACAGGCCGTCGCCGGTCCGCACCCGGGTGAAGCCGACCGCCGCCGGGAATTCGGTGCCGTCCTTGCGGAGGCCGGTCCGCTCCCGGCCGGGGCCGCGGGTCGGCGGGACCGGCTCGGCGAAGTACCGCTCCCGCTCGGCGGCGGTGTCCGCGCGGAAGGGGATGGGCACGAGCTCGTCGGCCGACCGCCCGAGGAGCTGGCCCGGCGTGTAGCCGAACTGCTTCTCCAGCTCTGCGTTCGTCAGCACGATGGTGCCGTCCGGGCGAACCATGACCATCCCGACGGGCGCCGCCTCGACCACCTGCCGGAACCGCTGGTCGGCCCGCCGCCGCTTCACCCGCTGGACGAGCAGGGCGGCGATCAGCGCCGCCTGCACGCCGCACACCGCCGCGCCGCCGGCGACCCACCCCCGGTACGCCTCCCAGAACGACTCCTCCCGGAACCGCACCTCGGCCCCCGCCGGGAGGTCGGCCTCGGCGACGCCCCACCGCCGCAGTTGCCGCCAGTCGATCAGGGTGGTGTTCGCGTCCGGGTTCGTCGGTGGCAGTCGCTCGGGCCGCTCGCCGCCGAGCAGCCGCAGGACCAGCCGGGCCGCGTTCTCGCCCTCGGCCCCGAAGCCGAACACGCGACCGCCCACCGCCCCGCGGCCGACGTAGGTATCGACGTGGCCGTAGACGGGGGCGGTCGCCCGGGCGGCGACCTGCTCCAGCGCCTCGGCGGGGATGAACGACCGCCCGGCCCCGTCCTGGAAGACGTGGAGGTAGTAGATCACGCTCCCGGCGGGGAGCGCGGCGACCCGGGCCAGCAGGTCGCCCATCGGGAGGCCGGACAGGTACTCGAACTCCAGCCGGCCGGCGTAGGGGGCGAACGCCCGCCGGGCCTCGGCTTCCCAGAACTGGTCGTACGGCGCCGCCCCGGCGACGACGGCCACGCGCCGGGTGTCCGGGTGGAGCCGCAGGGCGAGGTCGAGCGTCGCGGCCACGTCGCGGCGGACCGGCACCCCGACCACGTCCGGCGGCAGCGTCCGGGCCGCCAGCTCCCGCTCCTCGACCGCGACGTACACGACCGGCGCGCCGGGGAACAGATCGGCGCGGTGGGCGAGGACGAAGTCCAGCCCGGACGCCAGCCCCGCGACCACCACGTCCACCTTCCGGCCGGCGTACTTCCGCTTCAGCAAGTCGGTCTGGGCCGCCTGGAACCCGGCGTCGCGGAGCCGCGACGTATCGACGTACTCGTTCCGCACCTCGACCCGGCCCGGGGCGCCGCCGGCGAAGGTCGTTCGGAGGGCGCGGTCCACCAGGTAGGTGCCGGGGGCGCCGTCACTCTCGTTGGGGTAGACGACGACGACGAGTTTCGGCGCGTCCGCGCGGGCCACGGGGCCGAGAGCGACCAGCGCCGCGAGCGCGAGCCCGTAGGGGGACGGCAGCCGGCTAACCGCGGTCGCGAGCCCGCGCACGACGCCTCCGCCGCTGGGTTAAGCCCGCCTCCTGCGGTCGCATTGAATCATATTTACCTGTCAGTTTTTTACCTGACGACTGGTCGTTCTGACAGGTGCATTCCGCCGACAGGCACCTTACCCTTTCCCACGCACCATACACCCGGACCGGCTCCCCATCCCCCGGAGCACGCCATGCGGCAGAACTATTGCGCCGTCGCCGTCCTGTGTGTCACCGCGGGCGTCGCCCCGGGGGCCGACGCGGTCGCCGACCTGCTCGGGTGGGTGCCCGACCGGGCCAACGCGGCCCTGTTCGTGGACGCCGACGCGCTCCAGAAGACGGACATGGCCGTGCGGATGCAGTGGGCCGGCAAGAAGGGGCCGACGTTCGGGATGGAGTCGCTCCCGCCGAACGCCGCCCGGCTGGTGATCGCCGGCCAGATCGACCTGAACGGCGGGATGGCGTGGGAGGTGGCGGTCGCGGCCCAGCGGAAGAAAGTGGGCGACGCCGAGTTCGCCAAGGCCAACGGCGGCACCCGCGACACGGTCGGCGGCAAGTCGGTGGTGGTGACGCCGAAGCACGGGATCGCCGCCACCCTCGCCCCGGGCGTCGTCGGCTCGCACCAGCCGCCGAACCGCCAGGAGGCCGGGCGGTGGCTCCGCGCGGCGACCGGCAAGGCCGGCGCGGGCATGTCCCCGTACCTGAAGCAGGCCGCCGCGCTGGTCGGGCCGCAGACGCCGGTCGTGCTCGCGTTCGACACCGCCGACATGCTCCCGGCCGCGAGGGTCAAGGCCAGCCTCGACAAGGCCAAGTCGCTCGAAGGGAAGAAGGCGAACCCGGACGCCCTGGCCGACCTGTTCGGCGGGCTCAAGGGCGTCACCCTCCTGCTCCGCGTCACCGACCACATGGCCGGCGAGATCCGCCTCGACTTCGACGGGCCGGCGGTCGCGCTCAAGGACGTGGCCAAGCCGCTGCTGCTCGAGGTCCTCGAGCAGATGGGCCTCGACGACGACGACTTCGACGCCTGGGTGGTGTCGTCGGTGGCCGGCAGCACGGCGACGTACCGCGGCGGGCTGAAGCGCGAGACGGCCGGCCGGTTCCTCGGCCCGTTCCTCCGCCCGTCGCTGTCGGCCGTCGGGGGCGACGCCGCCGGCGAGGCCGAGCCCGGGTCGAAGGCCGACAAGTCGGTGCGGTACTTCCAGGCGGTGCGGGAGAAGATCGTGGAGACGAAGAAGACGCACTTCAAGAGCTTCCCGGCGCTGGCGCTGGGGTACAACACGGCGGCCCGGCACATCGACGAGCTGCCGATCCTGAACGTGGACGACGACCTGCTCGGGTGGGGCGCGTCGGTCAGCACCACCCTGCGGACGATGTCGATCACCGCCCAGGCGGCGAACGGCCAGATGAGCCAGCTCGACGCCCAGCGGTCGATGAGCCAGGTCCGCGACCCGAACTACTACTACGGGTCGGGGTACGGCGCGCGGGCCGGGTACTGGGGCGCCGCCGGGTACGCGTACAACTACGCCGTCCCGACCGGCACCACCACCACGTACACGGTCAGCAACAACGCCACGATCAACCAGCTGGTCACGATGACCAACCAGCAGGAGCACCAGTACCGGCTGAACACCTGGAAGACGATCGACCAGGTCACGCAGGACGTGCGGCGGGCGATGGTGAAGAAGTACGAGGTCGAGTTCTAGGCCGCGGCCCGGGGGCACGCCCATGACCGTTTCGCCGCTCGCGGGGAAGCCGGCTCCGGCCGACCGCCTCATCGACCCGGCCGCGCTGGAGCGGGAGTACCACGCCCGCCGCCCGGACGTGGACGACGCCGGCCAACTCGTGAGCTTCGGCACCAGCGGCCACCGCGGGTCGCCGCTCCGCGGGACCTTCAACGAGGCGCACGTCCTTGCCGTCGCGCAGGCGGTGTGCGACTACCGCCGGGCGCAGGGCGTGGACGGCCCGCTGTACGTCGGGAAGGACACGCACGCCGTCTCGGGCCCGGCCGAGCGGACGGCCGTCGGCGTGTTCGCCGCCAACGGCGTCCGCGTCGTCGTCCAGCGCGGCGACGGCCCGACCCCGACGCCGGTGATCAGCCGGGCCATCCTCGTCCACAACCGGGGCGGGACGGACCACCCGGCCGACGGGGTGGTCGTCACCCCGTCGCACAACCCGCCGGCCGACGGCGGGTTCAAGTACAACCCGCCGAACGGCGGCCCGGCCGACGCCGACGCGACCCGGTGGATCGAGGAGCGGGCGAACGAGTACCTGCTGCGGGACAACGCCGGCGTGCGGCGCGTGGCCGCCCCCGCCGTCCGCGAGGAGGACTTCGCCGCCGCCTACGTCGCCGACCTGCGGAACGTCATCGACGTGGAGGCGATCCGCCGGGCCGGGGTGAAGATCGGCGCCGCCCCGCTCGGCGGGGCCGCCGCCGGGTACTGGGAGCGGGTCGCGGCCGAGTACGGCCTGAACGTCGAGGTCGTCGGCCCGGGGACCGACCCGACGTTCGCGGCGGTGCCGGTGGACCACGACGGGCAGGTCCGCATGGACTGCTCCAGCCCCTACGCGATGGCCGGGCTGGTCGGCCTGCGCGACCGGTTCGCCGTCGCCGTCGCCACCGACCCGGACGCCGACCGGCACGGCGTCGTGACGCCGTCGGCCGGGCTGCTGAACCCGAACCACTACCTCGCGGTCGCCGTCCGCTACCTGCTGACCCACCGCCCCGGGTGGCCGGCCGGCGCCGCCGTGGGGGCGACGGTCGTCACCAGCGACCTCGTCGGCCGGGTGGCCGGGCGGTTCGGGCGGGCGTTGTGTGCGGTCCCGGTCGGGTTCAAGTGGTTCGCCCGCGCGCTGTTCACCGGCGGCCTGTGCTTCGGCGGCGAGGAGAGCGCGGGGGCGAGCTTTCTCCGCCACGACGGCACCGTCTGGACCACGGACAAGGACGGCATCCTCCTCGCGCTGCTCGCGGCCGAGATCACGGCCGTGACGGGCAAGGACCCGGGCGAGCACTACCGCGAGCTGACGGCCGAGTTCGGCACCCCGGCCTACGTCCGGCTCGACGCGCCGGCCACGCCGGAGCAGAAGGCGCGGCTGAAGAAGCTGTCCCCGGCCGACGTCCGCACCGCGACCCTGGCCGGCGACCCGATCACCGGCGTGCAGACCCGGGCCCCGGGGAACGGCGAGCCGATCGGCGGCCTGAAAGTCGTGACCGACGCGGGCTGGTTCGCGGCCCGCCCGTCGGGCACCGAGGACGTGTACAAGCTGTACGCCGAGAGCTTCCGCGGCCCGGCGCACCTCGACGCCCTCGTCGCAGAAGGCCGGCGCATCGTGGCGGCCGCGCTGGACGGCCCCCCCGGCTGAGGGCGCACCCGGGTGTGTCGCCCCGGCCCACGCCCGGCCGCGGGTGGGTCGGGGCGTCACACCCGGCGGTCCGGCCGGCGGCGCGAGGATTATGGTGTTGGGCGGGAATCGAGCGCGATCGGGCCGAATCGGGGAAAGGATTCGGACCGGTCCGGGGGTTGCGATAGGGGCCGGCCACGGGGTAAGGAGCGGCGCATGAAGGTGGGCATCGTCGGGAGCGGGCTGGTCGGCGCCACCGCGGCCTACGCGATGGTGATGCGCGGCGTCGGCCGCGAGGTCGTGCTCGTGGACAAGAACGCCGCCCGCGCCGAGGCCGAGGCCGCCGACATCCGCCACGCCGTCCCGTTCGCCCACCCCCACGACGTGCGCGCCGGCGACTACGCCGACCTGGCCGGGGCGCGGGTCGTCGTGCTGTGCGCCGGCGTCGGCCAGAAGCCGGGCGAGACGCGGCTGAGCCTGCTGCGGCGGAACGCCGCGGTCTTCGCCGACGTGGTGCCCGCGGTCCTCCGGGCCGCCCCGGACGCGGTGCTCGTCGTCGCCACCAACCCGGTGGACGTGATGACCCACATCGCCGCCCGGACCGCGGCCGCGGCCGGGGTGCCGGCCGGGCGGGTGGTCGGGTCCGGCACGACGCTCGACACCGCCCGGTTCCGGTCGCTCCTCGGCGACCACTGCGGCGTGGACCCGCACCACGTCCACGGCTACGTCATCGGCGAGCACGGCGACTCGGAGGTGCTGACGTGGTCGCTGGTGACCGTCGGCGGGATGCCGCTCGACGAGTTCGCCCGGCTCCGCGGCGCCGACCTGTCCGATCCGGTCCGGCGTGAAATTGATGAGAAGGTTCGGCGGGCCGCGTACACGATCATTGCGGGCAAGGGCGCGACCTATTACGGTGTGGGCAGCGCCCTGGCCCGCGTCGTCGAGTCGGTCCTGCACGACCAGCGGTCGGTGCTGACGGTCTGCACCCCGGCCGCGGACGTGGCCGGCGTCGCCGACGTGACCGTCTCGCTGCCGCGGCTCGTCGGCCGGGCCGGGGTGACGGAGACGTTCCCGCTGCCGCTCAGCGCCGACGAGCAGGCGAAACTCCGCGCCAGCGCCGCCGTGATCCGGCAGGCGCTCGACGAACTCGGCGGACATCCTTGATCGTCACCCGGGGAGGAACGATCATGACCGACAGTCCCGTCGATCTGGAACCGGCCGTGACCGCCGCCCGGCTGGCGCTCGCCGCCACCGCCTACGCCTGGCTCCACCGGGTCGAGGTGGTGGCCGTCGCCGGCCGGCTCGCGCTCCGCGGCGACGTGCCGAGCTTCTACCTGAAGCAACTCGCCCAGGTGACCGTGCTGGCACTCCCGGGCTGCCCGGAGTTGCGGAACGAACTCCGGGTCGCCGACCGCGCCTGACCACCGACGACCGCACACCACCGAGAAGGACCGACCGATGGCCTCAACGACTCCCGCCTCGATCAGCGCGTTCGGCCCGGCGCGCTCGACCGTGACCGGCGCCCCGCTGTCGGCCGACGAGGCCCGCAACATCGACGCCTACTGGCGGGCGTGCAACTACCTCGCCCTCGGGATGACGTACCTGAAGGCCAACCCGCTCCTGAAGGAGCCGCTGGCCCCCGAGCACGTCAAGGACCGGCTCCTCGGCCACTGGGGCGCCAGCCCCGGCCTCGCGTTCTGCTACGTCCACCTGAGCCGCGCCATCAAGGCCCACGACCTCGACGTCGTCTTCATGGCCGGCCCCGGCCACGGCGCCCCCGGCGTACTCGGCCCGTGCTACCTCGAGGGGAGCTACAGCGAGGTCTACCCCGACTGCTCCGAGGACGAGGCGGGGATGCTCCAGTTCTTCAAGCAGTTCTCCTTCCCCGGCGGCATCGGCAGCCACTGCACGCCGGAAACCCCGGGCAGCATCCACGAGGGCGGCGAACTCGGCTACGTTCTGTCGCACGCCTGCGGGGCCGCGTTCGACAACCCCGACCTGATCGTCGCCGCGGTCGCCGGCGACGGCGAGAGCGAGACCGGGCCGCTGGCGACGAGCTGGCACGTCAACAAGTTCCTCAACCCCGTCCGCGACGGCGCCGTGCTGCCGATCCTGCACCTGAACGGGTACAAGATCAACAACCCGACCATCTGGGCGCGGGTGCCGCACGACGAGATCGAGGCCTTCTTCCGCGGCACCGGCTGGACGCCGTACTTCGTCGAGGGCTCCGACCCCGCCACGATGCACCAGGCGATGGCGGCCACGATCGACAAGTGCGTCGCCGACATCCGCGCGGCGCAGAAGCAGGCGCGGAGCACCGGCGAGGCCTTCCGCCCGCGCTGGCCGATGATCGTGCTGCGGACGCCGAAGGGGTGGACGAGCCCGTCCGAGGTGAACGGGCACAAGCTCGAAGGGTCGTGGCGCTCCCACCAGGTGCCGATGGCCGACGTGAAGAAGGACAAGGCCCGGCTGAAGGCGCTCGAAGACTGGATGCGCGGGTACAAGCCCGAGGAGCTGTTCGACGCCGCCGGCCGGTTCAACCCGGAGTTGAAGGCCCTGGCCCCGGAGGGGACGCGCCGCATCGGGTCGAACCCGCACGCGAACGGCGGGCTGCTGAAGAAGGCACTGCGGATGCCCGACTTCCGCACCTACGGCGTGAAGGTCGAGAAGCCGGGGACGACCGAGGCGGAGAACTGCAAGCCGCTCGGCGTGTTCCTCCGCGACGTGATGAAGGCGAACATGCGGAACTTCCGCGTGTTCGGCCCGGACGAGAACACGTCGAACAAGTTGCAGGCGGTGTACGAGGTGTCGAAGAAGCTGTGGCTGAACGAGTACTTCCCGGAGGACGCCGACGGCACCGAACTGTCGAAGGACGGGCGGGTGGTGGAGATGCTGTCGGAGCACACCCTGCAGGGGATGTTCGAGGGGTACGTGCTGACCGGCCGGCACGGGTTCTTCAGCACGTACGAGGCGTTCGCCCACGTCATCGGGTCGATGTTCAACCAGCACGCCAAGTGGCTGACGATCTGCAACCACCTGTCGTGGCGGGCGAAGGTGCCGTCGGTGAACCTGCTCATCACGAGCACCGTGTGGCGGCAGGACCACAACGGGTTCACCCACCAGGACCCCGGGTTCCTCGACCTGGTGGTGAACAAGAACGCGGGGGTGACGCGCATCTACCTGCCGCCGGACGTGAACTCGCTGCTGTCGGTCGCGGACCACTGCCTGCGGAGCGAGAACTACTTCAACGTGATCGTGTCCGACAAGCAGAACCACCTGCAGTACCTGAGCATGGACGACGCCATCGTCCACTGCACGAAGGGGCTGGGCATCTGGCCGCAGGCGAGCACCGACCAGGGCGGCGAGCCGGACGTGGTGGTGGCGTGCGCCGGCGACATCCCGACGAAAGAAGCGCTCGCGGCCACGGACATGCTGCGGAAGGAGTTCCCCGACCTGAAGCTGCGGTTCGTCAACGTCGTGGACCTGTTCAAGCTCCAGCCCGACACCGAGCACCCGCACGGGCTCTCGGACAAGGACTTCGACAGCCTGTTCACGGTGGACAAGCCGGTCATCTTCGCGTTCCACGGCTACCCGTGGCTGATCCACCGGCTGGCGTACCGCCGGCGGAACCACCCGAACCTGCACGTGCGCGGGTACAAGGAGAAGGGGAACATCAACACGCCGCTGGAGCTGGCGATCCAGAACCAGATCGACCGGTTCACGCTGGCGATGGACGTGATCGACCGGGTGCCGCGGCTCAAGGTCGCCGGGGCGCATGCGAAGGAGAAGTTCCGCAACGAGCAGATCGCGTGCGTGAACTACTCGCACGAGCACGGCGTGGACAAGCCCGACGCGGCCGGGTGGAAGTGGCCGTACTGACGCGAGCATCGGCGAGCCGACCGCCGTAAGGCGGCGGGTGAGTCACGCGGATCAAATCCCATCGGACGTGATCCGTCGCGCGTGACTCACCCGGGGCCTGACGGCCCTCGGCTCGCCCGGAGAAACACCATGACCACCCCGCCCGCGCCCGACGGCCTCGTTCCGCTGTCCGACGAGCGCGCCGCGCTCGACGTGATCGGCAAGGCCGTGTTCGGCCTCTGGGACACGGTCAACACCCTCACCCGGCTGCGGCCGACGCGGCGGGAGCGCTACCGCGTGACGGTGTTCGGCTCGGCCCGCGTCGCGCCGGACCACTGGGTCTACGGGGCCGTCCGCGACCTGGCCGCCGAACTGACGCGCCTCGGGTGCGACATCGTCACCGGCGGCGGCCCCGGGCTGATGCAGGCGGCCAACGAGGGTGTGAAGCTCGCCGACCCGGACGGGAAGCAGCAGAAGTCCGTCGGCATCCGCATCGAGCTGCCGTTCGAGCAGGACGTGAACGCGTTCGTGACCGACGCCTACGAGCACAAGACGTTCTTCACCCGGCTGCACCACTTCGTGCTGGTGTCGGACGCGTTCGTGGTAACGCCCGGCGGCATCGGCACGGCGCTGGAGGCGCTGATGGTGTGGCAGCTGCTCCAGGTGCGGCACCTGCGCGACACGCCGCTGATCCTGGCCGGCCACTTCTGGGACGGGCTGCTGGCGTGGGCGAAGGACGCCATGCTGAAGCCCGACATCCCGCTGGTGAGTCCGGGCGACCTGGACATCCCGGTGGTACTGACGGACGGCCCGGCGATCGTCGCCGCGGTCCGCGACCACCACGCCCGCTGGCTGGCCCGGCAGGGGGGGTAGGAACCGACAGGCGATCGGAGTGCTAAGGATCCGGCCGGTCATCGCAGGCGGTGCCCCCCACCCCAGCCCTCCCCCTCAAGGGGGGAGGGGGCCGGCGGCTGCGCCGCCGGGTCGGGGGCGTCGACGGCGCGCCGGCCGGCTCCCACCCTCCCCCCTCTGAGGGGGAGGGTCGCGGCGCTTCGCCGCGGGGTGGGGGGCACCACCTGCGATGACCGCCCGGGGGCTGAACACCCCGGACGACCCACGAACCAAGCCCCGAGCCAACCGGAACCCGCCACGCGACGACACCACACGAGGCACCGCGATGGGTAAGGCGAAGCCGCTGGCCGCGGCGAAGGGGCCGGTCGAGACCCTCCAGGAGTACGGCTGCGGCCCGATCGCGTTCAGCGGGGCGAACGACGCCCTGTACGAGCGGCGGCTCGTGTTCGACCACGTCATCGAACCCGCCGCGGCGACGCCGCGCGACCAGTTCGAGGCGCTCTCGGCGGCCGTCCGCGACGTGCTCACCCAGCGCTGGGTCGAGACCGCCCGCCGGCACGACGCGGCCAACCCGAAGCAGGTCTACTACCTGTCGATGGAGTTCCTCATCGGCCGGTCGCTGGCGAACAACGTCACCAACCTGATGCTGTCGCCGCTCGGCGCGTGGTTCGAGAAGTCGAAGGGCCTGAGCCTGGCCCGGCTGATCGAGGAGGAGCCCGACGCCGGCCTCGGCAACGGCGGCCTCGGCCGCCTCGCCGCGTGCTTCATCGACTCGCTCGCCACCCTCGACGTTCCCGCCATCGGCTACGGCCTCCGGTACGACTACGGCATCTTCCGCCAGGAGCTGCGCGACGGGAACCAGGTCGAGCAGCCGGACCCGTGGCTGACGCACCCCGACCCGTGGGAGGTGGCCCGGCCCGGCGAGCAGGTGACGGTGCCGCTCGGGTGCTCGATCGAAGTCCGCCACGGCGACATCGGCGTCCGGCGCGGCCAGACGATGAGCCTGCTCGGCGTCCCCTACGACCGGCCGGTCGTCGGGTACGGCGGGAAGACGATCAACACCCTGCGGCTGTGGCGCGCCGCGACGCCGAACGTGTTCGGTTTCGGCGAGTTCAGCGGCGGCGACTTCTTCGGCGCCGTCGGCGACCGGGTGCTGGCCGAGTCCGTCACCCGCGTCCTGTACCCGGACGACTCGACGGCCCGCGGCCGGTCGCTGCGGTTCCTCCAGGAGTACTTCCTCGTCCGCTGCTCGCTCGCCGACATCGTGGCCCGGTTCCGCAAGCGCGGCAACGAATGGGCCGCGCTGCCCGAGAAGGTGGCCATCCAGCTGAACGACACCCACCCCGCGATGGCGGTGCCCGAGTTGATGCGCATCCTGCTCGACGAGGCCGGGCTGGGGTGGGACGAGGCGTGGGACGTCACCGTCCGCACGCTGGCGTACACGAACCACACGCTCCTGCCGGAGGCGCTGGAGAAGTGGCCGGTCGAGCTGTTCGAGGCGCTGCTGCCGCGGCACCTGGAGATCGTCTACGAGATCAACCGCCGCTTCCTCGGCGACGTCGCGGCGACGTACCCCGGCGACGACGCCAAGGCGGCCTGGGTGAGCCTGGTCGAGGACGGCCCCGTGCGGAAGGTGCGGATGGCGAACCTGGCGATCGTCGGCACCCACAGCACCAACGGCGTCGCCGCCATCCACTCCGAGTTGCTCAAGAAGACGACCGTGCCCGACTTCGCGGCGCTGTACCCGGAGCGGTTCAACAACAAGACCAACGGCGTCACCCCGCGGCGCTGGCTGCTGCTGGCGAACCCCGACCTGGCGGCGCTCCTCACCGACGCGGTCGGCCCCGACTGGGTGACGAACCTGTCGCTGCTGAAGCAGGCCGACAAGCTCGCCGACGACGCCGGGTTCCGCGCGAAGTTCCTCGCCGCCAAGCGTGCCGCGAAGGGGCGGTTCGTGGACTGGCTGAAGCAGTCGGCCGACATCGCGCTCGACCCGGACACGCTGTTCGACGTGCAGATCAAGCGCATCCACGAGTACAAGCGGCAGCTGCTGAACGCCATCCAGGTCGTCGTCTGGTACCACCGGTTGCGCGCGAACCCGGGCCTCGCGGTGCCGCCGCGGACGGTGCTGTTCGCCGGCAAGGCGGCGCCGGCGTACCACCTGGCGAAGGTCATCATCAAGTTGATCGCCGGCATCGGGAAGGTCGTCAACGCCGACCCCGCGACCCGCGGCAAGCTGCGCGTCGAGTTCCTGCCGAACTACTCGTGTACTCTCGCCGAGCACCTCATCCCCGCGGCCGACGTGTCGGAGCAGATCTCGACCGCCGGGTACGAGGCGAGCGGCACGAGCAACATGAAGTTCATGATGAACGGGGCGCTGACGGTGGGCACGCGGGACGGCGCGAACATCGAGATCGCCGAGGAGGCGGGGCAGGAGAACGTGTTCATGTTCGGGCTGACCGCCGACCAGGTGCTCGGCGGCCGCGGCTGGTACAACCCGCGGTGGCACTACGAGAACGAGCCCGAGACGCGGGCGGCGCTCGACGCGGTCTTCGACAACCACTTCTGCCCGGACGAGCCGGGGGCGTTCGAGGTGATCCGCGAGACGCTGCTGGGGAAGGGCGACTACTACATGCACCTCGCCGACCTGACCGGGTACGTCGAGACGCAGCAGGGCGTGATGGCGCTGTACCAGGACCGCGACGCGTGGGCGAAGAAGGCGGTCCACAACGTGATGCGGTCGGGGAAGTTCTCGAGCGACCGGACGATCTTCGAGTACTGCCGCGACGTGTGGAGGGCCGGCCCGTGCCGGCCGGCGTAACGGTCGGGGGCCGGTTTCCAACCGGCCTGGTGAGCAAGGCCGGGTGGAAACCGGCCCCACAGGAGGCGTCGTGACCTGGGAGCTGCGGTACCGCCTGCGGCTGACCGCCCGCACCTCGCTGGTGCCGTGGGCCGTCACCGCCCTGGCCGCGGCGCTGGCCGTGAGCCCGGCCGTCCGCGAGCTGGACGCCGCGACCGGGTGGCGGGTGTTCGGCTTCACCCCGACGGGGCGCGGGCCGCGCTCGGGGCGCTGGCCGGCTCGATGCTCACGTTCCTCGTGTTCGTGCTGTCGTCGGTGCTGATCGTGGTGCAGCTCGCCGCCGGCCAGCTCACCCCGCGGGTGATCGCCCTCGTGTTCGCCATGCGGCTCGTGAAGGTGACGCTCGCCGCGTTCACGTTCACGCTCGTGTACACCCTGGCGGCCCTGTCCCGCGTCGAGGCGGCCGTGCCGGACCTGCACGTCGGCGTGGCCGTGGTGCTGAACCTGCTGTGCATCGTGCTGTTCTTCGTGTTCGTGCAGGAGCTGTCGGGGGCGCTTCGGCCGAGCACCATGATGCAGCTCGTGGCCGACCGCGGCCGCGAGGTCATCGGCCAGGTGTACCCGACGGCCTACGACCCGGCCCGCCCCGAGGGGCCGCCCCGGGCGCCGCTGCCGGCCGGCCCCGTGCGGGTCGTCGAATACGCCGGCCGGTCCGGGTCGGTGCTCGCGTTCGACGCCGCCGGCCTGGCTCGCGCCGCGCGGGAGGCCGACGCGGTCGTCGAGTTGGTGCCGCAGGTGGGGGATTTCGTCGCGCCCGGCGACCCGCTGGTGCGGGTGGCCGGCGGGAAGGCGGTGGACGTGGCCGCGGTGCGGGGGTGCGTCGCGGTCGGCGCCGAGCGGACGCTGGAACAGGACCCGCGGTTCGTATTCCGCATCCTGGTGGACGTGGCGAACCGGGCAGCAGCTCCCGGCGATCAACGACCCGACGACGGCGGTGATGGCGCTGGACCAGATCGCCAGCCTGCTGCTACTCGTCGGCCGGCGGCGGCTCGACGAGGGCCTCGTCCGCGACGCCGCCGGAACGGTGCGGGTGGTGTACGGCACCCCGGACTGGCCGGACTACGTGACGCTGGCGGTGAGCGAGGTGCGGCACTACGGGGCCGGCAGCATCCAGGTGGGTCGCCGCCTCCGGGCGCTGCTCGATCACCTGATCGGCGAGCTGCCCGTGGCCCGGCACGCGCCGCTGCGGGAGAACTGGTGCTGCTCGGCCGGGCGGTCGAGCGGGTTCCCAGGACGAGACCGACCGGCGGCGGGCGGGGGTCGGCGACCAGCAGGGCGTCGGCGGGTCGGAGGGTTGACCGTGACTGAGACCCTCGACGCCGTCGCAAGAGTCGCCGTGCTGGTGTTCGTCGTCGCCAGCATGGCCGGGTCCGGGCTCGGGCTGACGGTCGCCGCCGTGGTCGCGCCGCTGCGGCACGGCCGGCTCGTGGCGGGGGCGCTGCTGGCGAACTTCGTGGTCGCCCCGGCCGTCGCCTACGCGCTGACGCGGGTGGTGCCGCTGGCCGAGGCGCACGCGGCCGGGCTGATCCTGATCGGCGGGGCGGCGGGGGCGCCGTTCCTGCCGCGGCTCGCCGCCGCGGCGCGGGGCGACGCGGCGTTCGCGGTCGGGCTGATGCTGCTCCTGATGGTCGGGAGCGTGGCGTTCCTCCCGGTCGCGCTGCCGCTGATGATCCCGGGCGTGGAGGCCGACCCGTGGCCGCTCCTCCGGCCGCTGCTGTTCACCATGCTCCTGCCGATCGCGGCCGGGATGGCGGCGCGGCGGTGGTCGCCGCTGAAGGCGGCGCTGGTGCGGCCGGTCGTCGAGCGCGTCGCGACGGTCAGCATGGTCGGGGCCGTGCTGCTGCTCGTGGGCCTGAACGCCGGGTCGATGCTCGGCACGTTCGGGAGCGGGGCGGCGCTGACCGCGGCGGCGTTCGTGGCGCTGGCCGCGGCCGCGGGGTACGCCCTCGGCGGGCCGGCCCGCGAGACCCGGGCCGTCCTCGGCGTGGGGACCGGGCAGCGGAACGTGGCCGCGGCGCTGGTGATCGCCACCCAGAACTTCACCGACCCGGGGGTCGTGGTCATGCTCCTCGTCGCGACCTTCGCCGGGCTGGCCGTGCTGCTCGCGGCCGCGCGGCTGTGGGCCGGGGGCAGCCGATGACACGCGTGCTGGTCAGCGACTTTGACGGGACGATGACCCGGCACGACTTCTACAGGCTCGCGCTGGACGAGCTGTTGCCGCGCGACGTGCCCGACCAGTGGGCCGCTTACCGGGCCGGCGAGATCACTCACTTTGAGGCGCTGCGGCGGTACTTCGCCGCCATCCGCGCCCCGGAGGCCGAGGTGCTCGCGGTCGTGGACCGGATGGAACTCGACCCCGGCCTGAAGGCCGCGGTCGCGGCGCTGGCCGCCGCCGGGTGGCGCGTCGTGGTCACGTCGGCGGGTTGCGACTGGTACATCCGCCGGCTGCTCGCCGCGGCCGGCGTCGAGGTGGAGGTTCACGCCAACCCCGGGCGGTACGTGGCCGGGGCAGGGCTGGTGATGGAGAAGCCCGTGGGCTCGCCGTACCGCTGCGAGAACCTGGGCGTGGACAAGGCCCGCGTCGTCCGCGACCACCAGGCTGCGGGGCGGACGGTGGCGTTCGCCGGCGACGGCTTCCCGGACGCCGAGGCGGCGCGGCTGGTGCCCGACGACCTGCGCTTCGCCCGCGCCGACCTGGCCGACGTGCTGACCCGCGAGGGGCTGGCGTTCCACCCGTTCGACGCGTGGTCGGACGTGGCCCGCGTTCTCGTCCGGCGGGAGGTCTGACATGCTCCGCCCGACGCAGATCGCCATCCCGACGCTCGTCCGGGTGAAGGACGGGGCGCTCGACCGGCTCGGGCTGTACCTGGTGCGCGGCGGGCACAAGCGCGTCGCCGTGCTGGTGAGCAAAGGACTGACCGCGCCGCTGCCCGACCGCGCGAGGGCGGCGCTGGCCGCGAACGGCGTCGAGGCGGCGGCGTGGGTCGAGGTGGCGGACAACGACGTGGAGTCGGCCGCGCGGCTGTTCGCCGACCTGCCGAAGGCGTCGGCCGTGGTCGGGCTCGGCGGCGGGAAGGCGCTCGACGTGGCGAAGTACGTCGGGTTCCTCGGCCGGCTGCCGTACTACGCGGTGCCGACGTCGCTGTCGAACGACGGGTTCTGCAGCCCGCAGTCGAGCCTGACGGTGCGGGGGAAGCGGCGGTCGCTGCCGGCCGCGCTGCCGTTCGGCGTGGTCGTGGACACGGCCGTGTGCCGCGACGCCCCGCGGCTGCTCACCCTCTCCGGCGTCGGCGACTTGGTGGCGAAGTTCACCGCCATCGCCGACTGGAAGCTGGCGTTCCACGCGGTCGGCGAGCCGGTGGACGACTTCGCCGCGCTGATGTCCGACGGCTCCGTTCACGCCGTCCTCAGCCACCCGGCGCTCGACGCCGAGGGCGTGCGGCTGCTGGCGACGGCGCTGCTGATGAACGGCGTGGCGATGGAGGTGTGCGGGTCGTCGCGGCCGGCGAGCGGGAGCGAGCACCTGATCTCACACGCCCTCGACGCGGGCTCGGCGCGCCCGCGGCTGCACGGGCTACAGGTCGGCGTGGCGACGTACCTGATGGCGCTCGTGCAGGGGAACCACGCCGACCAGATCGCCGCGCTGTTCGACGCCACGGGCTTCTGGGACGCGATCGCCGCCGACCCGTTCTCGCGGGACGAGTGGCTTGCCGCGGTCCGCGCCGCCCCGGCGGTGAAGCAGAACTTCTACACCGTGCTTTCCGCCCGGGACGTGCTCCCCGAGGTGGCGCGGCACCTGACCGACGACGCCCGGCTGGCCCGGTGCGTCCGCTGACCGAGGACTTCGCGTGATCCGCCCCGACGTCATCGACCTGTTCCGCGTGAAGCCCGGGAAGAAGTTCCGGCTGAAGGACTGCAACCCCGGCTGGAAGCAGACGGACGAGTTCGAGGAGCTCGGCAAGGACGCCCTGAAGGAGCGGGCGCAGGCGGCGCTGGCCGAGAACCTCGCCGACCTCGCGCAGGCGCAGGACCTCCTGTACGCCGACGACCGGCACGCCGTGCTCATCGTGTTGCAGGCGATGGACGCGGCGGGGAAGGACGGCACCATCAAGCACGTCATGAGCGGGGTGAACCCGCAGGGCTGCCAGGTGTTCAGCTTCAAGAAGCCGTCGGCCGAGGAGCTCGACCACACGTTCCTGTGGCGCTACATGAAGAGCCTGCCGGAGCGCGGCCGGATCGGCATCTTCAACCGCTCCTACTACGAGGACGTACTCGTGGTGAAGGTCCACCCGGAGCTGATCGGCCGGCAGCTGCCGCGGAAGAAGGACACGTTCGGGAAGGGCTTCTGGAAGAAGCGGTACGAGGACATCAATGCCTTCGAGCGGCACCTCGTCCGCAACGGCACGGTGGTGCTGAAGTTCTTCCTGAACGTGTCGAAGGGCGAGCAGAAGCGGCGGTTCCTGGAGCGCCTCGACCGGCCGGAGAAGAACTGGAAGTTCTCCCCGTCCGACCTCGCCGAGAGGGCCTACTGGGACGACTACATGGCCGCCTACGAGGACGCCATCGCCGCCACCAGCACCGCGGAGGCGCCGTGGTACGTCGTCCCCGCGGACCACAAGTGGGTGACGCGCGCCGTGGTGGCGGACGTGGTGACGACCACGATCCGCGGGCTCGACCTGCACGTCCCGGAACTGACCGACGACGACCGCAAGCGGCTGGACACGGCGCGGGCCGCGCTGGCCGCCGAGGAGTGATGTGGGGCCGGCTTCCAACCGGCCATTGTCCGGCCGGTTGGAAACCGGCCCCACACCGAAGAATTCGTCCTAACCAAGGAGACGCAACATGACCCCGACACCCACCCGACGCCGTGCCGTCGTCGCGGCCGTCGCCGCCCTCGGCCTCGCGGCCGTGGTCATCTACGGAGGACACGAAGCCTCCGGTCAGCCGCGTGCGACGGCACCCGCCGCCGCGCAGCCCGCCGCCGCGTCCGTGGCGCAACCCGCCGCGGAGCGGCCGGCGGACCAGGACGGCGTGAAGGCGGCCGTCGCCGCCCTCGCCGCGGGCTTCGGCAAGGGCGACGCCAAGGCCGTCGCCGCGCTGTTCACCCCCGACGGCGAGTACACCGACGACGACGGCACCACCGTCCGCGGCCGCGCGGCGCTGGAGAAGGACTACGCCGAGTTCTTCACCAAGTCGCCCGGCGCGAGCGTCGAGGTGGACGTCGACGGCGTGCGGTTCCCGTCCCGCGACACGGCCGTGGTGGACGCCCACTTCAAGGTCCGCCGGGCGAAGGGCGAGCAGGTCGTCAGCCGCGGCAGCATCCTGTACGCCCGCGAGGACGGCAAGTGGCTCGTCGCCATCCTCCGCGAGTGGGGCGGCGACGGCCTCTCGCTCCGCGACCTGGAGTTCCTCATCGGCACGTGGGAGACGAAGCAGCCCGGCACGACCGTGAGCACGCGGTACGAGTGGACGGCGAACAAGTCGTTCATCCGCTGTCACTTCACGGTCGCGCACGACGGCAAGTCGGTCGGCGGCGTGCAGATGATCGGCAAAGACCCCGCCACCGGCGGGCTGCGCGTCTGGACGTTCGAGGACAACGGCGGGATCGGCGACAGCGAGATCACGCGCGACGGGAAGAAGTGGGTGTTCACGGCCCGCGGCACGACCGCCGACGGCCGCGTGCTGACGGCCACGAACCTTCTCACCCCGACGGACGCCGACTCGTTCACCTGGCACCCGGTGCAGCGGGCGCTCGACGGCGAGGCGCTGCCGGACCTGGTTCCCGTGAAGGTCACCCGCGTGCGGGGGAAGCAATGACCACATCCCCCCAAACCGGAGGACGCACCATGCGACGGGCACTCATCACGTTCGGGGTGGCGGCCGCGGCGATGCTCGCGGCGTCGGACAACTCGCACGCCCTGCGCGGCGGCCGCGGCGGCGGCGGCGGGTTCTCCCGCGGCGGCTCCTTCGGCGGCGGCGGCGCGGTCGGCGGCGCCCGCGTCGGCGGCGGGGCCGTGGCCGGCCCGTACGGCGGGGCCGGGGCCGGCACGCGGTCCGGCGGGACGGTCGTCGGCCCGGCCGGCGGCACCCGCAGCGCCCGGGACCGCCAGCGGGTCGTACACGACCAACCGCGGCGGCACCATCGACTACGCCGGCGCGCGCCCGCGGCGGCACCGGACCCGGCGGCGTCAGCGCCCGGCCGCGGCGTCGGCGGCGTGCGAACAGGTGACGACGGCCGGCGGCCGCGAGGTGTCGAAGGTCGGAACCGCCGGCGGCATCGCCGGCCCCGGCGGGAACGCCATCGGCGGTCGCACCGGTGTGACGACCGGCAGCGGCCCCGGCGGGTCGTTCGGCTCGGCGTACCACGGCGGCGTGGCGATCGGCCCGAACGGCGCGACGGCGGCCGGCGGCCGGGTCGGCACCGCGACCGGGCCGGGCGGCACCGTCGCCGGCGGCACCCGCGGCGCGGCCGCGGTCGGCCCCTACGGCGCCGCGGCAGGCCGCACGACCGTTGCCCGCGGCACAGGCGGCACGTACTACGCATCCCGCGCCGCCCTCACGGGTACGGGCGGCGTGGTGCGGTCGAACTTCGCCCACTACTCTGCTTTCACCCCGGGCTGGTACGCCCGCTACCCCGGCGCCTGGGTCGCCGCCGGGTGGACCGCCGCGCGCATCTGGTCCGCGCCGGCGTGGGGCGCCGTGTCGTCGTACTGCAGCTACCCGGCCGAGCCCATCTACTACGACTACGGCGAAACCGTCGTGTACTCCGGCGACCAGGTCGTCTTCAACGGCGACCAGAACTACCCGGCCGCGGACTACTACCAGGGCGCGGCCAACTTCGCGCAGGCCGGCCGCGACGCCAAGGTCGAGCCGAACGCGGACGACTTCCAGCCGCTCGGCGTGTTCGCCATGGTCAGCGCGGGCGAGACGAAGTCCACCAACATCTTCCAGCTCGCGGTGAACAAGGCCGGGGTGATCCGCGGCAACTACTACAACGCGATCAGCGACACGACCGACCCGGTGTACGGCTCGGTGGACCAGAAGACGCAGCGGGCCGCGTGGACGGTCGGCGACCGCAAGACGCCGGTCTACGAGGCCGGCGTCGCCAACCTGACGCGCGACGAGACGACCATGCTCGTCCACTACGCCGCGGACAACGCCCAGCAGTTCACACTCGTCCGCGTGCAACAACCGCCCGGCGACGCGCCGCCGGCGGACAAGAAGTAGGAGCCGGGTCGGGTTTGAGAGTGCGGAGCACGACGGCGTGTAGCCCCGGGTTCCACCCGGGGCGGGCGATGGGGTGGAGCGTGGGTGCGACGCCCCTGTGACACCGCCGAAGCCGCCCCGGGGTCCACCCGGGGCTACTGGCCGACGCCCTCCGGGCTCAAACCCCGACCCGCCGACGGCACACCGCGTGTGCCGACGACACGCGGACCCACACCACGAGGCACCCCATGAGCGCCACCCGTTCCCACCTGACCTTTACGCATCTCGAGGACCGGGTGGTCCCCGCGATCAACGTCCTGTACGACTTCCGGTTCGACACGTCCGGGTTCTTCACCAACCACCCGGACCGCGTCACCACCATCCGCGCCGCCGCCGCCGACATCGGAGCGCAGTTCTCCGACACCCTCGCCGCGATCCCGTTCCCGAGCGCGCCCGGCGACTTCTGGAAGGCGCAGTTCAAGCGCCCCGGCGGCGTCGGGCAGGACGAGGAGGTCACGAACCTGCTCGTGCCCGCGAACACGATCGTCGTGTTCGTCGGCGCCCGCGACCTGCTCGGCGAGCCGACCCGCGCCTCCAGCGCCCGCTTCGCCAGCGGCAGCCCGACGTGGTACGACTCAGTCTTCGGCCGCGGCCAGGCGAACAGCTACGGCGCCGGCACCGCCACCGACTTCAGCCCGTGGGGCGGGTCGATCACGTTCGACTTCTTCAACAACTGGCACTTCGGCATCGACCCGCCGGGGAACTCGAACGAGATCGACCTGTACACGGCGACGCAGAAGGCGCTGCTCCACCTCCTCGGCTTCGGCATGAGCGACGCCTGGAGCCGCGTCGCGTCGGGCAACACGTTCTTCGGCCCGACGGCGGTGGCGATCAACGGCGGCAACGTGCCGCTCACCGGCGGCCCGGACGGCGAGTCGAACTACGTGTGGGTCGAGGACACGCTGTCGCAGGGCCAGCGAACGCTGATGGACGAGGACATCGAGGACGGCGAGCGCGTCGCGGCGACGGCGCTCGACCTGGCGGCGATGACCGACATCGGCTGGAACGTCCAGGACGCCACGTCGCCGCCCCCGCCGCCGGCCGCCCCGCCGCCGCCGATGGTGCCCCCGGCGCCGATCCCGCCGGGCACGACGCTCACCGTCGTCGGCAGCGGCGCCGGCGGGCCGACGCGGTTCACGGTCAACGCGGCGGCGACGTTCACGCAGCTGGCGTCGTTCGCGCCGTACCAGTCCTACGGGGCCGGCCCCACGTTCACCGGCGGCGTTCGGGCCGTCACCGCGGACGTGAACCGCGACGGGGTGGACGACATCATCGTCGGCCCCGGCCCGGGGATGCCGACCGAGATCAAGGTGTACAGCGGGGCGAACTTCCCGGTCAGCCCGGACTCGTCGGTGATCGCCAGCGGGCTGGCGTTCGAGTCGTCGTTCACCGGCGGCGTGTTCCTGTCGGTCGGCGACGTGAACCAGGACGGCTTCCCCGACCTGGTGGTGACGCCGGACGAGGGCGGCGGCCCGCGGGTGCGCGTCGTCAGCGGCAAGGACCGCAGCACGATCGCCGACTTCCTCGGCATCGACGACGCGAACTTCCGCGGCGGCGCCCGCACGGCCGTCGGCGACCTGAACGGCGACGGCAACCCCGACCTGGTGGTCGCGGCCGGCTTCGGCGGCGGCCCCCGCGTGGCCGTGTTCGACGGCAAGACGCTCCGCCCCGGGCTGACGCCGACGAAGCTCATCAACGACTTCTTCCTGTTCGAGCAGGGGCTCCGCAACGGCGCCTACGTCGCGGTCGGGGACGTGAACGGCGACGGGTTCGGCGACCTGATCGGCGGCGGCGGCCCCGGCGGCGGCCCGCGGGTGTACGGCCTGTCGGGCTTCGGGCTGACGCAGGAGGGCGGCAAGCAGACGGTGGTGTGCAACTTCTTCGCCGGCGACACGAACAACCGCGGCGGCGTGCCGGTGGCGTCGAAGGACATCGACGGCGACGGCCGGGACGACATCCTGGCGGGCGCCGGCGCGGGGGCGCAGTCGGTGATCAACACGTACCTGGGCTCGGCGCTGTCGCCGTCCGGCACGCCGCTGCCGTACCAGCGCTACCTGGTGTTCGAGTCGAGCTTCCTCGGCGGCGCGTACGTGGGATGACGGGCGAGGTGTCGGAGCGGCGTGGGGGGATGTTGGCCTCCGTCGTGGGTGGTTCGCCCCCTCACCCCGCGTGCTTCGCCGCGACCCTCTCCCCCGAGGGGAGAGGGTGGGCCCGGCCGGCGCCCGTCGCGGGCGGGCATCGACCCGCGGACGCGGGGGCGTGGTTCGGGGCGTCGGCGTGGTTGCCCGCCCGTGACGGGCGCCGGCCGGGCCCACCCTCTCCCCTCGGGGGAGAGGGTCGCGGCGAAGCACGCGGGGTGAGGGGGCGAACCACCCACGACGGAGACCGAAGAACGCTGTCGAGTCCCACAGGAGGAGTGAACGATGGTCACGGAACGGACACGGGCGGTGGCGGTGTACGCGGACCGGGCGGGCGGGCGGTGGGTCGTCCGCGACGCGGCCGGCGACTTCTGGGCGCTGCCGCACACCGACGACCCCTGGCGCGACCGCGAGGCGGTCGAGATCGCCGACGGGGCGGAACTGGAACCCGTCCCCGGCCATTACCGGGGGCTGCTCGGCCTTCCCTGCTGACCGGAGCCACGCATGAGTCTCACGACCGACATCGCACCCGGCGGGCCGCTCGCCGAAGAACTCCGCCGCCTCGGCCGGAACTGGGGCTGGATCGTCGCGTTCGGCGGCGCCGTCACGGCCATCGGGATCGGCGCCGTCGCCTTCAGCCTCCTGGCGACGCTCACCACCGTGATCGTCATCGGCGCGCTGCTCCTGGCCGCCGGCACGGTCCAGCTCATCGGCGCGTTCGTCGCCCGGTCGTGGCAGGGCTTCTTCGTCTCGGCGCTGGTCGGCGTGCTCCACATCCTGGTCGGCGGCATCATGGTCGAGCACCCGCTGCGGACCGCGGCCGTGCTGACGCTGGTGATCGCCGTCATGCTGCTGGTCGGCGGCGCGGCCCGGGTGCTGCACGCGGCCACGCACCGCTACCACGGCCGCGGCTGGACCGCCGTCAGCGGCTTCATCAGCATCGTCCTGGGCGTGATGATCTGGCGCGACTGGCCGGAGGCGAGCCTGTGGGTGATCGGCACCTTCGCCGGCATCGACCTCGCCTTCGCCGGCTGGTCGTGGGTCATGCTCGGGCTCGCCGCGAAGGCCGTCTCCACCCCGCCGAAGCAGTAACCACCCGGAATCGAGCACGCCATGACCGCCGAACACGCCCGATTGGACGACGCACGCGACAAGGGCGTCCCGTGGCGCCGCTGGGGGCCGTACCTCAGCGAGCGGCAGTGGGGGACGGTGCGCGAAGACTACAGCGACGGCGGCGACGCCTGGGCGTACTTCTCGCACGACCAGGCCCGCAGCCGCGCCTACCGGTGGGGCGAGGACGGCATCGCCGGCGTGTCCGACGACCGCCAGCGGCTGTGCCTGGCGCTCGCCCTGTGGAACGGCACCGACCCGATCCTGAAGGAGCGGCTGTTCGGCCTCACCAACAGCGAGGGGAACCACGGCGAGGACGTGAAGGAGTACTACTTCTACCTCGACAGCACGCCGACGCACTCGTACCTGAAGACGCTCTACAAGTACCCGCAGGCCGCGTTCCCCTACGCCGACCTCGTCGAGACCAGCAAGACGCGGTCGCGCGCCGACTACGAGTACGAACTCCTCGACACCGGCGCCTTCGCCGGCGACCGCTACTTCGACGTGGTCGTGGAGTACGCGAAGGCGGCGCCGGACGACCTGCTGATGCTCGTGACCGTCCACAACCGCGGGCCGGAGGCGGCCGAACTGCACGTCCTGCCAACCTTGTGGTTTCGCAACGACTGGTCGTGGCACGGCGGCGAGCGGCCGGAACTGCGGCAGCTGCCGGGCGGGGGCGTGCGCGCCGCCCACCCGGTGCTCGGCGAGCGGTTCCTGTCGTGCGACGGGGACGCGGCGCTGCTGTTCACCGAGAACGAGACGAACACCGAGCGTGTGTTCGGCGTCCCGAACCGCACGCCGTTCGTGAAGGACGGCATCAACGACCACGTCGTCCACGGCCGGGCCGGCGCCGTCAACCCCGCGGGCGCGGGGACGAAGGTCGCCCCGCACTACCGGCTGACGGTGCCCGCCGGCGGGAGCCGGACGGTGCGCCTGCGGCTGAGCGACACGCTTCCCGCGGCGCCGTTCGGGGCGGCGTTCGACGCGGTGATGGCGGCCCGGCGCAAGGAGGCCGACGAGTTCTACGCCACGGTCATCCCCGCGGCGGTTGGGGCGGACGGGGCGCTCGTCATGCGGCAGGCGCTCGCCGGGATGCTGTGGAGCAAGCAGTTCTACCACTACGACGTGGACCGGTGGCTGGAGGAGCGCGGCAGCGACCCGTTCAAGCCGGAGCGGAAGGCGGCGCCGCGGAACGACCACTGGCACCACATGTACAACGGCGACGTCATCTCGATGCCGGACAAGTGGGAGTACCCGTGGTACGCCGCGTGGGACCTGGCGTTCCACGTCCTCGCGCTCACCCTCGTGGACCCCGACTTCGGCAAGCAGCAGCTGTCGCTCATGCTCCGCGAGCGGTACATGCACCCGAACGGGCAGATTCCGGCCTACGAGTGGAACTTCGGCGACGTCAACCCGCCGGTCCACGCCTGGTCCACGATCTTCACCTACCTGCTGGAGAAGGGCCGCACCGGCGAGGGCGACCGCGAGTGGCTCAAGGCCAGCTTCCAGAAGCTGCTCCTGAACTTCACCTGGTGGGTCAACCGCAAGGACCGCAGCGGGAGGAACGTGTTCGAGGGCGGGTTCCTCGGGCTCGACAACATCGGCGTGTTCGACCGCAGCTCGCCGCTGCCGACCGGCGGCTACCTGGAGCAGGCCGACGGGACCGCGTGGATGGCGCTGTTCTGCCAGAACATGCTTCAGATCGCGGCCGAGCTGGCGATGACCGACCCGGACTACGCCGACATGGCGCTGAAGTTCTTCCAGCACTTCCTGTGGATCGCGTCGTCCATGACGCACGTCGGCGGCGACACCGGGATGTGGGACGAGGAGGACGGCTTCTTCTACGACGTGCTCCGCCACCCGGACGGCCGGGCCGAGCGGCTGAAGGTGCGGTCGATGGTCGGGCTGCTGCCGCTGTGCGCCGCCACCAGCCTCGACGGCCGGCTGATCGCCGCGTACCCCGAACTCGGCGAGCGGGTGGGGCGGTTCCTGGACCAGCGGCCGGAACTGAGTGCGGCCATCCACGACCCCCGGGCCGTCGGCCCGACCGGCCGGCGGCTCGCGTCCGTCCTCAACGAGGGGAAGCTCCGCCGGGTGCTGGCGCGGATGCTGGACGAGGCCGAGTTCCTCGGCCCGTACGGCATCCGGTCGCTGTCGAAGTACCACGAGGAGCACCCGTTCGTGATGCACGCCGGCGGCCGCGAGTACCGCGTCGGCTACCTGCCGGCCGAGTCCGACACCGGGATGTTCGGCGGGAACTCGAACTGGCGCGGGCCGGTCTGGATGCCGGTGAATGCGCTCATCATCCGGGCTCTCCTCCAGTACTACACCTACTACGGCGACGCCTTCACGGTCGAGTGCCCGACCGGCTCCGGCCGGATGATGACCCTGTACCAGGTGGCCGAGGAGGTCGGCCGGCGGCTGGCCGCGACGTTCCTCCGCGGCCCGGACGGGCGGCGGCCGGTGTACGGCGGGTCGGAGGTGTTCCAGGCCGACCCGCACTGGCGCGACCTCGTCCTCTTCTACGAGTACTTCCACGGCGACAACGGGGCCGGGCTCGGGGCGAGCCACCAGACCGGCTGGACCGGCGTGGTGGCGCGGGTGATGCACCTGTTCGCCACGCTGTCCCCCGAGCAGGCCCGCG
>JBGAQM010000498.1:0-3659 GCA_044220735.1 Urbifossiella sp. | reverse complement strand
GCACCCGGCGGCCCGCTCCCCCCGAAAGGACACAGCCCGCCATGACCCGCCTGGTACGCCCCGCCCTGGGGCTCGCCCTCGCCGCCGTCGTCGCCGCCGGCTCGGCCCGCGCGGCCGACCCCGACCCGCTCATCCCCGTCGACGCCGACGTCGTCATGTCCGTCAATATCCGGCAGGCGCTGGAGTCGGACATCGTCAAGAAGTACGCGCTGGACAACATCAAGAAGGCGCTCGGCGAGAACGACGCCCAGAAGTTCCTCCGCGACCTCGGCCTCGACCCGCTCAAGGACCTCGACCGCGTCGTCGTCGGCGGGTCCGGCAAGGACGAGACCGACCTCAAGTACCTGGTCATCGTCCACGGCAAGTTCGACCCGGAGAAGCTGTACAAGGCGGCCGAGGCCCAGACCCGCAAGGACGCCGACCACTTCGCCCTGGTGAAGGACGGCAAGGACGTGATGTTCAAGTACACCCCGGACAACGGCAACCCGCTCTACGGCACCGTGGTGGACGACAAGACCATCATCCTGTCCGGCGACAAGAAGGGGATCAGCGCCGCCCTGGCGACGCCGGCCAAGAGCAAGGCCGACCTCGGCCGCGAGATGAACGCCCTGGTGAAGGGGATGGACGACAAGGCCACGCTGTGGGTCGCCGGGCTCACCAACGGCCGGCTCGACAAGGCGAAGCTCAAGGGGCCGGGCGCCGGCCCCGGCGTCCAGGCGCTGGCCGGCAACCTCCAGAGCGCCAGCCTCACCCTGCGGGTCGAGAAGGACGTGAATCTGAACGTCACCCTCGGCATGAAGGACAACGACTCGGCCGAGGAGGCCGGCAAGACCGTCGGCGAGTTGCTCCAGACGGTGAAGGGGGCGCTGCCGTTCCTGGCCGCCAACGAGCCGAAGCTGAAGCCGCTGGTGGAGCCGGCGAAGTCGCTCAAGAGCGAGGTGAAGGAGCGCACCGTGGTCATCACCGGCCGGCTCCCCGGGACGGTTCTCGGCGACCTCATCGCCCCGAAGGACTGAACCCCTCCGCCGGCGTAGCGCCGTTGCGCTACGCGCCGCGAGCGGCGGAAGAATTACACCACCGGGTTCGACAGCGTGCCGATCCCGCCGATGGTGATGGCGACCGCGTCGCCCGGCTTCAGCGTGAACTCGTCCGGCGGCACGATGCCGGTCCCCGTCAGCAGCAGCACGCCGTCCGGGAAGGCGTTCTCCTTCCCCAGCCACTCGACCAGGCTCTCCGGCGTCCGCGACAGCTGGTCCAGCTTCGTGCTCCCCTCGAACGCCACCGCCCCGCCGCGCTTGATCGACAGCTTGATCTCCACGCCGGCCAGCGGCGGCATCTTCGCGGCGAGCGTCACCAGCGGGCCGACGCTGCACGACTGCTTGTAGATCTTCGCCTGCGGCAGGTACAGCGGGTTCTCGCCCTCGATGTCGCGGGCGCTCATGTCGTTCCCGACGGTGTACCCCACGATCCGCAGGTCCGGCGACACCACCAGCGTCAGCTCGGGTTCCGGAACGCTCCAGTTGCTGTCGGCCCGCACCTTCACCGGCTCGCCGGGGTGAACGACCCGCGCCGGCGTGGCCTTCAGGAACAGTTCCGGCCGCGGCGCCGTGTACACCTTGTCGTAGAACTGCGCCGCCCCCTTGCTCTCCTCCTCGCGGGCCACCTTGCTCCGCTTGTACGTCACGCCGGCGGCCCACACCTCCTGCTTGTCCACCGGGGCGAGGTACGCCTGCCGCCCGGTCGGCTCCGACGTGCTGCCGGCGTCGATCAGTTCGCGTGCCAGCCGGGCCGGGTCGGGCGAATGGAGGATGTCGGCGAGCGTGGACACGCCCGGCTTGCGGGTCATGTCCAGGTCGAAGACGTGGCCGGACTCGACGAGCACGACACCGGCCCGGCCGTTCGGCCGGCGAACTTTCCCGAGCTGCATGGCACGCTCCGCAACGGGGGGGACGCGAGTCGTTGTATCAGCCCGCGGCGACGCAGGCGCGGAGGAGGCGGGCGGCCTGGTCCGACTGTCCGACCGCCAGCGCGGCGTGCGCCTGGTCCACGGCTTCTGCCAGCTCCGGCGTGTACGGCACCGCGGCGCCGGGCGGGGGTGGGTCGGGCGCGAGACGGGAGGCGATCCAGGACGCCAGACCGGGAATCCCGTCCCCCGTCAGGGCGGAGACCGAAACCGCGCCCGGGGGCTGGTTCGGGGGGCGGTCGGTGCCGCGGTCCGATTTGTTGAGCACGAGCACCCAGCGTGTCGGCGGCGGGCGAACGAGGGCGTGCGTCTCGGCGTCGGGCCATTCGAGTTCGGCCGCGCTCGCGTCCATCACCCACAGCACCAGATCGGCCGTCGCCAACACCGCCCGCGCCCGTTCGATCCCCTCGGCCTCCAGGCCGGCGGCGGCGCGCAACCCCGCGGTGTCGGCCAGTTCGACCGGCCAGCCGTCGAAAGCGAGCGGCGTCGTCACCACGTCGCGCGTCGTGCCGGGGGTCGGCGACACGACCGCGCGCTGGTAGCCGGCCAGGGCGTTCACGAGCGAACTCTTGCCGACGTTCGGCGGCCCCGCGACCACCACCCGCCACGGCTCCACAAGGTGCCGGCCGACGGGGGCGTACCGTGCGAGTTCGGCGAGGGCCGCGGGGTCGGCGCGGGCGGCGCGAACGGCCCGGTCGAACGCGCCGTGCGCCTGGTCGAGCAGGACGTTCGCGGTGCGTAGTGTTGGGGCACGGGACAGGAGTTTCCACACGTCCTCGCGGGCGTCGCGATCCTCGACGCAGCCGCGGGCGGTGAACGCCTCGACCGTCTGCCGCACGACGCGACGGCCGCCATGACCGTGCAGCTCGACGCACACCTCGGGCACAACCGCGCGGACGGCGAGCACCACCTCGTCGCCGTCGGCGAGGCGGCCGACCCAGAAGCGGTGCGGTTCCGGGGCGTCGGGGAGCGGTTTGCCGCCGGCGGTGCGGAACATCCACCGCGCCAGCCCCCAGGCGTGCGGGCCGGTCACCGAAACGGTGGCGATGGCGCCGGCGCCGGCGGGGGTGAGGACGGACACCCGGGTGTCACTCACGGCAGCGCCTCCGCGGCGAGCCGGATGCCGAGCAGGTTCAGCGCCGGCTCCCGCGTCATCGTGACGTCCCGCAGGTGGTAGGGGTCCAGCACCGCGGCCGCACCACCGGTGATGAACACCCACGCCCCGGGGGCGGGGGCCGCGTCGAGCGCCCCGCAGAGCAGCCCGTGTACCCCGCCGACGACCGCCGACTCGATCCCGACGCGGATGGCGGCGGCCGTGTTCGTCGCCGGCTCCAGCCCCGCGGACTGACCGGTGAGTTCGACCAGTGGCAGTTGTGCGGTACGGTCCCGTAGCGCCTGCGCCATCAGTCGCGGGCCGGGGAAGATGGCCCCGCCGCGGAACGCCCCGGCCGCGTCCACCAGGTTCACCGTAACGGCGGTCCCCACGTCCACGGTCACGACCGGGGTGCCGGGCGGGGCCAGCGCCCGGGCCGCGAGCGCGCCGAACACGCGATCGATGCCGACGGCGGCGGGTTCGTCCACGAGCAACGAGATCGGGAGTTCGGTCGGCGAGCGGAAGCGGTGGCAGGTTCCGCCGCCGTCCTCGACCCAGCGGGCGAGGGCGTCGGCGACGGGCGGGTTGACGCCGCCGACGGCC
>JBGAQM010000497.1:0-3623 GCA_044220735.1 Urbifossiella sp. | reverse complement strand
AGTGCGACCAGCACGACAAAGGTCCGGGCGCGCGACATCACTTCCCCGGCGTCAGTTCGGTGCGGCTCGCCCACGCAAGCGCGTTCACCAGGAGGCGGACGAAGTTCGGATCGCGGAAGTCGTCGGGGTGACCGAGCGACGTATAAAACACACGCTGGTTGCCGCGTTCCCGCAGCCACGCCACCGGCTCCTGCTGCTTCGGCATGGTGCCGCGGAGGAGTACGGTCACGTCCTCCGCCACGGCCGGATTCTTGTAGAGACTGCCGTTCGTCTTGAACGCCCCCACGCCCTTTAGGATCGGGTGGTTCCGCGCTGCCTTCTCTGGGTTGACGTCTGCGATGCCGGGGCCGAAATGCCCCTTGTAGTCGCCGCCGAACACCTGGGCGTCCATCTCGAGCCAGTTCTGGAACCCGTGGCTCGCCGTCCGCACGCCGACGATCGGCTTCCCGGACCCGACGTACTTCTTGACCCGCTCCAGGTCCGCGCCTTCGACCTTGAGGCGGCGCGTGAAGAAGACCGCCACGTCGGCCTTGTCCAGCGCCTCCAGGCCGGGGAGCGTTGTGTCCTTCTCGGCCTTGGCCGCCACGGTGACGCACTGCACCGGGTAGGTCGCCTCCAGGTGCTTCTGGAACGCGGCCAGCGACTCGTCCGACTTGTACTCAAACGATCCCGACACGAGCACGACACGCAGTTTCGCCACGCCCTTCGACGCCGGCGCAGCGGGTTCAACCTTTCGTGGTGGATCGCTACCTAGGTACGCGAACAGGTCGGCGACCTGAGCGTCGGTCAGCGTGTCGAGCAGTTTCTCGGGCATCAGCGACACCGCCGACGGCGTGAGCGTCTCGACGCCCGCCTTGGCCAGGATGGTCTTCACCGGTTGGTCGTTGACGACGTTGACGACCGTGACCGAGTCCCCGGCCGTCGGCTCGATAATCCCCGACAGCCGGCGGCCGTCCTGAGTAAGGACGTTCTGCACGACGAACTCGGGGCGGATGTAGCCGGACGGATCGACGATCTGGGCAAGGAGGTAGCCGCGGTTCTTGCGGTCGGCGGTGGTGAGATCGGGGCCGACCTTCCCGCCCTCGCCGTGGAGCGTGTGGCAGGCGGCGCAGTGTTTCGAATACAGCACCTTGCCGCGGCCCGCGTCGGCCCCCTTCTCGCGACCGACGGCAACGTTCAGCCACGAGATGCGTGCCTGCTTCTCGCCCGCCGTCGCGGCCTGGAGCTTGCCGAATTGCTTCTCGACGAGGGCGGTGAGCGCCGGGTCGTTGAGACCGACCGCGGCCTTGGCGTGCTCGACGGTCAGGTCGGCTTTCGAGAACCTTCCCGCCTCGACCTCGCGGAACAACGCCGCCGCCCACACCGGCCGGCTCAGGAGCGCCTGAACCGCCCGCTTCTTGACCGCCGTCGACCACGGCGGCGCGCGCTCGCGGTACTCGCGGAGGATGAGCGACGCGAGTTGCGGGTGTTCGTACCCTTCGAGGACGCCGAGCATGCCGAGTTGCATCGCGTCGGACGTCTTCGCCCGCAGAAGGATCTCGAACTCTGCGTCCGCACCGGCGGCGCGGACCTGTTGCAACACCTCCGCTGCCTTTACGCGGGCCGCGTCGGGATGCTTCACGTCGCGGAGGCGGGCGAAGTACGACTCGACCGCGCCGGCGTCCCCCATCCGCGCGAGAACCTCGGTGAGCCGCTCGTCGGGCGCGGTTTTGTCCGCGAGTGCCTGGAGTTCGAGCCGTCGCAGCCGCGGTCGCAGCGGGTCGGGTACAGCCGGCAGTGTCCGCCCCTGCAGTGCGGCCGACATCCCCTTCAGGACGGGGGCCGGCCCCGCTTTCTCCCACGACTCGATGACGGCCGCCAGCACCTTCGGGCCGTCGCGCGTATCCGGCGCGAGGAGCCGGCGGGCAACGCGCTCCGCCGTGAGCTGCTGGAGCGGCGAGGCCTTCCCGTCGTCGGGTGCGACGCCGGCGAGTCCGCCCGCGGTCGGGTCACGGGTGATGGCCGACTCCGCCGCCCACCACGCGAGAAGGGGCAGTTGCGGGACCGCGTCCGCGGCCGGGTTCGAAGTAAGGTTCAGGACGCAGACCGCCGCCGCCTGCGGCGGCAGACACCGCGCCGTGCAGGCGAGTTGCGCGAGAACGACTGGGCTGCGCTCGGACCCGGCCATTTTGAGGATGTGAGAAGTCCCCGCGGCCAGCCCCGCCTCCGACTCGCCGAGGAGCCGGACCGCCCACGCTCGAACGTGTTCGTCCGGGTGCCGGAGCAGATTCTCGCCGAAGGACGCCGTGAACCCGCCCGAGACGGAGAGCGCCCACAGGTGTTCGAGCGCGACGTCGTCCTTGGCCTGCATAACCGCGTCGCGGAGTCGCTGGTCCGCGGTACTGTCGCGCCGCCGGGCAAGTTCCAGCCGGGCCTCGTTCCGCCACCACTTGTTGGTGTTGCGGAGTTCGGCGATCACGTCGGTTGTCGGCAGTTTGCGGAGGTTCTTCACCATCGGCTTCGGGGCGCCGCCGTAGTCAAGCCGGTAGACGCGGCCGTTGCTACGGTCCCAACTGTCCACGGGGTCGAGGTGGGCCGCTCGCTTGTCGGTGAAATCCACGACGTAGACGCACCCGTCCGGCCCCTGGAAGCAGTCCACCGGGCGGAAGTGGTTGTCGTCCGTCTCGATAAGTTCGCCGCCGTGGCTCGCCTTGAACGACGCCCCGACGGGGTCGAGCTTGTGCCAGTAGATGGCATTCGACAGGAGGTTCGCGGCGATGTACTGGTTGCGGTAGCGTTCAGGGTAGCGGTCGGCCTGGTAGACGACGCCGCCGCAGGTGACGTGGCCGCCGCGGAAGCCGGTGTACGGGACGTGGTCGAAGTAGCCGTAGGTGTGCGCGTTGTGAAGCGGGCCGTGCTTCGAGAAGCCCTTGATGTAGTAGGCGTAGGGGAACTGGTGGAGGCACGCGAAGCCACCCCAGTTCGTCCCCGCGATGGCCTGGCCGTGGCGGTCGAAGTCGAGGCCGTAGGTGTTGCCGCCGCCTTCGCTGAACAGCTCGAATCGCTTCGTCAGCGGGTGGTAGCGCCATAACCCCTGCTGGAACTCCACGACGGGGTCGTTCGGGTGTGCCGGGTTGCGGATGCGGCAGGTGCTGGTGCTGCCGGCGGCGCCGTAGAGCCAGCCGTCCGGCCCCCACTGGAGCGAGTTCGCCAGCGAGTGCGTGTCGTCCATGCCGAAGCCGGTGAGCAGCACTTCGGGGTTGCCGTCGGGAACGTCGTCGGCGTTGCGGTCGGGGTAGAAGAGCAAGTACGGCGGCTGCGCGACGTACACGCCGCCGTGCCCGAAGCAGAAGCCGCTGGCGATGTTGAGTCCAGTGACGAAGTCCTTCGACTTCCGGTAGACGCCGTTCTCGTCGGGGTCACTGAGGATCGTAATGCAGTCGGCGCCCTTCGGACCGTGAGGCGGCGGTTCCGGAACGCGGTCCCAGATGGTGCGAAGGTACTGATCCTGGCGGACGGGCTTGAGTCCGGCGTAGTTCGGGTACTGGAGGTATTGCAGCACCCACATCCGGCCGCGGTCGTCGAAACTGATGCTGACCGGCTGGCGGATCATCGGCTCGGACGCAACGCAGGTGACCGAGAAG
>JBGAQM010000496.1:0-3623 GCA_044220735.1 Urbifossiella sp. | reverse complement strand
AGGCATGTGCTCTAATCAGACCACATGCCTTTCTGTTTGCACCTTGGAGATAACATCGATGAAGGCAGTCCTCTTTACTCTGACATTCCTAACTCTTGCCAGTGCGGCAAGCACTGCATCTCCCAACGTCGCCGATCCACTCCCCTCCTGGAACAATGGCCCCGCCAAACAATCCATCATCGCCTTCGTCGAAAAGGTAACCAAAGAAGGCAGCCCAGATTTCGTCCCACAGGCCGAGCGCATCGCCACTTTCGACAACGACGGCACGCTCTGGTGCGAGCAGCCGATGTACACGCAGCTCGCCTTCGCCCTTGACCGTGTGAAGGCGCTCGCCCCCAAGCACCCCGAATGGGCCGGCAAGGAGCCGTTCAAGGCGGTGCTCGCGGGGGACCTGAAGGCCGTCGCGGCCGGCGGCGAGAAGGCGCTCGCCGAGCTGATGGCGGCGACCCACGCCGGGATGACCACGACCGAGTTTCAGGCGACCGTCGCCGCCTGGATCGCCGCCGCGAAGCACCCCAGGTTCGACCGGCCGTACACCGAGCTGGTGTACCAGCCGATGCTGGAGGTGCTGGGCCACCTGCGGGCGAACGGGTACAAGACGTACATCGTGTCCGGCGGCGGCGTCGAGTTCATGCGGGTGTGGGCCGACCGGGTGTACGGCGTCCCGCCGGAACAGGTCGTCGGGAGTACGATCACCACCGTTTACGAGGAGCGGAACGGCGTCCCGGAGTTGGTCCGGCTGCCGCGGCTCGACTTCAACGACGACAAGGGCGGCAAGCCGGTCGCCATCAACACGTTCATCGGCCGGCGGCCGGTGATGTGCTTCGGCAACTCGGACGGCGACTACGAGATGCTCCGGTACACCACCGCCGGCGCCGGCCCGCGGTTCGGCCTGATCGTCCACCACACCGACGCCGCGCGCGAGTACGCCTACGACCGCACCTCCCACATCGGGCGGCTCGCCCGGGCGCTGGACGAGGCCCCGGCGCGCGGCTGGGCCGTGGCGAGTATGAAAGACGACTGGGCGACCGTGTTCCCGCCCCGGAAGTAGGCGCGCCTCCTCATCCTCAACGTCGTGCAGGGCCATGTCCGCCAAGAACCGCGACCGGCGTGCGAAGAAACCGGCCCCGACCCCGGCCGCCCCGCCGGCGCCGGCCGCCCCGCCGGCCCCGCCGTGGCGGCGCGCGCTCCGGCCGCTCGTCTACCTCGCCCTCCTCGCGGCCGCGTTCGGCGCCGCCTACGGCGTCACGCTCCTCACCCGCCGCGGCGACCCGCCCGGGATGGTGGCCGTCCCCGGCGGGCCGTTCGTGATGGGGGCCGACGACCTCCGCCACCGGAACGAGATGCCCGCCCACAAGGCGTTCGTGTCCCCGTTCTTCATGGACCAGACGGAGGTGACGAACGCCCAGTTCCGGGCGTTCGTTGACGCCACCGGGTACGTCACCACGGCCGAGAAGCCGCCGGACTGGGAGGTGATGAAGAAGCAGTTCCCGCCGGGGACGCCGCCGCCGCCGGCCGAGAAGCTCGTGGCCGGGTCGATGGTGTTCACGCCCACGACCGGGCCCGTGCCCCTGGCCGACATGGGCCGGTGGTGGACGTGGACCCCCGGGGCCAGCTGGAAGCACCCCGAAGGCCCGGGGAGCGACCTCGCCGACCGCGACGAGCACCCGGTCGTCCACGTCTCGTGGGACGACGCGACCGCCTACGCCCGCTGGGCCGGGAAGCGGCTGCCGACCGAGGCCGAGTGGGAGTTCGCCGCCCGCGGCGGGCTCGTCGGCAAGCGCTACGTCTGGGGCGACGACCCGGCGACCGACGCCGACGCCGGGAAGGCCAACATCTGGCAGGGGGCGTTCCCGCACCTGAACACCAAGGCCGACGGCTGGGACCGGACCGCACCGGTCCGCAGCTACACGCCCAACGGGTACGGGCTGTACGACATGGCGGGGAACGTGTGGGAGTGGTGCGGCGACTGGTACCGGCCGGACGCCTACGTCGGTCAGTTGGGCGTGGCCACCGACCCGGCCGGGCCGAAGGCCTCGTGGGACCCGAACGAGCCGGTGTCGCAGCGGCGGGTCACGCGGGGGGGGTCGTTCCTCTGCCACGCCTCGTACTGCGAGAGCTACCGCCCCTCGGCCCGGCGGGGGACGCCGTTCGACACGGGCATGTCTCACATCGGGTTCCGCTGCGTAATCAGCAAGTCGGACTGGGTATCCCGGTGAGCCCCGCGCCCCGGGTTCGTGCCCCAGCTTCAACCCGACCAGCCGCAAGTCGGGACACGAAACGAAGGCGCATCCCTGGCAGAATCGGGCCTCCTCCCTGTTGCCCCAGACATCCCGGTTCCCGGGGCGGAGGCGGCTACTCCTCCGAGGTCGGCCTTCTCCCGGCCGGACGGCGCGTCCCACACCCGCACGACCCGTGACGCGAACCCCGTGGCCAGCGCACCCGGGCGCGGGACTGCGGGCTCCGACGGCTCAGCACGAGTTGACCGAAGGGATCGCGGGAGTGCGAGGGGCACGGCCGGGCCGCGACCCGCGGGGCGACGCCGGGTCGGTCGTCGCGCCGGTCGCGGCGACCGTCTCGTGCTCGCGCACCGCCGCCGCCGACCTCCGTCAGCACCTTCTCGTTTCCGCTCCGACCACCGCCGACGGGCGGGGCACGGGTCACGGCGTTGCGAACGCGGCGTCGAGGCGCAGGTTGACCTCCAGCACGTTCACCAGCGGCTCCCCGGCCAGCCCGCCGAGCGGCGAGAAGGACGCCGCGGTGAGGACGTCGTCGATCCGGGCGCGCGCCGCGGCGGCGTCGCCGGCGCCGGCCCGCGCGGCGGCGACGCGGGCGAGCTGCCAGCGGGCGTTCCGCAGCGTGATGTGCGGGTCCAGGCCCGCCCCAGACGCCGTCACGACGTCCGCCGGCACCGGCTCGATGTCGGCGACCTTCGCCCGGTTCGCCGGGTCTTGCAGCCAGGCGTCGAAGGACTCCGCCGCGACCACCATTCCCGGCTTCACCGCCGCCGCGCGGTCTGGCGCGGCGGCGACCCACGCCTCGACGTCGGGGCCGACCGGGGCGCCGCTCCTGTATCGGACGAGCGGCCCGAGTTGCCGGGCGACGCGGTCGCGGAGCTTCGGGTTGGACGCGCCCCAGTTGCTCCCGCCGGCCGCCGCGGCGTTGTACCCGACGGCCGACGGGCGCGGCCAGAAGTACCCGTCGCCGGTGAACGCCTGCGCGACCTGCGACGAGCCGACGACCGACCCGTCGGCCCTCGTCACGAGGCTGCCGTTCGCCCGGTTCGGCACCACGGTTTGCGCGAACGCCCACAGCGCCGCGGGGTACAGGACGCAGCACAGGCCCACGCTCGCGGCGAGCAGGACGAGGTTGGCGCGGACGGCTTTCATCGAACGAACCTCCAAGTAGGACGTTGCTGGTTCCTGACCCGCAGGCGGTCCGGTGTTCGAGGGTGGCGCCTGATCCACATCGGAGGTGATTATCCCCCTCACCCCGCGTGCTTCGCCGCGACCCTCTCCCCCGAGGGGAGAGGGTGGGCCTTGCCGGCCGTCATCGCGGGCGGGCATCGACCCGCGGACGCCGGCGCGTGGTTGCCCGCCCGTGCGTCGAGTCGGGTGCCTCTC
>JBGAQM010000023.1:0-30656 GCA_044220735.1 Urbifossiella sp. | reverse complement strand
ACCTTGTGGTGGACCATCGCCAGCGGCGGGGTGCCCTTCTCGTTCGGGATCAGGAAGCCGGCGGCCCGGGCGTGGCCCCCGGCGGCGGTCAGCAGCACGAACAGCGGGACGGCGTAGCGCATCGCACACCTCCGGGGTCGGAACACCGGGAGTATACGCCCACGCCGGCCCCTTCCGCGAGGGGTCGTGCGAGGGTCGTTACGGTGGGGTTACAGCGCCGTGACAAAGGGACTGAGGGACGTGGGGACCGAGGGAGGAAATGCCACGAGACGTGGGGTTCCGTGGTCCCTGAGTCCCACGGTCCCGACGCCCCTCAGTCCCAGTTACCCGTTCGCCTGCCGGACGACGATGAGCACCGGCACCGCGGTCGGCCGGCGGTCGCCGCGGCGGGCGAAGAACTGGCTCAGTTCGCGCGACTGGGCCGGCGGCGTCCGCACCGTCGGCGGCGCGTAGGCCATCAGAATCGCCGACCTGTCGCTCCCCTTCCCCGCCGGGTCGGTGAGCGTGCGGGTGAGTTGTCCGACGGTGCCGCTCGACACCGCCTTCGGCTCGCCGGTCGTCGCCGGGCGCTTCCAGAGCCCGGGGTCCATGCCGAGAACGGCCTGCAAGTCGCGCCCGTCCGCGGCGGTCGCCGCGGAGGCGTGGACCGCGTCGAACGTCCGCGACGGCGCCTTGCCGTCGGCATCCGCGAGCCGCACCAGCAGCGTCCGCAGATCCGCGGGCGAGAGGCTGTCGGTGTAAACGAGGTACGCCGCGGCCTGCTTCCGCTGAACCTTGTCCGCAGTCCGCTGGTCGGTGAGGACGTTTAGCCCCGAGCCCTTGGCGGCGGCCTGCAGGAGCTCCACGCCGCGGGCCGGGTCGCGGGCGAACAGGTCGATACGGAATGCGGGGTCCTGGCCGAGCTCGGTCACAAACTGCTGCTGCACGTCGTCTCGGTCGAACTCGGCGACGGTCGCCAGGAACGGCACCCGGACTCGCGCCAGTTCGAGTTTCCCGACGTCCGGCAGCGGCGGGAACGTGAGTACGTCTCGGACGACCGGACGCGGCAGCGGTGCGACCTCGGGCGATCCCGGTAGCGCGGCGGCGACGTCGGTCGGGTCGAGGGTGAGTTCGCCGGGTGCGGGGGCCGACGGCGGCGGGGCCGACTCGCGCGGCAGCAACTTCGCCCACTCCCGTTCCCGGGTCGCGTTCGACTTCGCCGCGAATGTCGTGTTCGCGCCGGCCGCACGATCGGGTTCATTGACGAAGAAGGAGAACGACGTCCCGGCGACGGCCAGCAAAAGCGAGGCTGCGACGGCGACGGGTACGCGCGACGGGCGGCGGGTGTACGCGACTGGGCGGACGAGTTCGGGCGGCGTCGGCGGCTGGGCCGGGATGCGGGCCATGACGCGGGCGAACAGGTCGGCGGGCGGCGGGACGGGCGTGAGCTGCTGAAGCCGCTGGCGGTCGGCGCGGAGGCGACGGAACGTGGCCCGGGCCGGTGCCGACTCGGCGAGAAGCGCGCGGACGGCGGCGGCCTCGGTTGGGGTGAGTTCCCCGTCCACGGCGGCGGTCAGCAGCGGCGATACGTCGTCGGGCAGCATGGCGGGCACGGTCCGGGAATCAGGTGGGGTCGGGGGGTGGACGCTCCCCCCTTCCCCGGTCGGTCGGTTCGGCGCCATCGTCGTCCGACGGCGCCAACAGGTTGCGAAGCTCGAGTCGGGCGCGGTGCAGGCGGCTGCGGATCGTCCCGATCGGTACGGCTAGGAGCTCAGCCATCTCCTCGTAGCGGAGGCCGTCGAGGTCTTTCATGGTCAGCACCTCGCGGTGCTCCGGCGTCATCCGGGCGATCGCCGCGTACAGCTGCTCGTCCTCCTCGGACCGTTCCAGGGCGTGCCCGGTTCGGGCGAGGTCGGACGGGTCGGGCGGCTCGTACCCGTGGTCGCCGTCGGCCGCGTCCAGGCTCGCCGTGGGCCGCTTCTTCCGCTTCAGGCTGATGGCGCCGTTGAAGGCGATCCGGTACAGCCAGGTGAAGAACTCGGCGTCGCCCTTGAAGGCGTGGAGCGACTGGTAGGCGTTCAGGAACGCGTCCTGGACGACATCGGCGGCGTCGTCGGGACTGTCCACCAGTCGGACCGCTGCGTTGTAAAGCCGGGCCTGGTATCGGGTTACCAACTCACCGAAGGCATCCCGCCGCCCACCCAGGCTCTCCGCGATCAGCCGGCGATCGTCGTCGTTCACAACCCTCCACCGCGTCTGACGCTGTGGCGACGCCGAAAGTTCCCGGTTCGGCCCAAGAATGCCCCGGGGCGGATCTCCACGGGCGTGCAGCCTGCCTATCCTGCCCCGCCGGCTGCGACTATACTAGTCATCCGTACCCTATCCCGCGTCGCTCAGGAGGAGCCTCGGCCCTCATGGACACCCAGGCCATCGTCATCCGCGGGGCGCGGGAGCACAACCTCCGAAACGTCGATCTCGAACTGCCCCGCGACAAGCTCATCGTCTTCACCGGGGTCAGCGGCTCGGGCAAGTCCTCCCTCGCGTTCGACACCATCTACGCCGAGGGCCAGCGGCGCTACGTCGAGAGCCTGTCCAGCTACGCCCGCCAGTTCCTCGGCCAGCTCCCCAAACCCGACGTGGACTACATCGGCGGCCTGTCCCCGGCCGTGAGCATCCAGCAGAAGACCGCCAGTCGCAACCCGCGCAGCACCGTCGGCACCGTGACCGAGGTGTCGGACTATTTGCGCGTCCTGTACGCCCGTCTCGGGCAGGGCCACTGCCCGAAGTGCGAGCGGCCGATCACGGCGCAGACCCGCGAACAGATCATCGGCCGCGTGCTGGCACTGGCGGAAGGCACACGCTTCATGATCCTGGCGCCGGTGGTGCGCGGCCAGAAGGGCGAGTTCAAGGACTTCTTCGCCGAGATGTCGAAGCGCGGTTTCGTCCGCGCCCGTGTGGACGGCCGCGTCGTGAAGTTGACCGACGACCTGAAGCTCGATAAGCGCATCAAGCACACCATCGAGATCGTCATCGACCGGCTGCGGATCGAACCGAAGGGGGCGACGAACCGCGTCCGCATCGCCGAGGCGGTCGAACAGGCGCTGGCGCTTGCGGAAGGGAATCTGGTCATCAGCGTCGAACGCGACCGCCCCGCCGACGCCGAAGGCGAGGCCGCGACGGACGACATCCTCCTCTCCGCGCACTACGCCTGCACCCACTGCGGCATCAGCTACGAGCCGCCGTCGCCGCAGCTGTTCAGCTTCAACAGCCCGGCGGGGATGTGCCCCGAGTGCGACGGCCTCGGCACGAAGTTCACATTCGACCCCGACCTGCTCGTCCCCGACCCGTCGCTCAGCTTCTACGCCGGGGCCGTGCCGCTGGTCGGCTCGCTGAAGGGGATGGGCCGCTGGCGGAAGCACGTCTACGAGGGCGTGGCGAAGTCGCTCGGCATCGAACTGAAGACGCCGTGGAACGAGCTATCCGACGAACACCGCGAATTGCTGCTGAACGGCGGCGGCGACCGGCACATCGTCTGGGAGTGGAAGCAGCGCAACGGCACCGTTTGGAAGCACGGCGGCAAGTGGGACGGCGTCGTGCCGCAGTTGCTGTCGCAGTTCAAGAAGGCCGCCCCGGGTCCGCAGCGGATGCGGCTCGAAAAGTACATGCGGCAGGTGCGCTGCCCGGCGTGCCACGGCCGGCGCCTGAACCCGCAGGCCCGGGCCGTCCGCGTCGGCGGGAAGACGCTGGTCGAACTCGGCGGATCGCCGATCGGCGAGTTGGTGCCGTGGTTCGACGGCTACGAGGCGAAGCTGACCGACATCGCGCGAACGATCGCCGGCGAACTGCTCAAGGAAATCCGTGCCCGCCTCGGGTTCCTGTTGAACGTCGGCCTCCACTACCTGACCCTCGATCGCTCCGCCCCCACTCTCTCGGGCGGCGAGGCGCAACGCATCCGCCTCGCGGGCCAGATCGGCAGCGGGCTCGTCGGCGTACTTTACGTCCTCGACGAGCCGAGCATCGGCCTCCACCCGCGCGACAACGCCCGGCTGCTGGCGAGCCTCGAACGGCTGCGCGACATGGGGAATACCGTCCTGGTCGTGGAGCACGACGAGGACACGATGCGCGCCGCCGACTTTCTCGTGGACTTCGGCCCCGGCCCCGGCGTGCGCGGCGGCCACGTCGTCGCCGCCGGCCCGCCCGCGGAGGTGTTCGCCAACCCCGCCAGTGTGACGGGACAGTTCCTGAACGGGACGAAGGAAATCGCCATCCCCGCGGAGCGCCGCAAGGTCGATCCGAAGCGGCAGATCAAGGTGGTCGGCGCGAAGCAGAACAACCTCAAGAACGTGACCGTGGAGATTCCCGTCGGCGTCCTCACCGTCGTCACCGGCGTCAGCGGCTCCGGTAAATCATCGCTCATCAACGACATCCTGAAGGAAGCGCTGACGGCCGCCAGCCGCGGCGACACCCGCGGCGAGGACGAGGAGCCCGACGAGGCCGACCACACCGTCGGCGCGCACGATCGCATCGAAGGCGCCGACCAGATCGACAAGGTCATCGACATCGACCAGACGCCGATCGGGCGGACGCCGCGGTCGAACCCGGCGACGTACATTAAGCTGTGGGACGAGGTGCGGTCGCTGTACGCCGACATGACCGACGCCAAGACCCGCGGCTACACCCCGAGCCGGTTCAGCTTCAACCGCCCCGGCGGCCGCTGCGAGGCGTGCGAGGGGAACGGCGCCACGAAGCTCGAAATGGACTTCCTGGCCGACGTGTGGGTGACGTGCCCGGTGTGCGAGGGGCGGCGGTTCAACCGCGAGACGCTCCAGGTCAAGTACCGCGGCCGGTCGATCCACGACACGCTCGAGATGGAAGTCGGCCAGGCACTGGACCACTTCGAGCACGTCCCGAAGATTCGGGCGATGTTGCAAACGCTGCACGACGTGGGGCTCGACTACGTCAAGCTCGGGCAGCCCTCCCCCACGCTGTCCGGCGGCGAAGCCCAGCGGATCAAGCTGGCGAAGGAGCTGGTCCGCAAGGGGACCGGCAAGACGCTCTACATCCTCGACGAGCCGACGACCGGCCTCCACTTCGAGGACGTGCGCAAGCTCCTCGACGTGCTCCACGGCTTCGCTGCGGCGGGAAACACGGTCCTCGTCATCGAGCACAATCTGGACGTCATCAAGACGGCGGACTGGCTCATCGACATGGGACCGGAGGGCGGCAGCGGCGGCGGCCACGTCGTCGCCACCGGCACGCCGGAGCAGGTGGCGAAGGTGAAGGCGTCGCACACCGGCGCGGCCTTGAAGCCGATCCTGTTCCCGAACGCGAAGCCGCAAGCGGCGGCCCGAAACACCAAACACAAAGCTCAAAACACGACGAAGTACATCACCCACATCGAGGTCGAAGGCGCCGCCCAGCACAACCTGAAGCACGTCAACTGCCGCCTGCCGCGCGAGCAAATGACGGTGTTCTGCGGCCCCAGCGGGTCGGGGAAGTCGTCGCTCGCGCTCGACACCATCTACGCCGAAGGCCAGCGCCGCTACGTCGAGAGCCTGTCCAGCTACGCCCGCCAGTTCCTCGGGCAGGTGCAGAAGCCGAAGGTCGAGCACGTCACGGGGCTGTCCCCGGCCATCAGCATCGAGCAGAAGACGACGAGCAAGAGCCCGCGCAGCACCGTGGGCACCGTCACGGAGGTGTACGACTACCTCCGCATCCTGTACGCCCGCCTCGGCCAGCGTCACTGCCCGAGCTGCGGCGACGCCGTCGGCACGCAGACGGCCGACGAGATCGTGGACAAGGTGTTGTCACTCGCCGAGGGGACGAAAGTCTACATCCTGGCGCCGGTCGAGCGGAAGGGGCAGGAAAAGTACGACACCTTGTGGGAGGAAATTCGCCGGGCCGGATACGTGCGGATGCGCGTGGACGGCACCAGCTACAACCTCGACGAGCCGCCCGCCATCGACCACCGCCGCAAGCACCGCGTCGAGGTGGTGGTGGACCGCAACGTCGTGAAGCCGGGCACCCGCACCCGCGTCGCCGAGGCCGTCGAGCAGGCGTTGGAACTCGGCCGCGGCGTAATGAGCATCGCGTTCGTGGACGCCGGGAAGCCGGAGCCGCAGTGGAAGGTGGACCACTACTCGCAGCACCTGGCGTGCGAGCGGTGCAACCTGAGCTTCGAGCCGCTGAACCCGCACCACTACTCGTTCAACAGCCCGCTCGGGTGGTGCCCGACGTGCGAGGGGCTCGGCGTCCAGCGAGGTGCGAACCCGGCACTCCTGATCCGCGACCCGTCGCTCTCGATTCGTGACGGCGCCATCGCCGGCTGGCCCGACGTGGACGGCGCGTGGCTGCCGTTCGCGGAGGCCGTCGCCCGGCACGCCGGGTTCGACCTCGACACGCCCTACGACAAGCTCGACCCCGCCGCCCAGCGCGTGATCCTGCACGGCACCGGTGACGCCTGGTTGCCGCTTGCGGCTTTGCAGCGCAGCAGCCCAGTCAAGGGAAAGAGCAGGAAGCCTGCCCCGCCCGCGCCCGCTCCAAAGTTCCAGTACAAGGGCCTGTTCCCCGCCGTGGACGAGGCGAACCGCGTCTCGTTCGTCTACCGCCAGCGGCTCGACCAGCTCGTGGACGAAGTCCCCTGCTCCACCTGCCACGGCTCGCGGCTCCGCGCCGACGCCGCCGCCACGCGCTTCGCCGGCCACACCCTCGGCCAGCTCGGAGCCCAGCCACTCGGCGACGCCCTCAGGCTCGTCGCCGGGCTCGACCTGACGAAGCACGACCAGCAGGTCGCCGGCGAGGTGCTGCGCGAGATCCGCAGCCGCCTCAAGTTCCTGGTCGATGTCGGCCTGGACTACCTCACACTCTCACGCCCCGGGCCGACGCTCTCCGGCGGCGAGGCCCAGCGCATCCGGCTGGCGTCGCAGATCGGCAGCGGGCTCACCGGCGTCCTGTACGTCCTGGACGAGCCGACCATCGGCCTCCACCCGCGCGACAACGAACGACTGCTCGAAGCGTTAAAGCGCTTGCGCGACCTGGGGAACACCCTCGTGCTGGTCGAGCACGACCGTGAGGTCATCGCCGCGGCCGACTACCTGCTCGACTTCGGCCCCGGCGCCGGCGACCGGGGCGGCGAGATCACCGCGGCCGGCCCGCCGAACAAGGTGGCGAAGGCGCCGGCGTCACTCACCGGGAAGTATCTGTCCGGCACGCTGGCGATCCCCGTTCCGAGCAACCGCCGCATTCCAGCCGGCACCGCGCACACGCCCGCGGCGCTGGCCGAAGTCGCCCCCACCGCCGGCGTCTTGTCCATCATTGGGGCGCGCCAGAACAACCTCCGGAACGTGGATGCCCACCTTCCACTCGGGGCGTTCGTCGCGGTCACGGGCGTCAGCGGCTCCGGCAAGTCGTCGCTGGTGAACGAGGTGCTCTACAACACGCTCGCGCGCAAGCTCCACCGCGCCCGCACGACCGCCGCCGCCCACGACGACATCCGCGGCCTCGACCACGTGGACAAGATCATCAACGTGGACCAGGACCCGATCGGCAACTCGCCGTCGAGCAACCCGGCGACGTACACCGGCGTGTTCGATCTGGTCCGCGAGCTGTTCGCGCGGCTGCCGGAGTCTAAAGTCCGCGGCTACCACCCGCGGCGCTTCAGCTTCAACCAGAAGGGCGGCCGCTGCGAGGCGTGCGAGGGGAACGGGCAGAAGCGGATCGAGATGCACTTCCTCCCCGACGTGTGGGTCGAGTGCGACACGTGCAAGGGCACGCGCTACAACCCCGAGACGCTGGCCGTGAAATACCACGGCAAGAGCATCGCCGACGTGCTGAACCTCCGCGTCTCGGAGGCGCTCGAGTTGTTCGCCAACATCCCCAAGATTCGCGTCGTGCTGCAAACGCTCGACGACGTGGGCCTCGGCTACATGGCCCTCGGCCAGCCGGCGCCGACGATGAGCGGGGGCGAGGCCCAGCGCGTGAAGCTCGCCGCGGAGCTGGCCCGCCCGAGCACCAGCAAAACGCTCTACCTCCTCGACGAGCCCACGACCGGGCTTCATTTCGACGACATCAGGAAACTCCTCGACGTGCTGCAACGGCTCGTCGATCTGGGGAACACGGTCGTCGTCGTCGAGCACAACCTGGACGTGATCAAGTCGGCGGACTGGGTGCTGGACATGGGGCCGGACGGCGGCGTCGGCGGCGGCCGGGTCGTCGCCGCCGGAACGCCCGAGGACGTGGTGCGCGTGAAGGAGTCGCACACCGGCCGCATCCTCAAGGGCGTCATCGACGCGGGGCCTCACGCCGAGCGCGTGCCGTTCGACCCCGAGGCGGCGCGGCGCGGGCGTGTCGGCGACCTGGACATCGCCGAGGTCGGCAAGGAACACGCCCTCCCCTGGGAGGCCGACGGCCCGAAGTGGCACACGAAGGACCGCGTGACCACGACCGGCAAGCCGGCGAAGTGGGACGGCGCCGCGCTGGCATGGGTGATCGGCGAGGTCGAGAAAGCCGGCGGGTTCGGCGAGACGAACTGGAACCACCGCAGCATCGTCGAGGTCGGCGCCCCGAAGAAGTCGGACCCCTGGTTCCTCCACGCCATGACCGGCCACGAGGCGTACCTGAAGCTCGTGTTCCGCGTCCCCGGGAAGCCGTTCAAGCAGGACATGCTCGCGGCCAAACTCGCGCTCCGACCACTGTCGGACACGCCCGGCCTCGAAGGGTTTTCGCGCGACGAGAAGCGTGTCGAAGTCGGCACTTGGCCCGGCGCCCAGTACGTCGTCGTCATCGTCCACAAAAAGGCCGAGATCGACACACCGGCGTTCCGCGAGTTCCTGTCACACGCCATCGCGGCCTTCAAGACGCGGCAACAGCCGACGGCCGCGGGCGTCGAGGCAAACATGCCGTGGAAGAAGGACGGCGAGAAGTGGCACCTGTCCGACAAGGGCTTCCCCCCAGGCCGGGGCGCCCGCTGGGATCGCACGCTGCTGCCCAAGTTGCTGAAGATCGTCCGCGACGTCGAGCCGGACGCCGAGGTGAAGTGGGACAACCGCGACGCCGTCCTCGTCAAGGTGCCGGGGGCGACGCGGTCGTGGGCACGCTGGCGGACGAAGGACGCCGACGCCCTCGACGTGCAGTTCGTCGGCCGCCGCGGGCAGTTCAACCTGAGCCGCATCGAGCAGTTCGGGCGCGGCGCGGAGTTAATCGACGACCGGGCCGGGGGCGCGACCGTGATGCACCTTCAGTTCGTCACGGCCGACCACTTCCACACCCCGGCGCTGAAGCAGTTGTTGACCGAGCACCTGGCCGGGTTCCGCGAGGCGCACGGGAAGGACAAGGAAGCCGGCTGACCCGCGTGCCGTAGAACATCCCCGGACGCATCCGCCCCGGGGACCACGAATGGCCGCTCCGACGCTCGCCGCCCGCCTCGCCAATTACGCCACCGGATTGACGTTCGAGAAGCTGACCCCGGAGGCCGTCCACGAGGCGAAGCGGCGGGTGATCGACTCGCTCGCCACCGCCGTCGGGGCGATGCCGGCCGAGGCGTATCACACGGCGAAGCGCTGCGCGCTCCGCGTCAGCGGCAACCCCGGGGCGTCGCTCCTCGGCGGCGGGCGCAGCAGCCCCGAGTGGGCGGCGTTCGTGAACGGCCTCCTCATCCGCTACCTCGACTTCAACGACACCTACCTGTCGAAGGAACCCGCGCACCCGAGCGACAACATCGCCGCGGTATTCGCCGCCGGCGAGGCCGCGGGCCGCGGCGGCCGCGACCTCATCACCGCCGCCGTGCTCGCCTACGAGATCCAGTGCCGCTTCTGCGACGCTGCCAGCCTGCGCAAGCACGGTGTCGATCACGTCACCTACGGCGCCATCTCGTCGGCCGTCGCGGCCGGAAAGCTCCTCGGACTCGACGCCGCGAAGCTCGTCCACGCCGTCGGCATCGCCGGTGTGTGCAACGTGGCCCTACGGCAGACCCGCAGCGGCGAGCTGAGCGAGTGGAAGGGTTGCGCGTTCGCCAATGCGGCCCGCAACGGCGTGTTCGCGGCGACGCTCGCCGGCGAGGGGCTGAGCGGCCCCGCCCCGATCTTCGAGGGCGACCTCGGCTTCTTCCGGCTGGTGTCGCAGGAGGCGTTCGACCCGGCCCCGTTCGGCGCCGAGTTCGGCAACCAGGACGGGTTCATGATCAACAGGACCTACATCAAATACTGGCCCGCCGAGTACCACTCCCAGAGCGCCATCGACGCCGCCCTTCGGTTGCGGAAGGAACTCGGTGGCGACGTGTCTAACGTGAAGTCGATCGACATCGAAACCTTCGAGGCGAGTTACAACATCATCGGCAAGTACCCCGAGGCGTGGGCGCCGAGGACGCGCGAGACGGCCGACCACTCCCTCCCCTACTGCACCGCGGCTGCGCTGATGGACGGCGACGTGTACCTCCCCACATTCGACGCGGCCCGGTTCACCGACACGGCCCTGATCGACCTGACGAGTAAGGTGCAGGTCCACCTCGACGACGCCCTCTCGACGCGATACCCGAAGGGGATTCCCAACCGCATTACGGTGACGCTCAACGACGGCCGGAAATTGGTGCAGGAGGTCGAGTTCCCGCGCGGCCACGCCGGGAACCCGATGACGGACCAGGAGGTGGAGGCGAAGTTCCGGCGCGCGGTCGAGCCGAAGTACGGCAAGCCGCGGGTCGACGCCATGCTCGCCCGCTGCTGGGACTTCGAGTCGCTGTCGGGCGTCGGCGACCTGATCGGGATGTTCGACTGAACCGTCCCACGGGCCGCCGGTATCGATCGGCGGCCCGTCCGCTTCACTTCCCTGTTCTCGGGAGGCGGTAGACGAGTACCTTCGCTTCCGCCTCGGGCACGTCCTCGGGCCACTGGTACACCACCCGGCTATTACCGTTCGTCATCACGTCGATGGCCTGATCCAGACGCGGCAGACGGCCGTGTTGATCCGGCCGGGTGCGGTCGTCGGCGACGGCGTAGGTGTACGGAGGGTTATTGGGGTCGGCGGGGACGCCGTAGAGCGACCGGCCGGAGTAGAACTCCGCCCAGTTAAACGGGTCGATCACGCAATCGGCCGGGGTAACGTGCTCGGCCATCCACCGGCCGGCGTGTTTGAAGCCCTCGCGGTTGGCGTGCAGCGGCTTCAACGTGGCGGGTAGCGCGGCCAGGGTGATGGCGACCAGGACCCACTCGGCGCGGACGCGGTTGCGGCACAGTTCCGCGAGTGGTTCTAGCGCCGCGGCAGCGAACACGCAGCCGATCATCACCAGCAACAGTGTGTGTCGCTCGGAGACGTACCCCGCCTTGATGCCTAACGCCATCAGGAGCAAGCCGCTGAGCGCCGCCAGGATGAGGAGGCACCACAGTCCGGGATCGGCAACAACCCGGCGACGCAAGAGCACCACGCCGACGACGGCGAGGGCGGCGGGGACGTAGAACAGCGCCATCACCGTCTCGGACACCGCCGCACCCGCGGCCCATGCAATTCGCGGCTTTTGGTGGAACAGGTTCGCGCGGGGGTTCATGTCCGGCGTCAGCAGGTGCTGAGGGGTCGGCTTGTTGGTCAGACCCTTGATCACAACCATGTACGGGCCGGCGATGATGGCCACGCCGACGGCCAGGGCCGCGAGCCGCCCGAGCGTCAGGTCGAGCGGCCACCGGCGTGCGGCGAGGAGGGCCACGGCCGTCGCCCCGACGCCGGCGGCGACGAGCAAGCCTTCAAGGCGTACGAGGTAGGTAAACCCGGCCGCCATCCCGCACAGGAGGAAGCCGCCCACGCCCGGCCGGCGCACCGCACGCACGCCGAGCATCACGGCCGTGCTCGCGCCCAACAGGTACATCCCTTCCGTGAGGGCGTCGCTGGTGAGCCGCGCCGGCGTCGGAAGTACCTGCAACAGGAGAGCGGCGGCGAACCCGACCGACCGACCGAACAGCATCCGCCCCGTCAGGTAGGTCGGCACGACGAGCAGCACACCTGCCGCGGCACTGACGATTTGCGCGGCAAGCAGGTACGCCTCCGGGTGCGATAGGCGGCCGGCGTTGCGGACGACTTTCCCCACGGCCCACACTGCCGCCGGGTATGCCGGGGGGTGCTGGGCCTCCTTGATGACATCAAGAACCGTACGCCCCGGGTCGTGGCCGGCCGCGGTCTGGTGGGGCGATTGCAGGGTAATGGCGTAGCGCGCGAACCCGATGCCGTCACGGGCCGTCGTGGCGGTGTGGGTGACGAGCCACACGTGGACGGCGGCGGCGACGAGGAACAGGACGGCGAGGCGGAGGTAATCCGGGCCCGCAAGCCACCGCTTGCGGGCGACGGCCTCCATCCGGCCGCCGACCGCCGGCCCGAGTCGCGCACCGACCACACCGGCCATGTCCCGCTCCGCGTCCGTGCCGGCCGGCGCGGGCCGGCCCGGGGCATCCAGAACGGCCGACCATAGGATAAGCCGACCCCCGGCGTCAAGCCGGGTCCGGGAGCGCCGCCGTGATCCAGGTGACCGAGACGATCGCCGTTCCCGACGAGGAGTTGGACTGGAGTTACGCCCGGTCCGGCGGCCCCGGCGGCCAGAACGTCAACAAGGTGTCGTCGAAGGCGGTACTCCGCTGGAGCGCGGGCCGGACCGGTGTCGCGATCCCGCTCACCGCCTGGGCGCGGATGAAAGCACGCTTCCCGAGCCGCTTTACCGTGGACGGCGACGTCGTCATCTCGTCGCAGGAGTACCGCGACCAGGAGCGGAACCGCGAGGCGTGTAGCGAGAAGCTCGCCGAGATGATCCGCGTGTCACTGGTGGAGCCGACGCCGCGAAAGAAGGTGAAGCCGAGCAAAGCGGCGAAGCGGCGACGGGTCGAGGACAAGCGGCGGCAGTCGGTGAAGAAGCAGGGCCGCCGCGGGGGCGCGGACGAGTGAACGAAATCGCCCGCCGGCTGGTGCCGGCGGGCGATTTCATCAGTCGTTACTGGTCGCGCACGTCCATGTCGAGTTGCTTGGCGATGCCGCGAACGATCGGCGACGCCGGCTTTCGCGGCTGCGCGTAACCGGTCATCGTGTGGAGCAGTTCGAAGGCCATCAGCCCGCCGACGATCAGCAGCACGAACGACGGGAACAGGACGATCGCCGGGATCACGCCCCACGGCGCCGGAGCGGCCACCCCGACGGGCTCGTCATCGTCGTCGTCCTGCCGACGCCGCCCGCCGCCCACGCCCGCCCACTCGTCGTCCGCCGCCTTCCGCCCCCGGCCGCTCCGCGGCGCCGGCGACTCGTCCTCGTCGTCCAGCACAACCGCCTCGCTGCCGGACGTGTCTTCGTCCACGACCAGGTCGTCCAGCGCCACGTCCTCGGACGCCCCTTCCAGGTCGGTGTCCGACTCCAGCGCCACCGCCTCGGAGCCAGACTCGTCCGGCATGTTCGGGATTTCGAAGTCGGTCTCGAAGATGTCACCCTTCCCCTCGTCGTCGAGCGCGGCGGCCTCCAGACTGCCGAGGCTGCCCGCGTCGCCGGAGTCGTCGAGAGTGAGTTCGAACTCGCTGTCCGAGTCAGTCGTGGCCTGGATCTTCGGCGCGGACCGGGGGGCCGGCTTCGACTTCGGCGACACCGGCTCGGCCTCGCTCGAATCGGCTTCGAGCGACAACTCGAAGTCGTCGCTATCGTCCACCGGCGGGGGCGGCGCCTTGCCGAGGTTGCGACCCGACCCGCCGGCCCGGTTGCGGTCGAGCGGGATGCCGCCGTCGTCCGGGTTGCGGAGGTTCACGCCACTCTTGCCGGCCCGCCCGCCCTCGTCCAGCGGCGAGCTGCCGAGGTCCACCTCGTCACTCGAGTCCGTGGACATCTGCATCTCGAAATCGTCGCTGTCGGCGTCGAGGCTGAGTTCAAACTCGCTGCTGTCGCCGAGGTTCTTGTTCTTGCCCACGTTTCGCCCGGAGTCCGAAGACAACTTCTTCCCCGAGTCGCCGGAATTGAGTTTGGTCGAGGACTTGGGGGCGGACAGCAGCGAAACTGCCCCCGCCCGCACTTCCAGACGCACGTCGCTGTCCGTGGACTCGTCGGTCGGCTTCTTCGGCTTCGCCGGCTCGGCCGACAGCGAGAAGATGTCGTCGTCCGACCCGTCGAAGGCGAGCGGTTCGTCGGCGGGCTTACTCCCGGCCTTGGGAATCTTGCCGGTCTTCGGGCCGGGGGTGAGCTTGAAGTCGTCCGACCCGGGGTCGGAAAGGTCCATCGCCGCGAGCGGCAGTTCGGGGTCGCTGGCCGCGCCGAGCTGGCGGGACAGTTCCTCAATCTGGTTCTCGCGGAAGCGGAGGTTGGGACCGTCGCGCATCGGCGTGACGTGGGTCCACTCCGTCTTCAGGCGCCGCTTGAACTCCTCCAGGGGAATCCCGAGCCGGCGGGCCGCCTCTTCCTGGGTGATGAACTGGGTCGCCATGCGGGCCTCGCGGCGGGCCGGACCGGGGTGGACGCGCCGGCGCCGGGCGGCGCGGGTTCGCGTCTTAGGAATTGTAAACCCTGTCCGGATGGACACAAGGGAGGATCGTGGACGGCGACGGGCCGGCCGGTCGTGGGATGCGGGCGGCGCCGGTCGTGCGGCCGGTACAATAGGAACTTCGCCCCTGCCGGCCCCGGAACGCTGATGAAGTTCGACCTCCATCTCCACACGAGCCGCCACTCGCCGGACTCGGTGACCGACCCGTTTGACCTCCTCCGCAGCGCCCGCCGAGCTGGGCTCGACGGCGTGGTGCTCACCGAACACGACTACTGGTGGCCCGACGACGAACTCGCCGAGTTGCGGGCGTTCGCGCCGGAGCTGGTGATCCTGTCCGGGATGGAGGTCACGGGCCGCGGCGGCGACGTGCTGGTCTACGGCATCACCGACCCGTCGCCGTTCTTCCGCGGCATAGGCTGGGTCGATCTGGTGCGTGCGGTGCACCAACAGGGCGGCGCGGCCGTGGCGGCGCACCCGAACCGCTGGGGGCAGCCGTTCGAGAAACTCGTCGAGCAGTCCGGCGTCGAGTTCGACGGCATCGAGGTGATGTCGAACAACATGGACTACGATCTGCGGCGGCAGGCGGCCGACTTGTTGACACGCTACCCGCACTACGCCCAACTCGGGAACAGCGACTCGCACGACCCCTCGACCGTCGGCTGTTGCTACACCGACTTCGCGGTGGAGGTTCGCACCGCGGCCGAGCTCGTAGGCGCGATTCGCGGGCGCCAAGGCGTAGCGCGGGTCAAGTCGTCGAGTCGGTAGCGACCACCAGCGCCTCGGCCGGGTCGAGCCTGCGGTCGCCGGACAATTGGGCGAGCCCCTCAGGACTCAGACCGTGGGTGACGTGAAGCCCGTACCACTGCTCCAACAGGTTCTCCACCGAGACCCACCGGCCGCCGACCTCGAACCGCTTCGTCAGAAAGCACATCCGCAGCAACTCGCCAGCCTGGGGCTTGCGTGTCGCGTCTTTGAGGCGCGCGTTCTCGGTTCGCAGGAGCGAGGCCATCCCCCGTTCCTTGCCGGCCTCCGCCTGGCTGCGGACGTACTCTAGCGCGAGGGCGGTGGAGTCGGCCAGGGACTGGAGCCAGCGGACCTGGACCGGCGTCGGGCACGCGATACCGGCCCAGTATACGCCGATCGCCCCGACCGGGCCGAGCGAGCGGATGGGGACGACCGCGAGGCTTCGAACGAAGGTCGGGCGGTATGCGTCGTGGGGGATCCGTGGGTCGAGGTAGATGTCCGGGATCAGTACCGGCTGGCGGTTGAGCATGACCCAGCCGCTGATACACGCCTCCAACGGGAACCGCTTCCCCTTCCACAGCGGCCCGATGGCGTCCTCATCAACGTAGTAACACCTGTCGCCGTCGCGGAGAACGAAGCACGCGCCGTCGGCTCCGGTGACGCGGCGGGCGGTAGTTTTGACGATCGTGGTCACGTTATCTATGGTCGCAGCGGTCGAAAGGCGCTGAACCGCGTCGATTAGAAGCTCGGCCGCCCGGTCGGCCGGCGGGGCGGTCTGGTCAGAGTCGGACATTGATCCTGCGACCCGTCGTTTCGGGAATACAGTCACTCCACCATAGCACCCGACCAAGCGATTCGCACGGTCAGGCGGGCGGTCGCCGGTTACCGGCTATGCCAGCGCCTCGCGGACGACGCGGCCGTGTACGTCGGTCAGGCGGAAGTCGCGGCCGGCGTAGCGGAACGTGAACTTCTCGTGGTCGAACCCGAGCAGGTGAAGCACCGTCGCGTGCAGGTCGTGGACGTGGACCGGGTTCTCGACGGCCCGGAAGCCGAACTCGTCGGTCGCCCCAACGACCGTCCCGCCCTTCACACCGCCGCCAGCCAGCCACATCGAGAACCCCCAGTGGTTGTGGTCGCGGCCGTTGACCTTCCCCGCGTTCGAGCCGGGCGTCGGCAGCTCGACCACCGGCGTCCGGCCAAACTCGCCGCCCCAGATGATGAGCGTGCTCTCGAAGAGCCCGAGCCGCTTCAGGTCGGAGATTAGCGCCGCGATCGGCTTGTCGATCTGACCGGCGAGTCGGCGGTGGCTCACCTCCAGGTCGTCGTGGCTGTCCCACGGCTGGACCGGGGCGTGGCTCACCTGCACGAAGCGTACCCCGCGCTCGACCAGCCGCCGCGCCAGCAGCAGGCTGCGGGCCTGCTCGCCGGGGCCGTAGGCGTCAAGGACCGCCTTCGGCTCGCGGGTCGTGTCGAACGCCTCGGTCGCCTCCGACTGCATCCGGTAGGCCAGCTCGAACGAGCGGATGCGGGCTTCGAGCAGCGGGTCGTTCGGCCGCGTCTCCTGGTGCATGTTGTTCAGTCGCGCCAACAGGTCGAGCTGGCGGCGCTGGTCGGCGGGGCCGGTGGCGCGGTTGCGGATGTGCTCGACGAGCCGTTCCACGTCGGTGTGACGGCTGTCGAGGTAGGTACCCTGGAAGACACCCGGGAGGAACCCGCACTGCCAGTTCTGCGAGTCGAGGAGCGGCATCCCGCCCGGGCACATGGTGATGTACCCGGGGAGGTTCTGATTTTCGGTGCCGAGGCCGTAGGTGACCCAACTGCCGACGCTTGGGCGGATCAGTCGGGCCTCGCCGGTGTTCATCAGCAGGAATGACGGCTCGTGGTTCGGCACGTCGGCGTGCATCGACCGGATGACGCAGATGTCGTCGATGTGCCTGGCCGTCTCGGCGAACAGGTCGCTGACCTGGATGCCGCTCTGGCCGCGGGGCCGGAAGGTGAACGGCGACGGGAAGGCGGCCCCGGTGCGGCGCTCGGTGCGGAGGTTGGTCGTCGGCAGCGCCTGACCGGCGTAGCGCTGGAGGGCGGGCTTGGGGTCGAACGTATCGACCTGGCTCGGCCCCCCGTTGGCGAAGATGTGGATGACGCGTTTCGCCTTGGCCGGGAAGTGCGGCTGACGCGGCGCGAGCGGGTTCACGGCATCGACGGCCTGGGCCTCGCCGGCGAGCAGGGGGGCGAGGGCGGTGAGGCCGAAGCCCATACCCGCGCGGGCGAGGAAGTCACGTCGGCTGAACGGGTACATGTCGACTCCGAATGTTTCGGCGGCGTCTGTTGTGCTCTCGCGTCAGACGTACTGGCCGGCTTAATCGATGAACGCGAACTCGTTGCTCAGCATGAGCACCTGGGCGTACTGCTCCCAGCGGCCGGCCGCGGCGTCGGCGACGAACTCGCGACCGAGCGCCAACTCGGTCGGCGTCGGCGTGCGGCCGAGTGTCAAGCGGTACAGCGCCGCAACCTTGGCGTCCGCGGAGCCACCGCTGGCCAGCTGGGGACGGGCGGCGAGCGCCTTCGCCTGCTCCTGGACGAACGGGCTGTTCATCAGGAAGAGCGCCTGCTGGGGCACGGTCGTGAGGAAACGCTGCGGGCTGTGCTGGTCCGGGTTCGCGACGTCGAACACGCGGAACGTGCCGGGCAGGTTCGTCCGGTCGATCAGCCCGTAGACCGAGCGGCGCGTCGTGAACGGCGCCTTGAACAAGTCCACAGGTCGGCCGCCGACGGTACGGTCGAGTTTGCCGGCGCCGACGAGAAGCGAGTCCCGCAGCGCCTCGAAGTCCAGCCGGCGGCGGTTCTGACGGGCGAGGAGCTTGTTCTCCGGGTCGGCGCGGAAGGCGGCGTCCGGGGCCGCGCTCCCCTGCTGGTATGTCGCCGACAGCATGATCAACTTGTGGAGCCGTTTGGGGCTCCAGCCGTCAGTGACGAAGCGGTAGGAGAGCCAGTCGAGCAGTTCGGGGTGCGTCGGCGGGTCGCTACGGACGCCGAAGTCGCTCAGCGTGCGCACCAGACCGTGCCCGAAGTGGGTGGCCCAGACGCGGTTCACGAACACCCGCGCGGTCAGCGGGTTGTCGGGGCTGGCGATCGCGTTCGCCAGTTCAAGCCGGCCACTCCCCTGCTTGAACGGCTGCCGATCCTTCGCGGCAACGGCCACCATCTGACGCGGCACGGCCGGGCCGCGGTTGCCGGGGTTGCCGCGGAGGAACACGACCGGCTCCTGAATCGGGCCGTCGGCGAGGACGTGCGCCCGCGGCGGGGCGTTCGGGCTGGCCGCCTGGAAGGCGTCCACCTTCTTCCGGGCGGCGACCAGCGCGTCGCGGTCCACGCGGTTGAACAGCTTGTCGGCCTCCGCAACCGGGACGTCGAGTGGCCCCCCCTTCCCCAACACCGCCGCGAGCGCCGCGTCGTCCTTGCCCTGAGCGATTACCTTGCCGACGACCGTGGCCGCATCGCGTACATTCTTCGGCTTCGCAGCCGCGAGCGCGGCCGTAACCGCGACGTGGCCCTTACCGTTCGGGAGGCCGTCGAGCGTCGCCGCGGACTTGGCGGCGAAGTCGGCTTCCGGGAGAGCGTGCAGAGCCGCGAGCGGCGTGAAGACCGGGTTGCCGGCCTTCAACTGCTCGGTGAGGTAGGGCCGCCAGCGGCCGAGTACGAAGCCGTTCAGGTCGCGTTCCCGCGCGAACGCCTGTACTTGTTCAGGCGACTTGCCCCGTGCGTCGAGCGCGGCGCGGAGGTAGTCGCCGATGGCGTCGGGCGTGCGGAGCTTGGCGAGCGCCGCCTCGAACCGCCGGACCTTCTCGGCCTCGACGTCCGCCTCCTTCTTCGCCAACTCGCGCTCGTAGGCCTGTTCCTCGGGCGTGCGCGTGGTAGACAAGAGCGGGAGTTGTCGCGGCTCGACCGAACTCGCGAACACGCCGTAGAGGCTGTAATAGTCCTTCGCCGGGATCGGGTCGTACTTGTGGTCGTGGCAGCGGGCGCACGCGACGGACAGGCCCATCAGCCCGCGGCTGACCACGTCGATGCGGTCGTCGATGATGTCGTGCGTGTTGTTGAGGAAGCGCCGGCCGAGGGTCAGGAACCCCATCGCGGCCAGGGCCGACTTGTCCTCGCCGAGCGGCAACCGGTCCGCGGCCAGTTGTTCGACGACGAACCGGTCGAAAGGCTTGTCCTCGTTAAACGACCGGATCACGTAGTCGCGGTAGGTGTAGGCGAACGCGAAAGCCCGCTCCTCGGTGAAGACGTAGCCCTTGGTGTCGGCGTATCGCGCCACGTCGAGCCAGTGCCGGCCCCAGCGCTCGCCGTAGTGCGGCGACGCCAGCAGCCGGTCCAACACCGCCTCAAAGGCGCCCGGCGAGCGGTCCTTCTCGAACGCCTCGATCTCCTCCGCGGTCGGCGGCAGTCCGGTGAGGTCGTAGGAGGCGCGGCGGAGGAGCGTGCGACGATCGACGGGCGGCGACAGGCTCATCCCCTTCGCGTCCAGCAGCGCCCCGACGAAGGCGTCGATCGGGTGGGTGGTCAGTTGCTTCGTCGCCGGCACGGGGGGAAGCTTGACTGGCTGAAAGGCCCAGTGCTTCGTCGCGTCGGCGGTCGCCTTCTGGTTCGTGAGGTCGGCCGGGTACGGGGCGCCCATCCGTACCCATTCCGTCAGGTCGGCCACCTGCGCGGCGGGGAGCGCGTCCTTCGGCGGCATCGCGAAGTCGCCCTCGCGCCGCACCGACTTCACGAGCCGACTCTTGGCAGGGTCACCTGGGACGATCACCGGCCCGTCGTCGGCCCCCTGCTTGACGCCCGCCGCCGTGTCGAGCCGGAGCCCGGCGCTCTGTTTCTTCTCGCCGTGGCACGAGTAACACTTCTCCGCCAGGACGGGTCGGACCTTCGTCTCGAAGAAGTGATTCTGCTCGGCGGTGAGTTTCGCGCCGGGCTGGGCAATCGCAGGCGAAGCGGCCAGCGCGAGAGCGGGGAGGATGACGGTCCAGCGGGTCATTCAGGATCCTCGTCGGGCCGGGTCCGGCCGGCGGGGGGTCGGGGACGGGCGTGTCGGGCGGGTGATTGGATTTTACGCCACGCGGGGAGTCCGGGCGAACCCGATTTCCTGAACGGACAATGAGACTTGCGCCGGAGACCAGTGGTTGCGTCGCCCTACGCACCCAGGTAGAATTGCGGAATGTCGGCACCGTCGTCCGATTCTCCGGCCGCACCGCGGGACGTGGGCACGGCCGCGCCGGTCTCGTATCACACGCGAACCCACTCCCCGCCACCCGATCCGCTGGACTCCCCAACCGCCTCCGTCGCCGCTTCGGCCGGCGAATTCCACACCCGGGCGTTCGAGGGGTCGGACAGCCCGACTTCATTCCCCACGCCGGACGACCGCTACCAGCTGATCGCGTTCCTGGCCCGCGGGGGTATGGGCGAGGTGTGGACCGCCCGCGACCGGGTCCTGAACCGCGAGGTCGCACTCAAGCTCCTCCGCAACGACCTCAAAGAACGCACCCCGTCCGCGTCGCGGTTCGTCGAGGAAGCCCGCATCACGGGGAAGCTCCAGCACCCGGGGATCCCACCGGTTCACGACCTCGGCACGCTCCGCGACGGCCGGCCGTTCATTGCCATGAAACTGATCCGCGGGCGGACGCTCGCTGACCAGCTGGGCACCGCCCGGCCGTCACTCCCGGAACTGTTGCGCACCTTCGAGGGCGTTTGTCAGGCGGTCGCCTACGCGCACGACCGTCGGGTCATCCACCGCGACTTGAAGCCGTCGAACGTCATGGTCGGCGCGTTCGACGAAGTGCAGGTCATGGACTGGGGTCTCGCGAAGGTCCTGGGCGAGGGCGTGCCAGCCACCCCGGACGCACACCCGCCGGGCGACCACCCGACCGCACCCCCGGTTTCAGTGATCGAGTCGGACCGCGACCCGGGCTCCCAGACGCGAGCCGGGAGTCTACTCGGCACGCCCGCGTACATGCCCCCCGAACAGGCGAAGGGCGACATCGACCGCACGGACACGCGGTCGGACGTGTTCGCCCTCGGGGCGATGCTGTGCGAACTGCTCACCGGCCGTCCGCCGTACTGGGCACCGACCGCGCAGGAGGTACTGGCCCTCGCCATCACGGGCCAGCTCGTGCCGGCGGTCGAACGGCTCAACGCGGCAGAAGCCGACCCCGAACTCGTCGCGCTGGCCAAGCGCTGCCTGCAGGCTGACCCGAACGCCCGCCCGGCAGACGCCAAGCAGGTAGCCGCCGCCGTCGCCGCGTACCGGGCGGGCGTCGAGGGCCGGTTGCGAGAGGCAGAACGCGAGCGCGCGGCCGCGGAGGCGCGGCTCGTGGAACAACGGAAACGGAAGCGCGTCCAACAGGCGCTGGCGGGGGCGGCGGTCGTGATCGTGGCGGGCGTGGCCGGCGGGGCGTGGTGGGCCGATCGGCAGGCTGCGGACCGCGAAATCGTCCGCCGCGCGAACCAGGCCGAGGTAGATCGCCTGGCGGCCCAACAGCAAGCCGACGCCGAGGCCCGCACGGCTCGCAACGCGCAGGCGGTCGAATTCCTTCTCTCCGAGGTGAACGCGGCCCTCGTGGCTGATGACGCCGAGAAGGCGGCAGTGCCGTTCGCGCTGATCGAGAAGCGTCTCACGGAGGGGGGCGTGGGCGCGTCCGCGGACCGCGTCGCCCGCGCCCGCGCCGACCTGACGATGCTGCGGGCGCTGGACGCGGCCGACGAGGCAATCTGGGCCGCGGAGGACTACAAACTTCGGGTCCGACGCTCGACGGCGGCATGGGACACGGCGTTCCGCGGCTACGGCATCGACCCCGGCAGGACGCCGATCGACACCGCTGCCTCGGTCGTGAACGGCTCCGTCATCCGCGAACGGCTCTTGCTCGCGCTCGACCTGTGGTTCCTGAACCTCTCGGACCCCGAACCCCGCGTCGCGCTGCGGAACCTGCTCCGCAACGTGGACGCCGACCCGTACCGGAACGGGTTTCGCACGACGGCGCTGGGCTTCGACCTGAGATTCAAGCAGTCGCTGTTGGACGACCCGGCCGCGCTTCGGCAGCCCGCCCGGTTCGCGGCCGTTCTCGGGCAGGTGTACCAGTTCTCGGCATCCGCCCGGGAGCGCGTGCTGCGGCCGGCGCTGGAGCGGACGCCGGACAACGTTCCACTGATCTACACCATGCTGAGCGTGTTGGAATCCACGACCACGGTGCGCACCGAGTCGCAAGCCCAGCAACTGCGGTGGGCGCAGGCGGCGACCTCGCTGCGGCCGACGAGCAAGGTCGCGTGGCGGAGCCTCGGCCGGGCGCACTGGGATCGCGGCCAGATCGACGACGCCGTTCGCTGCTACCGCCGGGCCGTGCGGCTGGACCTACGGGACTACAACTCGTGGACGCAGCTATGCGCCGTGCTGCTCCGCACGAACGACCCCGAGGCCGCCCTGGAGGCCGCAGACCGGGCACTCGCGCTGAACCCGGACTTCGCCTCCGCTCGCAACAACCGAGGGGCCGTGTTCCAGCGGCAGTGCCGGTTCGCCGAGGCACTCCGAGAGTTCGAGCAGGCCATCGAGTCGGAGGCGCGTTCCGGGCTCGAGTCGTCTGCCACCTACAACAGCCGCGGTTTCACCCGCATGAGGCTCGGTGACTACGCTGGCGCGATCACCGATTTCAAGGAAGCCCTCCGCATCACACCGGACTCGACACAAGCCGAATCGAACCTGAGCAACGCCGTGCGCTGGCGGCGCGGAGGTGGGGGCGAACCTGTCGAGGCGCCGCCGCCGCGCGAGGTGATGCCGTGACCGCGCGTTGAACGCTGGCGCCGCGTCGGGTATCAATAACCCCAACGCCCTCCGCCGCGGCCCTTCCCCGAGGTGGCTATGATCCGGCTGGACGCACCCCGCCCCGCCAACGTCTGCAACGGCCCGAGCCGGCGCGACTTCTTCCATGCGGGCGCGGTCGCCCCGATCGGCCTCACGCTCGCGGCCCTCGAGCGCGCGAAGGCCGCCGGGCAGGCCGACAACGACACGAACTGCATCATGCTGTTTCTGGTCGGCGGCCCGAGCCAGATCGACACGTGGGACCCGAAGCCGAACGCCCCGGAGGAGGTCCGCGGGCCGTTCAGCCCGACGCGGACCAACGTGCCCGGCACGCAGATCAGCGAAATCTTCCCGCAGACGGCCCGGCACGCCGACAAGTTCTCGCTGGTGCGGTCGGTCTACCACACGGCAGCGGCCGTCCACGACACCGGCCACCAGATGATGCAGACGGGCCGGCTGTTCGGCGGGGGCGTCGAGCACCCGCACGTCGGGTGTGCGCTCGGCTACTTGAAGGGCGGCCGCGGCGAGTTGCCGCCGCACGTACTGCTGCCGAAGCCCATCGGCCGCACCGGGGGTAACCTTCCGCACGGCCACTCCGCGGGCTACCTCGGCAAGCCGCACGACCCGTTCATCTTAAACGCCGACCCGAACGCCCCCGGGTTCCGCGTGCCCGACCTGCTACCGCCGGACTACATCACCGGCGTCCGCGCTGAGCGCCGACAACGGCTGCGCGAGGCGGTCGACGGCGCCACGGCGGCGTTCGAGGGGAGCACCGCCGCCCGCCAGCTGGACGATAACTTCGGCCTGGCCTACCGGCTGATGTCGTCGCCGCGGGCACGCGACGCCTTCGCGCTGGAGAAGGAGCCGGACCGCGTCAAGGAGCGGTACGGGCGGACGCGGTTCGGCCAGAGCTGCCTCATGGCCCGCCGGCTCATTGAGGCCGGCGTTCGGTTCGTGACTGTGAACATGTTCGAAACCGTGTTTGACGAGGTGACGTGGGACATCCACGGGTCGAAGCCGTTCACCGACATCGTGCAGATGTCGCGCGAGGTGGCACCGAACTTCGACCGTGCGTACTCGGCGCTGTTGGAGGACCTCGCCGAGCGCGGGTTGCTGTCGAACACGATGGTGGTGGCGCTTGGTGAATTCGGCCGGACGCCGAAGGTGAATCCGGCCGGCGGCCGCGACCACCACCCGGGCGTGTGGACCATCCTGATGGGCGGCGGCCCCCTGAAGGGCGGCCGGGTCGTGGGCGAGTCGGACGAGTTGGGCGGTACCCCGAAGACACGCCCGGTGACGCCCGGCGAGGTGGCCGCGACGCTGTACCGCGGGCTCGGGCTGGACCCACACAAGGAGCTCCCCGGCCCCCAGGGCCGGCCGCTGCCGCTCGTGGACTTCGGGGTCCGCCCGATCTCCGAGCTGTTCTGACCGATTCGATTCAGACACTCGACTCTCACCCGGGATGCCCGTGATGCGGCCGACGGTTCCCGTTCTCGCGTTGCTTTTTGCTCCCGGCGTCGCCCCGGCCGGCGAGTTGAAGGTCTACCCGCCGACCGTCTCAGTGTCGGGGCCGAACCGCGTGCAGCAACTCCTCGTCGTCGAGGAGGAGAACGGCCGCGTCGTCGCCGACCACACTGCGAAGGCCGCGTTCGTCAGTTCGGCCGCACCCGTCGCGACGGTGGACGCGGCCGGGCTCGTCACCGCCGTCGGGAACGGGGACGCGACGCTGACCGTGACGGTGAACGGCCGCACGCTACCGGTGAAATTCACGTCGTCCGCCGGGCAGCCGGGCTGGGGCTTCCGCAACCACGTCGTGCCGACGCTGACGCGCACCGGCTGCAACTCCGGGGCGTGTCACGGGGCGCTCGCCGGCAAGGGCGGTCTCAAGCTGTCGCTCCGCGGCTACGACCCCGACTCGGACCACTTCGCCATCACCCGCCAGGTCGTCGCCCGCCGCGTCGATCTCACCCGACCAGCGGAAAGCCTGATGCTCCGGAAGGCGACGCGGGCGATCCCGCACACCGGCGGCACGCGCTTCGAAGCCGACTCCGACCACCACGCCCTGCTCTTGCAATGGATCGCCGCCGGCGCGACCGCGCCGACGTCGGACGAACCCGAACTCGTCCGGCTCGAAGTCTTCCCGCGAGCTGCGCTGCTGAAACCCCGCGACACGATGCGCCTCATCGTCCGAGCCGTCTACGCGAACGGGACCGTCGCTCGAGGTCTACCCGCGGGCGGCCCTGTTGAAGCCGCGCGACACGGCCCGGGTGATCGTCCGCGCCGTGTACGCGAACGGTGCCGTCGAGGACGTGACGCGGTGGGCCAAGTTCGTGTCCAGCGAGGAGCAGGTCGCCACGGTCCACGAGGACGGGCGGGTCACGGTCGCCGGGTACGGCGAGGCGGCGGTGTCGGTCCTGTTCGGTACGAAGGTCGCCGCCCTCGCCGTGACCGCCCCGTTCGACTCCCCGGTGAACGAGGCCGCGTTCGTAGCGCCGGCCGGGGCCGGCTTCGTGGACGTTCTCGTCCTCAAGAAGTTGCAACTGCTCCGCATCCCGCCGAACGGCCCGTGCTCCGACGCGGAATTCGTCCGCCGGGTCCACCTCGACGTGTGCGGGCTGCTGCCGCGGGCCGACGAGACGACCGCGTTCCTGAGCGACACCGACCCGCTGAAGCGTGAGAAGCTGATCGACCGGTTGCTGGAACGTCCCGAGTACGTGGACTACTGGACGATGAAGTGGTCCGACCTGCTGCTGGTGTCGAGCCGGCGGTTGCCGCAGCCGGCGATGTGGGCGTTCTACCGGTCGGTCCGCCAGTCGGTGGCCGACAACCAGCCCTGGGACCGTTTCGCCCGCGACATCCTCACCGCGTCCGGCAGCACACTGAGCAACGGCCGCGGCAACTACTTCGTCCTCCACCGCGACGTGTCCGACCTCGCCGAATCGACCGCGGTCACGTTCATGGGGATGTCGATCACCTGCGCCCGCTGTCACAACCACCCGCTGGAGCGCTGGACGCAAGACCAGTACTGGCAGTTCGCCAACCTCTTCGCCCGCGTCGGGCTCAAGAACGGCGACCGCCCCGGCGAGGTGCTGATCCAGCCGCGGGCCGACGGCGACGCGCTCCACCTGCGCCGCGGGGTGGCGATGCCGCCGACCCCGTTGGACGGGAAGGCCGTGCCCGACGGCGACCCCGCCGACCGCCGCAAGCACTTCGCCGACTGGCTGACCGCCCCGGCGAACCCGTATTTTGCGAAGGCCGCCGTGAACCGCGTGTGGAAGGGGCTCATGGGCCGAGGGCTGGTCGAGAGCGAAGACGACCTGCGCGACACGAACCCGGCGAGCAACGTCGAACTGCTCGACGCCCTCGCCGCGGACTTCGTAACGAACCGCTTCGACGTGAAGCACCTCATCCGCACCGTGACGCTCTCCGCGGCCTACCAGCGGGCGTCGAGGGCGACGCCGGCCAACGCCGCGGACGACCGCTTCTACTCCCGCTACCTGCTGCGCCGCCTTCCGGCCGAGGTCATCCTCGACGCCTACTCGGACGTGACCGGCGTTCCGACCGCCTTTAACCAGTTGAAGTCCGCGGGGGGTGATGCGGTCACGCCGACAACGAGCTATCCACTTGGCACGCGGGCGATGCAACTGCCCGACTCACTGGCCGTGTCACGGTTCCTGGAGGCGTTCGGGCGGCCGGAGCGGGTGGCGACGTGTTCATGCGAACGCACCGCGGACGCGAGCGTCGGCCAGGCGCTTCACCTCAATAACGGGCAGACGCTGAACGAAAAGCTCCGTAGCGGCAGCTCGGTCGTCGCCCGCTGGGTGGATCAGAAGCTCTCCGACCGCGAGGTCGTGGACCGGCTCTACCTTGCCGCGTTGAGCCGGGCACCGACGCCGGCCGAGCGCGACCGGTTCACCGGCATCCTGGCCGAGGCCGGGCGTGAGAACCCGGCCGCTCGACGCGAAGCACTGGAAGACTTCGTGTGGGCCGTCCTGACCGGCCGTGAGTTCCTGTTCAACCACTGACGCGGAGCCGCCCATGAACCCGCTCGACCCGACTGAACTCGGCCCCGATGGCCTGCCCCTGAATCCGCTCCCCGTGTCGCCGGACGAGGAGCAGGGGACCGCCAGTCGCGTGGGTGACGTGCTCGGCGGCACGGGCGACGCCGTCGGCGGCGCGGCGGACGGACTCGATCTCCTGAGTGGGATCGGCGAGGGCATTTCCGACGCGGCGTCTGGTGTCGCGGACGCCGTCGGTTCGGTCGCGTCGGGCGCGGCCGAGGCCGTGGGCGGCGCGGCCGAAGGTCTCGGCAGTGCCCTTGAAGGCGTCGGAGCCGTCGCCGAGGGGTGCGGCAGTTGTTCGCTCGCGGTGCTCCTCATGCTCGCCTCCGTCGGCGCGGCCGTCGCCGCCGTCCTCCGCTAACCCCGGGATGCGTCACCGATGCCGCGGCTCCTCTCCCTCGCGTTCGTGCTTCTCTCGCCAGCGTTGGCGCCGGCCGCACCCGCCGTCTCCGCGGCCGCCTACCACCCTCGGGCGACCACGGTGGCGTTCGGCCTGCACGGCGAGGTGCGGTTCTTCAACTCCGGAACTGCCGAGTCGGTGGGCACGCTTCCGGGGGTCGCGGGCCGGGTGACGGCGCTCGCATTCGCGCCGTCGGGGAAGTGGCTCGCGGTCGCGGCCGGGGAACCGGGTCGCTCTGGCGTGGTCTCGGTCGTGCCGCTGGACGCCACGGGAATACCGACAGGCCCTGCGAAGCTCGCCGCGTCGCACAAAGACATCATCTATGCGGTCGCCGTGTCGGACGATGGCAAGAAGCTTGCCACTGCCGGCTACGACCGTGTGATCCAGGTCTACGACCTGACCGAAGACGGGGCCGCGACGCTCGTCCACACCCTCCGCGACCACAGCGACACCATTTACGCGCTGGCCTTCCAGCCGGGCGGGCTGCTGCTGGCGTCCGCGGCCGGCGACCGGGCCGTCAAAGTGTGGGACGTGCGGACCGGCACGCGCCTCTACACGCTCGGCGAATCGACCGACTGGCTGTACGCACTGGCGTGGAACCCGGACGGTCGCCACCTCGCCGCCGCGGGAGTGGACCGCAGCGTCCGGGTCTGGTCTGCGGGCCGCGACGGCGGACGGCTCGTCCGTTCCGCCTTCGCACACTCGCGGCCGGTCAGTCGGCTCGGCTTCAGCGGCGACGGCAAGGCGCTGTTCACCGCCGGGGAGGACGGCGTGGTGAAGGCCTGGGACGCGGCAAAGCTGACGGAAACCCGCGTGTTCCCCGCACAACCGGACGTGGTGCTCGGGTTCGCCGTCCGCGGCGACGGCAAGCAGTTGGCGCTCGGCCTGTTCAACGGGACCGCCCTGCTCGTGGACGCCGTGACCGGGCAGCCGACGGCCCAGCCGCTCCCGACGAAGCTCGCCCCACCGAAGGCCGAGAAGGCGAACCCGACCGGCGTCCCGCGCGGCAAGTCGAGCCGCGTCGCGCTCGCTGGAAAGGGGCTCGATCAGGCTACGGTCGTGACCGCGAACGTGCCCGGAGTACAGGCGAAGATCGTTCCCGCGGGACGTAGCGCGACGGCGCTGGAGTTGGAAATCGTGATCCCTCCGACGGCCGTGGTGGGACCCGTGACGCTGACCCTCGAAGGGCCGGGGGGCAAGTCGGCCCCCCTGGCGCTCGCGATCGACCGACACGTCGCGGTCCCCGAATCCGGCACTACCGACTCGGCGCGGCAATCGATGCTGGTCGGCCTGCCGGGCACCGTGACCGGCGCCATCGACCGGGCCGGCGACGTGGACTACTTCCGCTTCACCGCGAAGGCCGGCGAACCGGTCGGCGTGCACGTGGTCGCGACCGAAGTCGGCTCGAAGCTCGACCCGGTTCTCGTCCTCACCGACGCCGACGGCCGCGTCCTGGCCGAGGGCGGCGCCGTACTCGGGCTTCGCGTCCCGGCCGCCGGCGCCTACGCCGTCGGCGTCCGCGACCGGGAGTACCGCGGCGGCCCCGACTTCACCTACCGCCTCCACCTCGGCGACGTGCCGGTCGTCACCGGCGTTTTTCCGCTCGGCGTGCAACGCGGCCGCACGGCGACCGTTCACGTCGGCGGCGTCCACCTCGGCGCCGACGCGCTCACCGTGCCGGTGAGCGTCCCCGCCGACGCCGCGCCAGGGTCGAAGGTGAACGTGCCGCTGCCGCAGGGCGGCGAGCGACCGCTCGGCGCGGTGCAGGTGATCGTGGACGAGTTTCCCTCGGTCGTGATCGACCCCGCGGCCGGTGGCGAGGTCCGCGTGCCGGGGTCCGCCGACGGGATCCTGACCAAGCCGGGCGACGCCCAGACCGTTCGGTTCGCAGCGAAGAAGGGGGAGAGGCTACTCGTGGAGGTGACCGCGGCGCGGGCCGGGTCGCCGGTCGATTCCGTTGCCGAAGTGCTGGATGCGGCGGGGAAGCCCGTCCCGCGTGCCGTGCTGCGGGCGACGACGAAGACGTTCGTGGCCTTCCGCGACCACGACTCCAACGTTTCCGGCATCCGCCTCACCGTGTGGCCCGACCTGGCAATCGACGACTACTTGTACGTCGACGGGGAGGTGATGAAGATCCTCGCTTTGCCCCGCAACCCGGACGACGACTGCCAGTTCTACCAGGCCGGCGGCCGCCGCGTCGGCTTCCTCGACACCACGCCGTGCCACCACAGCATGGACAGCACGATGTACCGCGTTGAGGTCCACCCGCCGGGCCGCACCTTTCCGCCGAACGGGCAGCCGGTGTTCACCCTGAACTACCGCAACGACGACGGCGGCCCCGGCTACGGCACCGACTCGCGCGTCGTCTTCGAGGCCCCCGCGGACGGCGTGTATCAGGTGCGCGTGAGTGACACGCGCGGCGGCGGCGGCCCGACCCACGCCTTCCGCGTCACCGTGCGCCCGCCGCGTCCCGACTTCGCACTGAGTTTCACGCCGACGACACCGGTCGTGTGGCGGAACGGTGCCGTGCCGGTGGCCGTGACCGCGGTCCGCCGCGACGGCTTCGAGGGGCCGATCCGCTTGAAGTTGGAGGGGTTGCCGAAGGGCTTCGACGCCCCCGAGACGACCATCGAAGCCGGACAGCTTAGCACCGCGTTCGCGCTGTTCGCCCCGGCCGACGCTGCCGTCCCCGCGGGCACCCAACTGCGGCTCGTCGGCACGGCTGCCATCGACGGCAAGGATGTGACCCGCGTCGCGGACGGCGGCACCCCGACCACGTCGGACACGGCCGACGTTCGCGCGACCGTCCGGGAACGCGAGGTGGTCGTCCGGCCCGGTCACGAGGTGAAATTCACCGTGGACATCGCACGCCTCAACGGCTTTACCGGCCGTGTGCCCGTGGAGGTACGCGGGCTACCGCACGGCGTACGGGTGCTCAACGTTGGCCTCAACGGCATCCTTGTGACCGAGCGCGACACGAGCCGCGAAGTGACGCTGTACTGCGAGCCGTGGGTGAAAGCGACGGAGCACCCGATTGTCGTGTTGGCCCGCCGCGAGGTGAAGAACACCGAGCACGCAACGCGGGCGGTCACGCTGCGCGTACAGCCGTAACGACGAACCGAGGCGGGCGGCCCGCTCACGCCGGCCGCC